>DASUNW010000071.1:0-29030 GCA_036276955.1 Alcanivorax sp. | reverse complement strand
AAAGCGCAATAAAAGCAGTCGAAAGTTACAAGTTGCAAGTTGAAACGCGGGTTGGACAGATGTGATCGGCGAGCGCGCTCTCCGCGACCAGTTCGGAGCCGCCTTTTCAACTTGAAACTTTCAACTTGTAACTCGCAACTCCCTGGAGGTCGCAATGAGCTACATTATCGACCGGCGTCTCAATGGCAAAAACAAGAGCACGGTGAATCGGCAGCGCTTTTTGGAGCGTTATCGGCGCCATATTCGTGAAGCGGTGAACGACGCGGTGGGCCGCCGTTCGATCACCGACATGGAACAAGGGGAGCGCATCAGTATTCCCGAGAAGGATTTGTCCGAACCGCGTCTTCATCATGGTTCCGGCGGGCAAAGGAATGTGGTGCACCCGGGCAACCGGGAATTCCAGGCCGGTGACCGGGTCAAGAAGCCGTCCGGCGGTGAAGGCGGCGCCGGCGGGCGGGACGCCAGCGATTCCGGCGATGGCACGGATGAGTTCGCGTTCGAGATCGACCAGCGCGAGTTTCTCAATTTCCTGTTCGAGGATCTGGAGTTACCCAATCTGATCAAGCGGCACCTGGAGGGCAGCCGCTCCTTCCACCGCCGCCACGGCGGCATCGTCAGTCACGGCCTGCCGGCCAAGATCAACATTGTGCGCTCCATGCGTCAGGCGTCCATGCGTCGGCGCGCGCTCACGGCGGCCAGCCGCCGCCGGTTGCGTCTTCTGGAAGAGGAACGGGACGCGCTGCTGAATCAAGACCAGTCGCCGGAGCGGAACGAGCGCCTCAGTGATATGGAAGCGCAGATCGAACGGGTGCGCCGACGCATCGAACGCATCCCGTTTCTTGATGAAGTGGACCTGCGCTTCAATCACCATGTCAAAGTACCGGTGCCGGTGAGCCGCGCGGTGATGTTCTGCATCATGGATGTATCCGGTTCCATGAATCAGGACATGAAGGACCTGGCCAAGCGTTTCTTTCTGTTGCTGTATCTGTTTCTGCAGCGCAACTACGAACACACCGAAGTGGTCTTCATCCGCCACCACACCAGCGCCAAGGAAGTTAACGAGGAAGAGTTTTTCTATTCGCGGGAAACCGGCGGCACCATTGTTTCCAGCGCGCTTAAGCTGACGCTGGACATCATCAAGGAACGCTACCCGGTGGACGAGTGGAACCTGTACGGCGCCCAGGCCTCGGACGGCGACAACTGGAACGACGATTCGCCGGGCTGCGCCGCGCTGCTGGAGAAGGAACTGCTGCCGCGCATGCAGCACTTTTCCTATGTCGAGGTGATGCCGCGCAGCCACCAGGCGCTCTGGGAGCAGTACCAGACCGTCCAGCAACGCTGCGGCGACGTATTTTCGATCGCCCAGATCGACGATCCCGGCGACATCTACCCGGTGTTCCGCCATCTGTTCAAGAAACGCATGGAGGTGGCATGACCGTGGCCGACAGCAGGCTGATCTCCAGCGGTTCCGATTGGGACTTCGACACCCTGGCCGAATACGACCGCGCTATCGCCGAGCTGGCGCACGGCAAGTTCGGCCTGGACACCTACCCCAACCAGATCGAAGTGATCTCCTCGGAACAAATGATGGACGCCTACTCCTCGGTGGGCATGCCGGTGGGCTACAACCATTGGTCGTTCGGCAAGCAGTTCGTCGAGGTGGAAGGCCGCTATCGACGCGGGCAGATGGGGCTCGCCTATGAGATCGTGATCAACTCCAACCCCTGCATCGCCTATCTGATGGAAGAAAACACCATCACCATGCAGGCGCTGGTGATCGCCCACGCCGGTTACGGCCACAACTCCTTTTTCAAGGGCAACTACCTGTTCAAGACCTGGACCGACGCCTCCGCGATCATCGATTATCTAGTGTTCGCCCGCCACTATCTGGCCGAATGCGAACAGCGCCACGGCGTCACCGCGGTGGAGGAAACCCTGGATTCCTGCCACGCACTGATGAACTACGGCGTGGACCGTTACAAGCGACCGACGCCGATTTCCGCCCATGAAGAGAAACGCCGCCAGCGCGATCGGGAAGACGCCCTGCAGAAACAGGTGTCCGAGCTGTGGAAAACCTTTCCGGACATGCAGCCCATGGTGCAGCGCCGCGAGCCCAGCCAGCGCTTTCCGTCGGAACCCCAGGAAAACCTGCTCTATTTCCTGGAAAAAAACGCGCCGCTGCTGGAACCCTGGCAGCGGGAGGTGATCCGCATCGTGCGCAAGATGGCGCAGTATTTCTATCCGCAGCGCCAGACCCAGGTGATGAACGAGGGCTGGGCCACCTTCTGGCACTACACCTTGCTCAATGAGCTCTACGACCAGGGCCGCGTGGACGACGGTTTCATGCTCGAATTCCTGCAGAACCACAGCCAGGTGGTATACCAGCCGCCGTTCGATTCGCCCTATTATTCCGGCATCAATCCCTATGCGCTGGGGTTCGCCATGTTTCAGGATATCCGCCGCATCTGCGAGGCGCCCACCGACGAGGACCGCCAGTGGTTCCCGGATATCGCCGGCAGCGACTGGCTGGCGACGCTCAAGTTCGCCATGGAAAGCTTCAAGGACGAAAGCTTTATTCAACAGTTTCTGTCGCCGCGCCTGATCCGCGAGTTCAAGCTGTTCAGCCTGATGGACGACTCCGAACGGGACTATATCGAGATCAACGCCATCCACAACGAGCCCGGCTACCGGACGATCCGCAACCGGCTCTCCGAGCAGTACAACCTGAGCATCCAGGAACCCAACATTCAGGTGTATTCGGCGGACGTTCGCGGTGACCGCTCCCTGACCCTGCAGCACCTGCGCCAACACCACCGGCCACTGGACGCGGGCACCGCCCAGGAGGTGCTGCGGCACCTGCACCGTCTGTGGGGTTTCGACGTGCATCTGGAGAGCGTCGACAACGGCAGCGTGGTGGAACGGCTGTCGATGCCTTCACACGACCTTGATTGATAAACATTCTCATTAATGTTTATATCCGGCGCATCCTTAAACCGTCGGAGAAAGCCTTCATGCGTCGACTCAGTGTCCTCTTTCCGTTACTGGCCGCCCTGGTAGTCACCGGGTGCAGTTCGCAAAGCGAAGAAGTGAACGTTTACTCCGCCCGCAAGGAAGCGCTGATCAAGCCCTTGCTGGACCGCTTCACCTCGGAAACCGGTATCACCGTGAACTTGATCACCGGCAGCGCCGACGCCCTGGTGGAGCGTATGAAAGCCGAAGGCGAGCATAGCCCCGCCGACGTGCTGATCACCACCGACGCTGGCCGTTTGTACCGCGCCCAGCAAGAAAATCAGCTGGCCGCCGTGGACAGCGAAGTGCTGAACGAGAAGGTGCCGGCCGCCCTGCGCGACCCGGACGGCCACTGGTACGGCCTGTCCGTGCGCGCCCGCGTGGTGGTCTACGCCCCGGACCGGGTGGACCCGTCCGAACTGTCCACCTACGAAGCGTTGGCCGACCCCAAGTGGGACGACCGCATCTGCATCCGCTCTTCGGACAATATCTATAACCAGTCACTGACCGCCAGCCTGATCGCCCACAACGGCGAAGCGCAGACCGAGCAGTGGGCCGAAGGCCTGGTGGACAATATGGCCCGCGACCCGGTGGGCGGCGACCGCGACCAGATCAAGGCCCTGGCCGCCGGCGAGTGCGACCTGGCCGTGGTGAACACCTACTACCTGGGCTCAATGCAGGGCGGCGATGACGCCAATGCCCGCGAGATCGCCAATCAGGTGGCGGTGTTCTGGCCCAACCAGGAGGGCCGCGGCGCCCACATCAATATCTCCGGCGCCGGCGTGGCCGCCAACGCCCCGCATCCGGACAACGCCGTGCGCCTGATCGAGTTCCTGGTCAACGACCAGTCCCAGCAGTGGTACGCCGAAACCAACTACGAGTACCCGGTGCGCGGCGACGTGCCGGTCAGCGACGTGCTGCGGGAATGGGGCGAGTTCAAGCAGGACGATCTGCCCCTGGTCAAGCTGGGTGAGCACAACGCGGACGCACTCAAACTGATGGACCGCGCCGGCTGGAAATAACCGATCGACACAGGCAAGGCGACGACGGATCGGTATAATCGCGCCATGTTTTCGTCGCCCGCCTTGCGCTCCCTGTTTCTCTTGCTGCTGGCCCTGGCGCTGGCCGCGCCGGTGTTAGTGGTGGTCGGCAGTTGGCTGGCCGGCGCCTCTTCTAACTGGGCCCATCTGCGTAGCACGGTGCTGCCGTCATACCTGGGCCACTCCCTGTTCCTGGTCCTGTTCACCGGCACCGGCACGCTGCTGATCGGCGTCGCCGCCGCCTGGGCGGTGGCCCGCTTCCGCTTCCCCGGCCGCCGGGTGCTCGAATGGGCCCTACTGCTGCCGCTGGCCTGCCCGGCCTATCTGATCGCCTACACCTGGACCGGCATGCTCGCCAGCGAAGGCGCTCTGCAGCAGGCGCTGTCGCTGCCGCTTCCCGACATCCGCAGCCCGGCCGGCGCCGGCTTAATGCTGACGCTGGTGCTCTACCCCTACGTGTACCTGATGACCCGCGCCGCCTTCGTCAGCCAATCCGCGGTGGCGTTGGAAGTGGCCCGCACCCTCGGTGCCGGCCCCTGGCGGCGTTTCTTCCGGGTCGCCCTGCCGCTGGCGCGGCCGGCGATCATCGCCGGGCTGGCGCTGGTGCTGATGGAAACCCTGGCGGACTACGGCACCGTGGCCTACTTCGGCGTGCCCACCCTGAGCACCGGCATCTACCGCACCTGGTTCGGCCTGGGCGATGCCAAGGCGGCGGCGCAACTCGCCGGAGTGTTGTTGCTCGCCATGGTGGCACTGCTGACCCTGGAGCGGCGCGCCCGCAAAGAGCGGCGCATCAGCGTTGCCTCGGCGCGGACGGCGGCGCCGCTACCGCTACGCCCGGGGCCGGGGCTGCTGCTGGCGGCAGCGCTGTGGCTGCCGGTGCTGCTGGGGTTTATTCTGCCCACCCTGCAATTACTGGTCTGGAGCCTGCCACGCTGGCGCGGTCTGGCTGAATCAGAGTTCCTGGGCCTGCTCGGCACCAGCCTGCTGATCGCCCTGTGCACGGCGTTTGCCGCCACCGGCCTGGGCCTGCTGTTGATCTGGGCTCGGCGGCTGCGCGGCGACCGGCCCCGCCGCCTAGCGGTCGCTCTCGCCGGTTTCGGCTACGCGGTGCCGGGCACCGTACTGGCGGTGGGCGTGGTGCTGGTGCTCGCCAGCCTGGACCACGGCCTCAACGACCTGCTGGCGTCCGCCGGCCTGCCGCAACCCGGGCTGCTGTTTTCCGGCACCCTGTTCGCGGTGGTGTTCGCCTGCACGGTGCGCTTTCTGACCATTCCCATCCAGGGGCTGGACGCCGGCCTGCAGAAGCTTTCCCCCAACCTGGACAACGCCGCCCGCTCGCTGGGCACGGCGCCACTGCCAATGCTGCGGCGGGTGCATCTGCCCCTGTTGCGGGTGCCGCTGGCCACCAGTTCGCTGCTGGTGTTCGTGGATACTCTCAAGGAATTGCCCGCCGCCCTGGTGTTGCGGCCCTTCAATACCAATACCCTGGCGGTGCGCGCCTTCGAGCTGGCGTCCGACGAGCGGTTGGCGGACGCGGCGCTGCCGGCGCTGACCATTTTGCTCGCCGGTGTGGCGCCGGTGATACTGCTGACTCGCTCAATAAGCAGCCCCGATCCAGAGAGTTCCCATGCTGACCATTGACGACCTGAACGTACGGTTCGACGGCCAACCGGTGTTGGAGGCGGTTTCCCTGGCCCTGGACGAGGGCCTGATCGGCTGCCTGATCGGCCCGTCAGGCTGCGGCAAGACCACCCTGCTGCGCTTGGTGGCCGGCTTCCTGGCGCCGGACCGGGGGCGGATCGCGCTGCACGGCAAGGCCGTCACCGACGACCGGCTTCTGGTGCCCGCCGAGCAGCGCCGGGTGGGCATGGTATTCCAGGACATCGCCCTGTTTCCGCACCTCGACGTGGCCGCCAATATCGGTTTCGGTCTGGACCGCTGGAGCGCCGACCAACGCCGCGCCCGAATCGAGGAGCTGCTTACCCTGGTGGGCCTGCCCAGCATGGGCACCCGCTACCCGCACCAGCTTTCCGGTGGCCAGCAGCAGCGCGTGGCCCTGGCCCGGGCACTGGCGCCGAAACCGCGCTTGCTGCTGCTGGACGAGCCGTTCTCGGCGCTGGATGCCGAGCTGCGCGAGCAGATCAGCCGCGACGTGCGCGCCATCCTGTTCAAAGAGGGCATCACCGCCCTGTTCGTGACCCACGACCAGAACGAGGCGTTCGCGATCGCCGACCGGGTCGGCGTGATGCACGCTGGACGGCTGGCGCAGTGGGATACGCCTTACCGGATTTATCACCGCCCGCGCACCCGCTTCGTGGCCGACTTTATCGGCCGTAGCAGCTTTATTCCCGGCACGGTCACCGCCGAAGGCCGGGTGGACACCTGCCTGGGCGTGTTCGCCGGCGCCCTGCCCGAACGCGCCGCCGCCGGCGACCGGGTGGACGTGATGATTCGCCCGGACGACATCCTGCACAACGACGACAGCCCACGCACCGCCCGGGTGGTGGAGCGCGCCTTTCGCGGCGCGCACATGCTTTATACGCTGGAGTTGGACGGCGGCGTGCGGGTGCCCTGCATGGCGCCCAGCCACCACGCCCACCCGGTCGGGGGGCGCATCGGTATCGAGCTGGAAATGGACCACCTGGTGACGTTCACGCCAGTCGGGCCGGGTACTCCGTAGCCAGATTTAGGGAGCGGGCCTCCTGGTGGGAGCGGGCTTGTGGGAGCGGGCCCCGCCCGCGAAAGGCAAGCGGAGCTTGCCGGCAGGATCCCAGAGGCGGTTATCTCCGGATTGGCTGGATCCTCCAGAAAGCCCGCGCCGGGATCGGGTGGGCCCGTCCAGGACACGCCACGAGTACATCCATGTAGGCTCGGCCGGGCGGCGGACCGCTTTGGCCATCCCTGGCCAAACACGGTCCTGGACGGGCCCACCCGATCCCGGCGCTCCTTGGAAGATTCGCCGCCACAAACCCCACTTCGTAGAAAGGTCCTAGCGGTGTTCTGACCCGTGACGGTTCCGCTGCCAAGTGAGCGGGGCAATGGTGGTGCCTGGAGGGACCTATTTGGCCAGGGATGGCCAAATGAGAGCGACCAGGGACGGCTTGAGCGATCCCGGAAGGCACCACCATTGCACCGCGTCTCGGATGCGGAGCACCGAACACCGGAAGAGCCAGGCCTCTGGAATCCCGCCGGGTGACTGGCGCCACCCTTTCGCGGGCAGGCCCGCTCCCACAATCAGGAGGCGGCGAACACCGCCAGACGATCCCGGATGGTGCTCTCGCACTCACGCATGATTTCCTGCACCAGATCCTCGCAGGACGGAATGGCGTCGATCAGCCCCTGCACCATGCCGCTGGTCCAGATGCCGTAATCCACATCGCCTTCCTTGAGCGCCACCTTGCCCTTGGCACCGGCCACCATGTCGCTGATCAACTCGAACTTCATGTCCTTGCCGGCTTCGCGCTCGATCTCGTTGACCCGCTCGGCCACCTTGTTCTTGTAGACCCGGGCGGTGTTGCGCAACGGCCGGTAGACCAGGGCGGTGTCGCGCTCGCTGCCTTCGACGATGGCGCGTTTGATGTTCTCGTGGATGGGCGCTTCCTTGGTGGCCATGAAGCGGGTGCCCATATTGATGCCGTCGGCGCCCAGCGCCAGGCAGGCGGCCATTTGCGCGCCGGTGCCGATGCCGCCGGAGGCGACCATGGGGATATCCAGCACCTTGGCGGCGGCGGGCAACAGCACCAGGTTGGTGACGTCGTCCTCGCCGGGGTGGCCGGCGCATTCGAAGCCGTCCACGGACACCGCCGCGCAGCCCAGGCTCTGGGCCTTGAGGGAGTGGCGCACCGAGGTGCACTTGTGGATCACCTTGACGCCGTGCTCGTTGAACATGGCCATAAAGGGCTCCGGGCTGCGCCCGGCGGTTTCCACGATTTTGACGCCGGCGTCGACGATCACCTGGGCGTACTCCTCGTAGGGTACCGGCTTGATGGTCGGCAGCAGGGTCAGGTTGACGCCGAACGGCTGGTCGGTCATTTCCTTGCAGCGGGCGATCTCCTTGGCGAGATCCTCCGGGGTGGGCTGCGTCAGCCCGGTGATGATGCCCAGCGCACCGGCGTTGGACACCGCCGCCGCCAGTTCCGCGTAGCCGACATTCTGCATGCCGCCCTGGATGATCGGGTAGCGGGTACCCAGCAATTCAGTAAGACGTGTTTTCATTGATTCACTCTCCCATCGTGACCCAGTGACCCTACTCAGGGCCCGACGTGGGCGCAATGATCTTATCCGTCGCCGGCGGCGGTGGAAACGACACCGCGCCGCACCCGCCGGTCGCCGAGCAGGTACAGGCCCAGGGCCGCCACGATCACGGTGGCGCCGGCCAGTACGCGCGCGCCCAGCAGTTCATCGTTCAGCGCGGCGCCCAGCATCAACGCCAGCACCGGTGTGATCAGGGTCACCAGCGCCACCGTGGCGGCGGGCAACCGGGCCAGCACTTGGAAGTAGCAATAAA
Organism: Alcanivorax sp.; assembly: GCA_036276955.1. Lineage (GTDB taxonomy): Bacteria > Pseudomonadota > Gammaproteobacteria > Pseudomonadales > Alcanivoracaceae > Alloalcanivorax. The sequence goes on along the minus strand of DASUNW010000071.1, from coordinate 20,471 downwards.
AGCCCAGCAGCGACCCGAACACCGCCAGATAGACAATCGCGCCCAGGCCCCGCTGATCGCCGCTGTAGTCGAACCCCTGGCCGCTCACCGCCATGGCCAGGGCGTACAGCGGCAGCGAAAACAACAGGCCGCCCACGGTCTGCTGCATCGGCGCCAGGCCGGCGCCGACCCGCTGCACCACGATGCCGGAGGCGGCGAACAGGGTCACCGCGCTGAGAATCCATAACAGCCCACGCCCACGCCGGGCCTCATCGCCGGCCACCGCGCCCGGCTCCTGGAGCAACAGCGCGAAGCTGTCACCGAACACCAGCGCCAGACCGGCCAGGCCCAGCAGGCACGCCAGCCAATGCCAGCCGTTCAGCCGGGTGCCGCCGGGCAGCCATTGCATCATCAGCCCGGAAATCAGCGGCGCCAGCCCGAACACCACCGAAATCAACCCCGACGGCAAGTCCCGCGCCGCCATATAGCTGCAGCCCATGGCGCCGAAAATCCCCGGCAGCGCCGCCGTGTAACTGGCCAGCGCCTGGCGGTGCAGAGGCAGCGCCTGACGGCGCGCCGCCAGCCACAGCAGGCCCAGCACGGCGGCGATCGCCATCCGCGAACCAGCCGCGGCGAACGCCGGCAACGCCTCACCACTCCATTTGATGCCCAGGGGCGTGGTCGCCCAAACGGCGATCACGATCAAGTAGGCAGCCAGGGTATTCATGATGTTTATCCGTTCGTAAAACTTGTACCTCGGGGGCGCGACAGTGAAAATGCGTTCACTGCTCAAAACAAAGGTTCCCAAAAACAAAAAAGCCGCGGGCTTGACAGCGCCGCGGCCTCAGTCGGTAGAAACCGGTCAGGCAGGCGGCGGCGACCCGCGCACACACCACGCGTGCGGGTGGCGGATAGCCATGGGCCACAGAGCCTTTGCCGGTTTGCTAAAAAAAATAAACATGCAACTATTCTGCTTCAAAGGGTTGGTGACAACAACATGGACATTTATCTGGTAGGCGGTGCCGTGCGCGATCAACTGCTCGGGCTGCCGGTCAAGGAAAGAGACTGGGTAGTGGTCGGCGCCACGCCACAACAACTGGTGGACCAGGGTTTTAAACCGGTGGGCAACGACTTCCCCGTGTTTCTGCATCCGGACACCCGCGAGGAATACGCCCTCGCCCGCACCGAGCGCAAAAGCGGCCACGGCTACGGCGGCTTCGTATTCCATGCCGACGCCGACGTGACACTGGAAGACGATCTGATCCGGCGCGACCTCACCATCAACGCCATGGCCAAATCGCCGGGCGGTGAGATCCTCGACCCCTTCCACGGCAAACGGGATTTAAAAGCCCGCATCCTGCGCCATGTGTCCCCGGCCTTCGCCGAGGACCCGTTGCGCGTGCTGCGCGTGGCCCGCTTCGCCGCCCGCTATCACTGGATGGGTTTCCGGGTGGCGGACACCACCCTGGAGTTGATGGGCGACATCGTCATGAGCGGCGAGATGACGCACCTGGCCGCCGAACGGGTGTGGAAGGAAACCAGCCGCGCGTTGATGGAACGCTCGCCGCAGGTGTTTTTCCAGATACTGCATGAGTGCGGCGCCCTGGCGGAGTTGTTTCCGGAGGTCGCCAACCTGGACGGCATTCCCCAATCGCCGGATCACCAGCCGACCCTGGACGTGCTGAGCCACCAGTGGCGCTGCCTGGCCCAGGCGGCACGCCTGAAGCTCCCGTTGACGTCCCGCTACGCCCTGCTGTGCCACGATCTGGGTAAAGCGGAAACGCCGCCGGACGGCTGGCCGGAACACCGCGGCCACGAACGGCGCGGCATGCATGTCGCCAAAACCATGTCCCAGCGGCTGCGCGTGCCCAAGGAAAAAACCGATGCCGCCATGACCATGGCGCGCTGGCAATCACGGGTGCAACGGGTGATGAAACTGCGGCCGCCGGAAGTCTGGGGGCTACTGCATAACCTGGACGTGTTGCGGCGGCCGAGACGTCTGAAGTTTCTCGTCGACGCCTGCGAGGCGGACGCGCGGGTGTGCTCGGCGGACCACAAGACCCCCTACATCCAAGCGGCGTTTTTGCTGGGCGTCGCCGAGGCGGTGCGCGCGGTGGACGTGGCCGGCCTGCGTGAAGCCGGTTTGACCGGCCCGGCCCTCGGCCGGGCGCTGGACGACAAGCGCATCAAACGCATCAAGGAATACAAAAAGGAGTTCCTGGAACAATGGCAGCCCCCATCGCCCTGATCACCGGCAGCGCCCGGCGCATCGGCGCCCACATCGCGGCAACCCTGCACCACCAAGGCTGCCGGGTGGTGATCCACTACCACCGGAGCGAGCAGCAGGCCCGCGACCTGGTCGACGGCTTCAACCGCGAGCGACCGGACAGCGCCATGTGCCTGGCCGCCGACCTGCGCGACCCGGCGGCGGTGCGCGAATTAGCGGTGCGCGCCCGGGACGCCTTCGGCGGTCTCGACCTGCTGATCAATAACGCCTCCAGCTTCTACCCCACCCCGCTCGGCGAGGCGTCCGACGAGGACTGGAACACGCTGATGCACAGCAACCTGCGCGCGCCCTTTTTGCTGAGCCAGCAACTGGCCGGCGATCTCACGGACGCCAAGGGCGCCATCGTCAATATGATCGATGTTTACGCGGAGAAGCCGCTGGCCGGCCATCCTCTGTACTGCATGGCGAAAGCCGGGCTGGCGATGATGACCAAGAGCCTGGCCCGCGAACTGGGGCCGGCGGTGCGCGTCAACGGCGTGTCGCCGGGCGCCATCCTGTGGCCCGAACAGGGCCAGGACAATCAGCAGGCGATTCTCGACGCCACCGCCCTGGGGCGCGCCGGCGATCCGGACGATATCGCCGCCACCGTGGCCTGGCTGGCGCTGGAAGCGCCTTATATCACCGGCCAGATACTGGCCGTGGACGGCGGCCGCTCACTGTTCCTCCCGGGCGCTTAACCCGGGTTCAGGGCCAGACGAAAGGCACCTGCCAGAGGCGCTGTTCGGGGAAGCGGTATTCGTCGAACAGCGCCGCGTAGGTGCGGCCCAGTTGCGGGTGGGTCGCTTCCGGCGCCAGATCCGCCAGCGGTCGCAGCACGAAGGCGTGCTTGAGAATCTCGTCGCGGGGCAGGCTGACGCCGTCGATCTCGCCGGTGAGATCCCCGTAGGTGAGGATGTCGATGTCCAGGGTGCGGCTGGCGAATTTCTTCTCGCCGCGCACCCGGCCGTGGTCGCGTTCAATATCGCGCAACCGGTCCGCCAGCGCCGCCACCGGCAAGTCGGTTTCCAGCGCCACCACCAGATTGAAGAACGGGCTGCCCTTGAAGCCCACCGCCTCGCTTTCATAGACCGGGCTCAGCCGCAGCTCGCCGAAGGCGGCGGCGAGGCCGTTCAGCCCCGAGCCGATGTTGTGCTGGCGGTCGATGTTGGAGCCGAGGCTGAGGAATACCGTGGTCATCAGGTGCGCTCCCCCCGCTCGATGATGACACCCACATCCCGGGCCCCGCGCAACGCGCCGGGCTTGCTGAGCCGCAACTTGAGCCAGGCCACCCCGAACTCCTCGCGCACCACGTCGGCGACACGCTCGGCCAGGGTTTCCACCAACTGGAAGTCGCTGTCTTCGATGAACTGAATCACGCGCTTGCCGATATTCTTGTAATCCAGGGCGTCATCAATGTGATCGCTGGCGGCGGCCTTGCGGATGTCGGTGGCCATTTCCAGGTCTAGACTCACGGTCTGGCGGATACGGCGCTCCCAATCGAAAATGCCGATCACCGTGTCCACCTTCAAATCACTGATATAGACGATATCCATGTTGGTCCTTGATAATGCCTGGGGTTTTTTAAAAACAGGATTCAGGATTATAGCCGGTGGACACCATAGCATTACAGGAAAGCTGGGGCGGGTTGCTGCCTTTGTGCGCGGCCGCCTACTTGCTGGGCTCGATTTCCAGCGCCATTCTGGTGTGCCGGCTGTTCGGCTATCCGGACCCGCGCACCCAGGGCTCCAGCAACCCCGGGGCCACCAACGTGCTGCGCATCGGCGGCAAACCCGCCGCCGCCCTGACCCTGCTCGGCGACGTGCTCAAGGGCACCCTGCCGGTGCTGGTGGCCTATGGCCTGGGGCTGTCCGCCACCGCCGCCGCGCTGGTCGGCTTCTGCGCCTTCCTCGGCCACCTGTTCCCGGTGTTTTTCCAGTTCCGTGGCGGCAAGGGCGTGGCCACCGCCTTCGGTTTGCTGTTCCCACTGCACTGGCCCAGCGGCCTGGTGGCGGGGGCGGTCTGGCTGGCGGTATTCGGCGCCACGCGGATTTCCTCGGTGGCGTCGCTGCTGGCGTTCGTGGCCGCGCCGATCAGCCTGTGGTTCTGGCTACCCACCGCGTTCTGGCCGATGGTGGCGCTCACCGTGATCATGGTGGTTCGCCATCGGGCCAATCTTGCCAAATTGATAAGTGGCGAAGAGTTGGGATTCCGCGGTAAGCGCTGAGCTGCAAGCCAGCGATGGTGACGGGCCGGCCGTGCTAGTCAAGCGAGAGTTGCAAGTTACAAGTTGAAAGTTGAAGCTAGAGGCGCCTCAGTTCCGCCAGCGGCCAGCGTGGCCGCACCGCGATCGGCAGGCCACTGCGTTCGCCACCGGCCAGCCGCAGCGCGCCGGCGTAGGCGATCATGGCGCCGTTGTCGGTGCAGTAGGCCAGCCCCGGGTAGAACACCCGTACGCCCTTCTTGCCCATGGCCGCGTCCAGCCGCTCGCGCAGCATCACGTTGGCGCTGACGCCGCCGGCCACCACCAGCCGCTCGGCGCCGGTCTGCTCCATGGCGCGCCGGCATTTGATCACCAGCGTATCCACCGCCGCCTCTTGAAACGCCAAGGCGATATCGCAGCGGTCCTGCTCGCTCAGCGCGGCGACGCCGCCCAGATCGTTGATGGTGTTGAGGGTGAAGGTCTTGAGCCCGGAAAAGCTCATGTCCAGGCCGGGGCGGTCGGTCATCGGCCGGGGAAAGCGGAACCGGCCGGCCAGGCCGCTCTCGGCCAGCTTGGCCAGGCGCGGGCCGCCGGGGTAGCCCAGGCCCATCATTTTCGCCACTTTGTCGAAGGCCTCGCCGGCGGCGTCGTCCACCGATTCGCCCAGCGGCGCGTAATCGCCCAGGGCGCGCGCTTCCAGCAACAGCGAGTGGCCGCCGCTCACCAGCAAGGCCACGAACGGGAAGGCCGGCCCGTCCTCTTCCAGCATCGGCGCCAGCAGGTGGCCTTCCATATGATGCACCGGCACCGCCGGCAGCCCCCAGCCGTAGGCCAGGCTGCGCCCCACCCCGGCGCCCACCAGCAGGGCCCCGGCCAGCCCCGGGCCGGCGGTGAACGCCACGCCGTCGAGCTGCTCGGGGTCAGTGCCGGCCTCGCCCATTACCTGCCGCACCAGCGGCAGCAGGCGGCGCACGTGGTCGCGGCTGGCCAGTTCCGGCACCACGCCGCCGTAGGCGGCATGCATGTCGATCTGGCTGTACAGCGCCTGGCCGAGCAAGCCCTGTTCGGTGTCGAAGATGGCCACGCCGGTCTCGTCACAGCTGGATTCGATGCCCAATACGCGCATGGAGACTCCCTGAATAAGGAGGCGCATGATACCGCCAAGCCCGCCTCTTTGCATTTCCTCCGGGCTCAGGTAGAATTCGCGCCCTGCTGTCCGGGCCCTCCACCTGAGCCCCGCAGCGCACTCATTAATCCAAATTTCAAGGTAGGTGATACTTCATGCCTCAGGTGAAAGTGAAAGAAGGCGAACCCTTCGACGTGGCCCTGCGTCGTTTCAAGCGTTCCTGCGAGAAAGCCGGTGTGCTCTCCGAAGTCCGTCGTCGCGAGAACTACGAGAAGCCCACCCAGGAGCGTAAGCGCAAGCGTGCCGCCGCTGTAAAGCGTCACCTGAAGAAGCTCCAGCGCGAGCAGCTCGCCCGTAAGCGTCTCTACTAAGCCGTTCCGGCCGTAGAGACCGCCCGGTAACACGGGCCGCACAGTCAGGAATCGCCATGAGCGCTCTTAAAGAACAGCTCACCACGGCCATGAAAGACGCCATGCGCGCCAAGGATAAGGCGCGCCTGGGCGTTGTGCGTATGGCCCTGTCCGCCATCAAGCAGATCGAAGTGGATGAACGCATCGAGCTGGATGATGAGCGCAGCCTGGCGGTGCTCGACAAGCTGATCAAGCAGCGCAAGGATTCCGCGACACAGTACCGCGACGCCGGCCGGGACGATCTCGCCGACATCGAGGAAGCGGAAATCCAGGTACTGCAGACCTTCCTGCCCGCGCCGCTCGGCGAGGCGGAGGTCGACGCCCTGATTGATGACGCCATCGCCAGCACCGGCGCCGCCGGCATGCAGGACATGGGCAAGGTCATGGGCGTGCTCAAGCCGCAACTGCAGGGCCGCGCCGACATCGGCGCCGCCAGCGGCAAGGTGAAGAAACGCCTGACGGCCTGACCGTCCGCCCGATCTTGATTCGCGGCCCCGCCGCGAGGAATATCCCCCCATGGCCGGTCGCATCCCCGAACACTTTATTCAGGATCTCCTCGCGCGCAGCGATATCGTGGCGCTGATAGACAGTCGCGTGCCGCTCAAGAAGACCGGCCGCAACTACGCCGCCTGCTGCCCGTTTCACCAGGAAAAGACGCCCTCGTTCACGGTCGCCCCGGACAAGCAGTTCTACTACTGCTTCGGCTGCGGCGCCTCCGGCAACGCCGTGGGCTTCCTGATGGAATACGATCACCTCAATTTTCCCGAGGCGGTGGAGCAACTGGCCACCCGCGCCGGCATGGAAATGCCCCGCGAGGAAGGCCACGACGCGCGCAAAGACAAGGCCAAGCGCGACCGCCTGCAGACCCTGTACGACCTGCTGGCCCGCGCCGAACGCTTCTACCGGCAGCAACTGAAAAGCGCCCCGGAAAAGCAGAAAGCGGTGAATTACCTGAAAGGCCGCGGCCTGACCGGGGAAATCGCCGCCCGCTACGGCCTGGGCTTCGCGCCGCCGGGGTTCGACAACCTGATCAACGGCCTGTCCCTGGACAAGGAAACCCTGGAACAGGCGGTCACCGCCGGCCTGCTGGTGCGCCGGGAAGACAACGGTCGCACCTACGACAAGTTCCGCGACCGCATCCAGTTCCCGATCCGCGACCACCGGGGCCGAACCATCGGCTTCGGCGGACGGGTGCTCGGCGACGGCAAGCCCAAATACCTGAACAGCCCGGAAACCCCGGTGTTCCACAAAGGCCGGGAGTTGTACGGCCTGTGGGAATGGCGGCAAAGCCGCGACCGCAGCGACCGCCTCTATGTGGTGGAGGGCTACATGGACGTGATCGCCCTGGCCCAGCACGGCGTGCCCAACGCGGTGGCCACCCTGGGCACCGCCACCAGCGAGGAACACGGCCAGTTGCTGTTCCGCCAGGTCAACGAGGTGGTGTTCTGTTTCGACGGCGACGAAGCCGGCCGGCGCGCCGCCTGGCGGGCATTGGAATCGATCCTGCCGGTGCTGGACGACGGCAAGCAGGCCCGCTTCCTGTTCCTGGACGAAGGGGAAGACCCGGATACCCTGGTGCGCACCCAGGGTCCGGAAGCGTTGTTAGCGCTCACTGACAAAGCCGACGCCCTGTCCACCTACCTGTTCCGGCACCTCTCCGAAGGCCTGGACCTGGCCACCGTGGACGGCCGGGCGCGGCTGGCGCGGCTGGCGCTGCCCTTTCTCGACAAGCCGGCGGGACCGGTCTACCGCGCCCTGCTGGAAGAAGAGCTGGCGCGCCTGACCCGCCTGGAGCAAAGCTCCCTGGAAAAGCTGCGCCAGAGCCTGCCCGCCCAGCGCGGACGCCCGGCGCCCGCGGAGCCGAGCCCCCCGCCACCGGACGACTACAGCGACGGCTACGAACCGGCTGGCGGCGCCCCGCCGCCGGACTGGGACGACGCCGCCGTGGCCCGGGCCGCCCGGGCGCGGCCACGGCGCCCGCAGCGTCAACGGGGCAGCGCCGGCGGCCTGGGCCTGGTGGAGCGACTGGTGCTGGTGCTGCTGTCGCACCCGCAAGTGCTGGAGGAACGGCCCCTGCCGGAGGGCCTGGAGGAGCTGGACATCCCACAACTGGACCTGCTGATCCAGGTGGCCGGCGCCGCCAACAACCAGGCCAATTCGCCACCGGCGCTGCTGGGCGAAATCATGGCGCTGGAACAGGGAGAATCCCTGTCGACGCTGCTGCGCGAGGCGCTCAAACCGCCCATGGACGCAGCCACGGCGCGGCGCTACTGGCACGATTCGCTGGAACACCTCAACGCCCTGGCCCTGGAACAGGCCCTGGAGCTGGAACAGCGCCGCCCGATGCCGGACGGCGCGCGGCTTTCGGAGCTGATCAAGGCGCTCTCCGAGGCCCGCAACCGGGCCCGCCAGGCGCCGATCGGCGACTGACGCCGCCCGCACCGGGCTCTGGCGCCGCCCCTTGTACAAACTGGCCCCGGACCCCATATCCCCGTATAATACGCCGTTTCCCAACGACATCTCGTCTTCCACAACACTCTTCCAAACTGCACGGGCTTTTCGCATGACGACTCAGAAACAGCAGCAATCACAGCTGAAGCAGTTGATCGCGCTGGGCAAGGAACAGGGCTACCTGACCTATGCCGAGGTGAACGACCACCTGCCCGAGTCCATCACCGACACGGATCAGGTGGAAGACATCATCCAGATGATCAACGACATGGGCATCAGCGTGGTGGAAAAAGCCACCGACGCCGATCAGATCATGATGGATGAAAGCGCGGAAAGCACCGACGAGATGGCCGCCGAAGAAGCCGCCGCCGTACTCGCCTCCGTGGAAAACGAACCGGGCCGCACCACCGATCCGGTGCGCATGTACATGCGCGAAATGGGCACCGTGGAGCTGCTCACCCGGGAAGGCGAAATCGAAATCGCCAAGCGCATCGAGGAAGGCACCCGTGAAGTCATGCACGCCCTCGCCTTCTGGCCCGGCGCCGTGGAAATGGTCCTCGACGAGTACCAGCGCATCACCGACGAAGAGCGCAAGCTCACCGACGTGATCGCCGGTTACCTGGACCCCAACGACGACGGCGCCGCCGCCACCAACGCCAACAAAGAACCGCGCTTCAGCCAGAAGAAGCGCGAGGAAGCGGAAAAAGCGGCCAAGGAAAAAGAACGCGAGAAAGAAAAAGAGAAAGCCAAGCAGAAAGACGACGACGAAGAAGAAGAGACGGACAAGAACACCACCAACAACGATGCTGACGAGGAAGAAGAGGACGAAGGCGGCCTGGACCCGATCCTGGCGGCGGAGCGTTTCGCCGAGCTGAAGAAGCTCTACGAAAAAACGCAGCGTTCGTTCAAGCGTAACGGCCGCGATCACGCCAGCACCGCCAAGGCCCAGGAAGCCCTGGCCGCGCACTTCACCCTGTTCAAGCTGGTGCCGCGCATCTATGACCAGTTGCTCAAGGGCGCCCGCACCCACCTGGACACCGTGCGCCGCTTCGAGCGCCACATCATGGCGCTGGCGATCCGCCGTGCCGGCGTGCCGCGCCGCGACTTCATCAAGATCTTCCCCGGCAACGAAACCAACATGGACTGGGTCGATCAGACGCTCAAGAGCAAGAAGTCCAAGGATTACGCCGACAAGCTGCGTCTGGTGAAAGAAGACATCCAGCGCAACCAGCGCAAGATCATGACCCTGGAAGAGGTCATCGGCCTGCCCGTGGCCGACATCAAGGAGATCAACCGCCGCATCTCCATCGGCGAAGCCAAAGCACGCCGCGCCAAGAAAGAAATGGTCGAGGCCAACCTGCGTCTGGTGATCTCCATCGCCAAGAAATACACCAACCGCGGCCTGCAGTTCCTGGACCTGATCCAGGAAGGCAACATCGGCCTGATGAAAGCCGTGGACAAGTTCGAATACCGCCGTGGCTACAAGTTCTCCACCTACGCCACCTGGTGGATCCGGCAGGCCATCACCCGCTCCATCGCCGACCAGGCGCGCACCATCCGGATTCCGGTGCACATGATAGAGACGATCAACAAGATCAACCGGGTGCAACGCCAGATGCTGCAGGAAATGGGCCGCGAACCGACCCCGGAAGAACTGGGCGTGCGCCTGGAAATGCCGGAAGACAAAGTGCGCAAGGTGCTCAAGATCGCCAAGGAACCGATTTCCATGGAGACCCCGATCGGCGACGACGAAGACTCCAGCCTGGGCGACTTCATCGAAGACGGCAACGTGGATTCGCCGGTGGATTCCGCCACCTCCCTGGGCCTGGAAGAAGCCACCCGGGAAGTGCTGGCCAACCTCACCGCCCGCGAAGCCAAGGTGCTGCGCATGCGCTTCGGCATCGACATGAACACCGACCACACCCTCGAGGAAGTGGGCAAGCAGTTCGACGTCACCCGGGAGCGGATCCGTCAAATAGAGGCCAAGGCGCTGCGCAAGCTCCGTCACCCCTCGCGCAGCGAACACCTCCGCAGCTTCCTGGACGCGGACATGTAACTCGGTATATAACTACCGGCCCGGACGGCCTTGCCGTCCGGGCTTTTTATTTTCTGCAGCATCGCTTTAGGGCCTATAGCTCAACTGGTTAGAGCAGCGGACTCATAATCCGTTGGTTCCAGGTTCAAGTCCTGGTGGGCCCACCATCTCCCCTACTGATCCTCCGGCATGCGTACTCCCAGCAGCGCCTCGCATCAGAGGTCCCAAGTCGACGGAGCTCTTCCAGCGCTTACTGCCTCACCCGGCTGCCAAGGCTTCCGGCCGGTGTTCACCCGGGGCGAGCCGGGAAAAAGCGAGTGGAGATCGAGACCCGGGGCGCCCTGGTCAGTTATCTGTTGCAACAACTCCGCGTGGATCTGCCGGCGGAACAGCGCTCGCCGCAGGCGCAGAAAATCGTCGTTCAGAACCAGCAGGACATTCAACGCTGGATCACCAGGGCGGATTAATCCGCCCTTCTAAATACCGCATAAACATGACTTTCCGGTCTGTTTATTGGTCAATCCCCATTAGATCATTTTCTAATCGTCTGATAGCTTTTTTCCACCATGGCCGGCCCGACAGGCCACCTCTATCCCGATAGAGGCGATGCTCGGCACCCCCATGAAAAAGAAACACATACCGATCCAGCGGAAGTTAGAGCTATGGAAAGGCTAGTTAAGCGCCCTCCCCGCATTCACCCGTTTTTGTATCTTTATAGACTGCATAGCACCGCACTTTGGTTCTGTGTTATCCCGCATCTGGACTCGGAAGGGCAGCGAAAGCTGAGAAGGAAAGATTTTAGAGACCGGAAGCACGGCGGGAAAGACGCCGCTTTCTCTGCCGCAAAAGCCTGGCGGGACGAGCAACTTACACGTCCAGAGGTCAAAGCCGCCATGGGCGACCAGCGTCCTCTGAAGCTGTTTACCGAGAAAACGGAGGCCAACCCATTCGGCCTGGTCGGAATCCGGCCGGCACAAAGAGGCAAGTCCCTGGATTGGAACATCACGGTGACCGCGCAGCAGGGCCTGAAGACGAGTTTCTCCATGCGACGGTACGGAATATGGGGGGCGTACCAGCGCGCTGTCGCCCAGAGATGCGACTGGATAGGGGTCGACTACCCCAACATTGACGACCTCAAGATTCGGTTTAACCGTTGGCTCGAAAACAATCGGCACCTATTAGATTTGTATGACCTGGATAATGTATAGAGGCTGCGAACACACCTCTGTCCCAGCATTATGGATCCACCATACCTATCTTAACTTTTCTCTCCCCTGAAAGTCCTTGAGCGTAGGTCCTGCTCCTCGAGACGGCGCTGGTGAGCCTTGAGAATGTCGCTCCGGGTAACGATACCAAGCAATGAACCGGCGTCGGAGGCATCGACCACCACCAACCGACCCACGCCGTGGCGCACCATGTGATCGGCGGCATCGCGCAGGCTGTACGACGGCGCGGTAACCACCGGCGCTCTTTTTATCAACGTCTCCACCGGAGCCTCGGCATCGGCATCCAGCGCCATCAGATCGCGGCGGGTAACAACACCGCGGAGCCGCCCTTCGGCGTCCAATACAGGGAAACCCTGGTGGTGGCTGTGCTTTCCGCCCTGAAGCAACCATTCGCGAACCGATTCCAGGCTGTCCGCTGCTTGCAGCGCCACCGCTTGCCGGCTGTACACGGCCTGTACGGTAATCTGCGCCAGAGGGTCGGCACCGTATTCGGTGGGCACCCGCACGCCACGCCGGCTGATTTTCTCGGTCATGATGGTGTGGCGCATGAATAGCGTGGAGCACAGGTAAGCGGTGGCGCAGCCGGCCAGTAGCGGCAGTAGCGCGTTCGGTTGATGGGTCACTTCGATCGCGAACACCACGGAGGTGAGAAAAGCGCGGGACGCGCCGGCGAACATAGCGGCCATGCCCACCAGAGCGGCGAGCGCGGGGTCAATGCCCCAAACCGGCAGGGCCTGTGCCGCCAGCAAGCCCGCGCAGCCACCTAGGGCCCCACCAATAATAAACAGCGGCGCCAGCGTGCCGCCGGAGGTGCCGCTGCCCAAGGCAATGGACCAGGAGATGAATTTCATCAGGCACAGGAAGCCGAGAACGGTGATGCTCAACTCCGCATTAAGGATCGAGTGAATCAGCTCATAGCCGACACCCAGCGTGGCCGGCTCCACATAACCGACCAAACCCACCGCCAGGCCGCCTATTGCCGGCCACCACATCCAATGCACCGGCAGCCGCTCGAAGCCGTCCTCGATCCAATACAACACCCGGGTGACGCCCACGCTAAGCACGCCAATCAGCGCGCCCAACAGCGCATAACCGGCCACCGCCTGGATGTCCGCCGGCGCGATGACACCCATCGGAAACACCGCGTCCGCTCCCAACAGCACATAACGAACCCCGGTGGCCGCAACGGCCGCCAACGCCACCGGGATCATCGAGCGCCCTCTGAACTCGAACAGCAGCAACTCCACCGCCAGCAAAACCGCCGATACCGGTGCCGAGAACACCGCCGCCATGCCCGCCGCCGCGCCGGCGGCGAGCAGCGTTTTCCGCTCCAGGGCGGTAACATGCAGCAACTGTCCCAACAGCGAACCCAGGGCGCCACCGGTCGCGATAATCGGCCCCTCCGCGCCGAACGGTCCGCCGGTGCCGATGGATACCGCCGACGAGAGCGGCTTCCAAAAAGTGATGCGAGCAGGAATCCGGCTCTGGTTCGTCAGCACCTGCTCCATCGCCTCGGGAATGCCGTGGCCGCGAATCGCAGGGGCGCCCCAGCGCGCCATCAAACCGATGATCAAACCGCCGGCCACGGGCACCAGGATCACCCAGGCGCCCAGCGCATGATCCATCGGCGTGGCGGGCTCAAAGGACAGCCGGCCATAAAAAAACAGCTGGGTGAACAGATCAATAAGCATGAGCAGGAGTTTCGCCACCAAGCCGGCTAACAGCCCGATCGCCACCGCCAACGCGCTCACCCAAAGCAAACGCCCACGGTCCTCACCGGTCGCCAACGGCAAACCGGGGCGGGGCAGATCGGCCTCAAGAGTGGGGGAAACCGGAATCGAATCGCGCTGATTGCTGGCGCCGGGGGGGCGGGTGTGGGACATGAGCCTCTCCTTATCGCTGGGCGCGAAAGGGTAAAGCACCGCGATGACGCATTCCAGAGGCTCTTACCTTGGTCTCTATTTCGGAGCGGAATTCTGCTCGACCAGCGACGCGCGCAACGCGTCAAAGGCCGCCGAGATAAGCCCGGAATTTTGATCCCGTGCATAAACCAGGTAGATCGGATAGCTGAATTCCGGCGCCGCGGCGACCCGTTCCAATTCGCGGCTTTCCAAATACGGCTGAACCACCCTGGTGCGAAAGTAGCCGCTGCCGCCGTGCCGCAACAAATAGCGCAAGGCCAGCGGCCCCAGATCCACATTAATCGTGGCCCGGGTTCTTTCCGGCCAGGCGCTGTCGTGCTGCCTGCGAAAATCCGCGCCCCAGTCCACATAGACATAAGGCGCCTCCCGGGCACCGCAACGCACCAGAATCAGTTTCTCTTCCATCAACTGTTCCACCTGCATGCCCGGCCAGTAATCGGGCTGATGAACCAAGGCGGCATCGAGCACGCTCTGCTCCAGCTTTTCGTGCAAGGTGGAGCGCTCGCCGACTTCGGCGCGCACCGCCACGCCAGGACAGGCTTCCCGCAGAGTGGACAACCAGTCCAGCAGCCACGGGTTCCAGAGGCTGACTTCGCCCCCCAGGGTGAGTACCTGCCCGGCGCCCTCCGGCAACGGCAGAGCACGCCGGGCGGCGTCCCAGGTGCGCACCAGCTGGCTGGCATGGGTGGCGAACTGCTCCCCATTGGTGGTGAGGCGGGCACCACTGCGGTTTCGCACGAACAGACGGCAGCCCAGTTGGCCCTCAAGGTTGTGAATGCGCGCGGTCACGGTGGTCTGAGTGACATGCAAACGTTCGGCGGCGGCCATAAAGCTGCCAGAGCGAACAATCTCCAAGAAAGTGCGGGCCAACTCGATATCCATACTTAATATCAATATTTTGAATGTTAAGCCCCATTGTATTTCATTATTCGGTGATAGAGCAGCCATTCATACTGCCGCCTCCAAGTACTGAACGGAGTCCGCGATGACGGCCCACGTGCTGGCGCATCCTTTTTCCGAGGCGCAATGGCGACGGATCCACACCCTGCTGGACGAACTGGACGACCGCCAGGCGCTCTGGCTGAGCGGTTATCTGGCCGGCGGCCAAAAAACCGACAGCGCCCCTTCGCAACAGCGCGCGGACAGCGGTCCGGTGCTCCTGATCGCCTATGGCACGGAAACCGACAACAGCCGCCAGCTGGCCGAGCGCTTCACCGAACAGTGCCGCGAGGCCGGTGTGCTGGCGGAGGTCCAGGACCTGGCCCGGGTGCGTCCCCGGCAGCTCGCCAAGCGCCAGTATCTGGTGGTCATCACCGCCACCCACGGCGACGGCGACCCGCCGGAACCGGCATTGCCGTTCTTCGAAGCGCTGGCGGAGGACGCGACCGCGCCCCGGCTGAAAGGGCTTCACTTCGCGGTGCTCGCCCTGGGCGACAGCACCTACGAGCACTTCTGCACCGCCGGCCGGCAGTTGGACGCACGCCTGGAAACGCTGGGCGGACAGCGTTTGCTGGACCGCCAGGAGTGCGACGTGGATTTCGAGACGCCAGCCCGGGAATGGCTGACCCGGCTGATGGAAAAACTGCCCAAGAGCGAATCCCACGCCGCTCCGGCCGCGCCGCCAAGCACGACGAAAAGCACCCCGGCCCATGACAAGCGGCACCCCTTGGAAGCGGAGGTCCTGGTCAATCAATGCCTTACCGCGCCCGGCCGGGCCAGCCCGATCCACCATCTGGAGTTGGCGCTGGAGGCTCAGGATTTCGCGGTGGCACCGGGCGATGCGGTGGGGGTGCTGGCCGACAATCCACCGGAGCTGGTGGCCGCCGTACTGGACGCCACCGGCTTGAGCGGAGAACAGCCGGTAACCGTGGACGGCACGCCCCAACCGTTGGTACAGGCGCTCCGTCAACATCGCGACCTGACCATACCCGGCGGACGGTTCCTCGAATACTGGGCCGGCCTGACGGAAAACGCCGCGCTCGGCGAAGCCGTGGCCGGCGGCACCCGGACCCAGCGGGCGGTGCTCAAACAACACCAGCTTGTGGACCTGCTACGCGGTTATCCCGCCCGGCCCGACGCCGAGGCTCTGGTGGGGTCACTGCGGCCACTGCAACCCCGCCTCTACGACCTCGCCAACGCCTTGAGCGCGTTCGATGATGAACTGCACCTTACCGTCAAACGCTTTCGCTACCCGTTCGCCGGGCGCCGTGAAACCGGTATCGCCTCGCGCTATTTGCTGGACCTGCAACCGGGCGATTCGGTGCGTCTCTACCCCCACCGCAACGCGCGCTTCCACCTGCCGGACGATCCCGAAATGCCGCTGGTACTGATCGCGGAAGGCACGGGTATCGCGCCCTACCGCGCTTTCCTGCAGCACCTGGCGGCGACCGGCCGGCACACGCCGTGCTGGTTGGTATTCACGGAACAACGCTTCGAAGAAGATTTTCTTTACCAACTGGCCCTCCAAGAGGCCCGCGACAACGGCCTGCTGAAGCGGGTGGACACCGTTTTCCAAGCGGATCAAGCCGACCGGGAACTGGCCGACCCACTGTTGGAACAGCTCGACCGGCTCACCGAGTGGCTCGAACGCGGCGCCCACCTTTATTTCTGCGGCGACAAAGAGCGGCTTGCCGAAGCGGAAACCCGGGTACGCGACGCCGTGGACCAGCGCCTGGGCGCCGGCCACTGGAAACAACTTTCGAAGGCGAAACGTCTTCACCGGAACCTGTATTAGGAGGGCCGCATGATCGACCGTAGCTCCGATCTCAGCCAGCCCGTGGACGCCCTGAACGAGAGCGAGCAGCTCAAGGCGCGCAGCCGTTACCTGCGTGGCGGTATCGCCGAAGGCCTGCAAGACCCACTCACCGGCGCGGTCCCCGGCGATGACCCGCTGTTGATGAAATTCCACGGCATCTACCAGCAGGACGACCGCGACCGGCGCGCGGACCGTCGGCGGCGGCATCTGGAGCCGGTTTATCAGTTCATGGTGCGGATGCGTATCCCCGGCGGTTTGCTCGACAAACACCAATGGTGGGGTATCGCGGAGCTTTCCCGGCGTTACGCGGAACGGGGCATCCGCATAACCACCCGGCAAACAGTGCAATTGCACGGCGTACGTAAATCCTACCTGCGCGCGCTGATGCAGGGCCTGCGGGACATCGGGCTGGACACCATCGCCGCCTGTGGTGACGACAGCCGGGGGGTGGTGTGTGGCGCCAACCCGTTCCTGTCCCGGGCACACCAACGCGTTGCGGAACTGGCCCGTATCACCAGCGACCGGCTGATTCCCAAAACCGGAGCTTACCCCGAAATCTGGTATCGGGAGTCCGGTTCGCCGGCGGATAACGAAGAGCCGGTCTACGGCGAACTTTACCTGCCGCGCAAGTTCAAGGTTGGCTATGCCATACCGCCGGTCAACGATATCGACGTCTACGGCCAGGACCTGGGCCTGATCGCGGTGATCGACAAGGGTGAGCTGCAGGGCTTCAACGTTTGCGTGGGCGGCGGCATGGGTCAGTTGGACAGCCGCGAGGACAGCTACCCCCGGCTTGCGGAAGAAATCGGCTTTATCAATGCCGAAGAAGCGCCCGCTTTCAGCGAAACCGTGATGACCATCCAGCGCGACTTCGGTGACCGCAAGGACCGCCACCGGGCACGTTTCAAATACACCCTGGATCGTCTCGGCCTGGACTGGTTCCTCGGAGAACTGGCGCACCGCCGGGGACAAGAGCTTGAGCCGGCGCGGCCGCGGCGCTTCGAGCACAACGGGGACCGGCTGGGCTGGCAGCAGGGCGACGATGGCCTCTGGCACGCCACGCTCTATATTGAAAGCGGGCGCCTGGACGATGCTCTGCGGGGGCAAATCAGCGGCTTGCTGGAACAGTATGGCGGCCGGTTACGCATGACCACCAACCAGAACCTGCAACTGACCCACATCGAAACGCACGAACTCGAACAACTGCAGTGGCGCCTGGAGGATCTGGGCCTCGCCTGGCGTCTGACACCGGACAGCCAGGCGGCGCACACTCTGAGCTGCGTGGCGTTGCCCACCTGCGGCCTGGCAATGGCCGAGGCGGAGCGCTACACCCCCCGCTTGCTGGATGTGTTCCAGCGCCTGAAAGGCCAGTACGGGCTCACCGACGTACCGATCACCCTGCGTTTGACCGGCTGTCCCAATGGCTGCGCGCGCCCCTATCTCGGCGAGATCGCCCTGACCGGGCGGGCGCCGGGCCTCTACAACCTCTACCTGGGCGGCAGTTTTCACGGTGACCGGCTGGCCCGCCTCTACGCCGGCAACGTCAATGAAGAACGCTTTCTCGATCTGCTTGCCCCCCTGCTGGAGCGTTTCGCCGGAGAGCGGGACCACAGCGAACACTTCGGCGATTTTCTGGTGCGTCGTGGCCTGCTCGACGACACGCCCGTCGCCCTCACTTCTTTCTGAAAACGGAGCTTGCCATGTCCCACTATCTGTTCATTCAAAGCCAGGACCCGTTCACGGAGACCCGCACCCACCACCAGTTTCACCTGATCGGCCAACTGCACGACGCCGGCCACCAGGTGGCGGTCCTGCTGGTACAGAACGGCGTGACACCGGCCCGGCGCGGCGCCAAAAGCGATCGGTTCGACGACCTTTTGCGGTGGGGCATCACGGTTCAAGCCGACCACTTCTCCCTGACGCAACGGGAGATCGACCACGCCGACCTCAAGGACCAGGTCGGCGTCGCCGACATGGACCTGGTGATCGATGCCATGCTCGCCGGCCACAAAGTAATCTGGCACTAACCCCGCCAACCGGAGCCTATGATGAGTGACACCAAGACCTTGACCTTCGCCTTCATGGAGCCGCCCTTTGAAAGCGAGCGGACCGTGACCTTTTTCCGGCTACTCGACGCCGCCCTCGAGCGGGGCGCGGGCGTGCGTGTCTTCGCCTACGAGGGCGCCGTGGCGCTGGCCTTCGCCAAACAGCAACCCCACGGCAACGCCGTCCATCACCGCGACAGCGACGAGGAAGATCACCCACTGACCAAGGACTGGATCGCCGCGCTACAAGAAAAGGCGCACAGCAACGGGGTCGGTTTCGAGTGGATCAACTGCGGCCTGTGCGTGGACGAACGCGGCGTCAACGACGTTATCGAAGGTTGTGGCCGGGGCGGCCCGCCGGACCTGTGGCGTTACGCCAGCGATGCCCACAACACTCTAACCATCGGTACGAGGTAATCATGAAAGTACTGCAAGTGATCGACCAGGCCTACCGGACCACCACCGAAGAACAGGACGACACCATCCTCTGGCTGACACAGTCGATGCGCGGCGCCGGTGGCGACCTGATGGTGCTGCTGAGCGGCCACGGCGTGCACTATGCGATATCGCGCAAACGGCAGCCGGCGTTGACGATCGGCAAATGGCAACAAACCCAGCCGGCGGAGCTGCCCCGCGATATCGCCAACCTGGTGGAAAGCGGCGTGCCGGTGTACGCCGTCCAGGACGATCTGGAGGAGCGCGGCCTGGGTGGACTCAAGCTGCAAAACGGGGTTCGCCCCGTCGCCCGCCGCGCGGTGGCGGAACTCTATGAGGAAGCGGACCAGGTATGGCATTGGTAACGCCCACCTTGCACACACCGCTTTGCGACCTGCTGGGTTGCCGGTGGCCGATTTTGCTGGCCGGCATGGGCGGGGTGGCCCGTCACCGTCTGGCCGGCGCCGTTTCCCACGCCGGCGGCTTCGGTGTGCTCGGCATGGTTCGCGAGCCGGTCCATCGCATACGCGCGGAAGTGGACGCGCTGCGGGCCACCGGTATCGAGCACTTCGCCGTCAACCTGATCCCCGCCGCCACGGATCCGGCGCTTCTCGAGCAACAAATCAATACGTGCCTGGACCTCTCGGTGCCCTGGATGGTGCTGTTCTGGGACGTGGATCAGCGTCTGATCCGGCGCCTCAAGGACGCCGGAGTCGGCGTGATCCATCAAATCGGCGGAAGGGCGGGCGCGCAGGCCGCCGTGGACGCCGGCGCGGACGCCCTGATCGCCCAGGGTGTCGAGGCCGGAGGCCATGTGCAGGGCCACCTGACCACCTTCAGCCTGCTAACCGAACTGATTCCATGGAGCCCGGTGCCCGTAGTGGCCTCCGGCGGTATCGCGGACGGCAGAGGTCTCGCCGCGGCCCTGACGATGGGGGCTCAGGGCGTCAGCCTGGGCAGCGCGTTCCTGGCCACCGATGAGGCCAACGCCCACGATCACCACAAGCGCCGCCTGGTCCAGGCCCAGGGCGAAGACACGGTTTACACCACGATCTTCGACCGCAACTGGCATGAGCCGGCCCCGGTCCGGGTATTGGACAACCGGGTGACCCGGGGGGACTACGACGACTTGAAATCCCAGGGTCTCGACCAAATCATCGGGGAACAGGACGGTCAGCCGGTGTATTTGTTCTCCACCGATTCGCCATTACAGGACGCCAGCGGCGACCTGGACGATATGGCGCTTTACGCCGGCCAGTCCTGCGGCGCCATTGACTCTATCGTGCCGGCTGCCCGCAGGATTCAAAAGCTGGTCATCGGCGCTCAAACGGCACTGCGCCATGCCCAAGGCCCGGGATGACCGGCAAACCGATACCCGCAAGGAGTGCATGTATGAAGCAACCGCACCGGATTCAGTGCAAACGTGTCTACGACGCCGTGGACAAAGCCGATGGCTATCGCGTGCTGGTGGACAGGGTCTGGCCGCGCGGCATCAAAAAGGAAGACCTGCAAGCCGATGAATGGCGCAAGGAACTGTCGCCGTCCAGCGAACTGAGAAAATGGTTCAACCATGACCCCAAGCGCTGGGCGGCCTTCTACCAGAAATTCCACGCCGAACTGG
>DASUNW010000070.1:0-21843 GCA_036276955.1 Alcanivorax sp. | reverse complement strand
CCGACCTTGAGGTTGCGCACGATGTGGTGCGACAGGCGGCCGCCCTCGATCTTCTTGACGGTGATGGTGAAGCGGCCGTCGTCCCGCTCCGGCGGCGACGAGATCGTGTAGGTGCGGGTGTAGTGCCGGCCGTCCACCGGGATGCCCACCCGGATGTGCTGGCCGGGGCGGTGCAGCCGCCAGTTGGCGCCGGGCTGCAGCGTGATGGTGCGGCAGTCCTTGGTCTCGTCCCACACGTCCACCACCCGCGCGTGCATACGGTGGGTGGTCCACAGCGGGTTCACCAGCTCCACGTAATGGGAGGTACGCAGCGGGAAGGCGAACATATCGGTGATCGCCGCCAGCCTGTTCAGCCAGCCTTTCCGCGGTTTCGGTTCCTGCGCCTGGGTCATGGCCTGGGCTCCTGTATTCACTCGTTATTATGCTGTTTGTGTACAGGTGTTCACGTTACCTCAGGTTGGCGTGGTTTGGGAAGAGGGCAATTTTGTGCAAATGTTGCACAGTATTACGCAGGACAGAGTGAAGCAGACCTGACCGATATCTTGTACAACTTAAGCCGCCAACCTATACTTGTACCATTTACTGTACATGGCGGAGATCCCCATGAAGATTATTTCCTTTACCGAGGCGCGCAACAGCTTAAAAGCCGTGCTTGATGGCGTGACGAATGACGCGGATACCACGGTCATTACCCGCCGCGATGCGGAAGACGCGGTGGTCATGTCGCTGGATTACTACGACAGCCTGATGGAAACCGTGCACCTGCTACGCTCCCCGGCGAACGCCGAACACCTCAACAAGTCCATCGCTCAGTACAAAGCAGGCAAGACCGCCGAGCGCGAGCTGATGGATGACTGACCGTTTGCTCTGCTGGACCGACGAAGCCTGGACGGACTATGTGCATTGGCAGGGCCAGGATAAAAAGACGCTACGGCGCATCAATAAGTTGATCGTCGACGTAAAACGATCCCCTTTCGAGGGCATCGGTAAGCCCGAGCCTCTGAAGGAAAATCTGGCCGGCTTCTGGTCCCGCCGGATCGACGAGACCAACCGCTTAGTTTATGCGGTGGAAGATACCGCCATTACAGTGATCTCCTGCCGTTATCATTATTGATGCGAGGCGCGCTTCGTTTATAGCTGCTCCCAAGGGTTGATCGTTACCAACTCCATGTTTTCGAAGTCCTTGGTATTGCGCGTGGCGAGTGTGGCCCGATTGGCCTGGCAAATGGCCGCGATCTGTCCGTCCGCCATGGCGATGGGTTTGCCCCGGCTCTCTAGTGCGGCCATTTGCCGGGCATAAAGGCTGGCGGCGATGGCGTCAAACGGAAGCAGCCGTCCGGCGAAGTCCTGATCAAACATATCGGCGGCCAGCACCGTAAAGGTGTCACGGCGTCGACCGGCCGGCAGACGTTCGATGCCGAAAAGAATTTCCGCCACCGTGATCGTGGTGGTGGCCACGTCGCCCGGGTTTTGCCGGTCGAGCCAGGCCACCACCGCCGGGTCTGGCGCCGGGCGCATCAGCTCGGATAAGACATTGGTGTCCAGGACAATCATGGGTCCAGGTCCGCCGCCCGTGGCGGATCACGGCGGTCGGGCAGTTCAAGCTCCTGGCCGTCGTAGGGGGCAAACCGCTCGCGGATACGGCTGCCCAGGCCGCCCTCGACGGTCTGGTTCAGCGCCCGGCGCAGGATCTGGCGTACTTCCTCCTCCATGGAATGCCCATGGCGGGCGGCCTCCAGGCGCAGCCGCTGCTTGAGTTGATCGTCCAGGTTGCGGACTGTCAGGGTGCTCATCGTGTTCTCCAGTACTATGACAGCAATGCTAGCATTGGATGCATTATTAGCCTAGTAGTGCCTGCCCCTGGACGACATGACGGATGTCGAAATCGGGGCGTGTCGCGCGACCAGTTTGCGACGCCCCCCGCGGGGCAACTTTCGACACCGAGAAGGAACCGAACCATGTCCCGAATGCTTTTCGTCAATCTGCCCGTCGCCGACCTCGCCGCCGCCATGGCGTTCTATCAAGCGCTGGGGTTCGAAAACAACCCGCAGTTCACCGACGACACCGCCGCCTGCATGGTGTGGAGCGACAGCATCTTCGTCATGCTGCTCACCCATGATAAATGGCGCACCTTCACCGACCGCCCGATCCCGCCGGCCACCGCCAGTGAAGTAATGCTGGCTCTCGCCTGTGATGACCACCACATGGTGGATCGGCTCAATGAAAAAGCGGCCGCAAACGGCGGCACGGCGGACATCAACGCGATTCAGGATCTGGGCTTTATGTACAGCCGCAGCCTGGCGGACCCGGACGGCCATGTCTGGGAAATGTTCTGGATGGATCCGACGGCGGTGCCGGCAGGCGACACCCAAAGTCAGGGGTAAGCCGCCCGCGGAAGGGGGCCAGGGCGGAGGCCTGACGCCAGAGGGGTGCCGCTGTTCATGCCCGTTCTCCGGATTAGCGTTGCACTTTGAACACGGCGGTGGCGCGGGCGCAGGGCTGGCCGTCGGCGAGCACGGTGGCGCTGGCGAAGCTCAGGCTGCGGCCGGTGCGGGTCACCTCGGCGCGGAATTCCAGCCACTGGCCGACGCGGGCGCTGCCCAGGAAGTCCAGGTTCAGGTTCACGGTGACCAGACCCTTTAGTTCAGGAAGAGCGCTGTCGACCAAGTGCGGCAGGCAGCTCAGGCCCATGGCGTTGTCGCACAGGGCGGAGAGCAGCCCGCCGTGCACGAAGCCCCGACTGTTGGCGTGGGCGTCCCCGGCGTGCAGGCCCAGGCTGATGCCGTTCTCGTGGGGGCGGTGGTAAATGGGTTCCCAGGGATCGGTGAAACCGCTTTTGCGGGTGTGAGGCTGGAAGCCTTCGGGGGCGCTGATCATGGCGGTGCTCCGCAATATTAATATAGACCAGTCTATATAATTTTAACTTAAGATCAATGTTTCAAGATTGGTCGATCAGCGCCGCCACTTGCTCGCAGGCGTCCTGGATCGGTGCCGGGTCGCGGGCCACGCGGGCCTGGATCAGCGCGCCTTCCAGGGCGGAGACGGCCAGCGAGGCGAGGCTTTGGGCGCGGGCGCTGTCCGGGTCGGTGGGGGCAATCATGGTCGCCAGAGCCTGCCGCCAGGCGGCGTAGGCGTCGCTGGCGGCGGCGGTGATGGGCTCGGATTGCGGCGTCACTTCCAGCACCGTGGTGGCCAGCGGGCAGCCGTCCCGGTAGCCGGAATCGGCCAGCCAGCCGGCCAGCAGCTCCCCGTAGGCGCGTAGCGCCGCGCCGGCGGTGGTGTGGTGGCGGTGCAACTCCTCCAGGGTCCGGGTGACCAGGGCGCCGGCGTAGCGCACCGCTTCCGCGCCCAGCTCTTCCTTGCCGCCGGGAAAGTAGTGATAGAACGAACCTTTCGGGGCTTCGGCGGTTTTCAGGATGTCGTTGATACCGGTGGCCGCGTAGCCGTGCTGGCGGAACAGGGCGGCGGCGGTGCGTACCAGGCGGTCGCGGTGCTTGGGGCGGGCTCCCATGGTCGGCGGCTCCGGTTGGAAAAATCAGTGGACCAGTCTAGATAAAAAGCGCGCCGCTTGCATGACTCTTTCTTCACGCCAAAACCACTCTTAGTAACAAAAGCTATCAGGGTATTTGGCAGTCTGTATTGGCAGGGTAGGGGTGGAAGGTAATACAAGTAAGGTTGTACTAGCGGCCTAACGGCAACCCGAGCGATGACGGCGCGAGACAGCGCAACGACTAGCAAGGAGAACAAAACCATGTCCGAGAGCAAATGCCCTTTTCGTAACGCCGCGGGCGGCGGCGTCACCAATCGGGATTGGTGGCCGAACCAATTGCGGCTGGATATCCTGCATCAGCATCCCTCCATGTCCAATCCCATGGGCGAAGACTTCGATTACGCGGAAGCGTTCAAAAGTCTGGATCTGGCGGCGCTGAAAAAAGACCTCGCCGATCTGATGACCGACTCCCAGGATTGGTGGCCGGCGGATTTCGGACACTATGGCCCGCTGTTTATCCGCATGGCCTGGCACAGTGCCGGCACCTATCGCATGGGCGATGGTCGCGGCGGTGGCGGCACCGGCACCCAGCGGTTCGCACCGCTCAACAGCTGGCCGGACAACGTCAACCTGGACAAAGCGCGCCGGCTGCTGTGGCCGATCAAGAAGAAGTACGGCAATAAGATTTCCTGGGCCGACCTGATTATTCTCTCGGGTAACGTGGCGCTGGAGTCCATGGGCTTCAAGACCTTCGGTTTCGCCGGCGGGCGTGAAGATCTGTACGAGCCGGAAGAGGACGTCTACTGGGGCTCGGAATCCGACTGGCTGGGCACCAATCAGCGGTACACCGGCGAGCGCGAGCTGGAAGATCCCTTGGGTGCGACCACCATGGGTTTGATCTACGTGAACCCGGAAGGCCCGGAAGGCGAACCGGATCCGCTCAAAGCGGCCCACGACATCCGTGAGACCTTCGGCCGCATGGCCATGAACGACGAAGAAACCGTGGCGTTGATCGCCGGCGGCCACACCTTCGGCAAGACCCACGGCGCCGGCGATCCGGAAAAGGTCGGCCCCGAACCGGAAGCGGCCCCGATTGAAATGATGGGCCTGGGCTGGAAGAGCAGCCACGGCACCGGCATGGGCGACGACACCATGGGCGGTGGCCCGGAAGTCACCTGGACGCAGAAGCCTACCCAGTGGTCCAACCTGTTCTTCGAGAACCTGTTCAAGTACGAATGGGAACTGGAAAAGAGCCCGGCCGGCGCCCAGCAGTGGGTGGCCAAGGACGCCGAGGCCGATATTCCCTACGCCCACGACAAGAGCAAGAAGCGCAAGCCGACCATGCTCACCACCGACCTCTCCCTGCGCTTCGACCCGGAGTACGCGAAGATTTCCCGTCGCTTCCATGAAGACCCGGAAGCCTTCGCCGACGCCTTCGCCCGTGCCTGGTACAAGCTGACCCACCGGGACATGGGTCCGATCGAGCGCTACCTGGGCCCGGAAGTACCTAAGGAAGAGCTGATCTGGCAGGACCCGGTGCCCAAAGTCGATCATCCGTTGATCGATGACCAGGACATTACCAGCCTGAAAACCAAGATCGTTGAGTCCGGGCTCAGCGTGCCTGAAATGGTGAAAGCGGCCTGGGCGTCCGCGTCCACTTACCGCGGCTCGGACATGCGCGGCGGGGCCAACGGTGCCCGTGTTCGCCTGGAGCCCCAGAAGAATTGGGACGCCAACGAACCGCGGCAGCTCGACAAGGTATTGAAGGTGCTGGAAGGCATCCAGGCGGAGTTCAACAACGCGCAGTCGGGTGGCAAGAAGGTGTCTCTGGCGGACCTGATCGTGCTGGCGGGTTGCGCCGGCGTGGAGAAGGCCGCCACCAACGCCGGCCACCACGTGACCGTGCCCTTCGCGCCCGGCCGAACGGACGCGTCGCTGGAACAGACCGATGTGGACTCCTTTAAGTATCTGGAGCCGTTCGTGGACGCGGTGCGTAACTTCCGCAAGGCGAAAACGACGATTCCGGCGGAGCAGCTGATGTTGGATCGCACCCAGCTCCAGACCCTGACCGCGCCGGAATTGACCGTATTGGTGGGCGGCATGCGTACCATGGGCGCCAACCATGGCGGCACCAAGCATGGGGTGTTCACCGATCGCCCGGGGTCGTTGAACAACGACTTCTACAAGACGGTGGTGGACATGAGCATCGAGTGGACGCCCAAGGACAAGGACGACGACTTCCTCTTCGAAGGCCGCGACCGCAGCAGCGGCGAGCCCAAGTGGACCGCCACCCGGCTCGATCTGGTGTTCGGCGCCAACTCGCAGTTGCGTGCTCTCGCCGAAGTCTACGGCGCGGACGATGCCGAGAAAAAGTTCGTCAACGACTTCGTCGCCGCCTGGGACAAGGTGATGAATCTGGGCCGCTTCGATCTGAACTAATCGCGCCACGGAGCGATGTTGTAGGAGCGGGCCCCGCCCGCGAAAGGCCGGCAACGCCGGCCGGCAGGATACCAGAGAGCTCTCTCATCGAGCCGCCCCTGGATCCCGCCGGATGACGACAAGCCGTCATTCTTTCGCGGGCGGGGCCCGTTTTTATGTTTTATGGTGGCAGGGTAAGCCGAGGGTTACTTCATAGGAGGAGGATTAACCATGCCGTCCATGGATTATCAGGCAATGCTTCGCGTGGCGCTGGACGAAGCGCGGAAAGGGCTCGAGGAGGGCGGCATACCGATTGGCGCCGCTCTGTTCAGCGGCGATGGCACCTTGCTGGGCGCCGGCCATAACCGCCGCGTGCAAGAAAACGACCCTTCCGTGCACGCGGAGACGGACGCCTTCCGTAAAGCCGGCCGGCAGCGTAACTATCGCGACACGATCATGGTCACCACCCTGGCGCCGTGCTGGTACTGCAGCGGCCTGGTGCGCCAATTCAAGATCGGCACGGTGGTGGTCGGTGAATCGAAGACGTTTTCCGGCGGTGTGCAATGGCTGCGCGACAACGGTGTCACCGTCATTGATCTTGATGATCCGGAAGGCGCGGCTTTAATGGAAAACTTTATCCGCGACCATCCGGCTCTTTGGAACGAAGACATCGGTGAAGGTTAACGGCGGCCTCTGGAGCTTTACCGGTACTTACGGTTGAGTTTGCGCATGCCGCCGATCCAGCGGTCGTAGTTTTCGGTTTTGTTGCGCATGTACTGCAGCACTTCCTTGTGTGGCAGCACCAGGAAAGTCTCCTGCTTAATGGCTTCCAGGCAGACCTGGGCCACCGGCTCCGGGTCCATCATGCCGTCCACGCTGGCCACGTGGTCTTCCTTGCCTTTGGTCATGTTGGTGCGCACAGCCTGCGGGCAAAGCACCGACACCTTGATGCCGTCGTCGCCGTAGGTGAGCGCGATCCACTCCGCCAGGCCCACGGCGGCGTGCTTGGTCACCGCGTAGGGTGCCGAGCCGATCTGCGAGAGCAGGCCGGCGGCGGAGGCGGTATTCAGAAAATAGCCGCCGCCCCGTTCGATCATCTTCGGCGCCAGATGGCGGGCCGCGTAGATGTGCGCCATCACGTTGATGTCCCAGATCTTCTGCCACTGATCGTTGGCCACTTCCGGGCCGCCGGGCACGGAAATGCCCGCGTTGGAGCAGAACAGATCGATCGGACCGACGTCTTTTTCGGTATCGTCGATCAGCGCTTTGATGTCGTCTTCGTTGGACACGTCCACTTTGCGGCCAATGCCGTCGACCATCTTCGCGGTCGCTTCGGCGCCGTCACCGTCCAGGTCCACGCACACGATTTTTTTGGCGCCGGCCTTGGCGAAAACCTGCGCCAGCGCGCGACCGATGCCGCCAGCCGCGCCAGTGACCACCACAATTTTACCTTTCAGTTCCATAAAGCTTCTCCTTGCATCAGCTCCACATAAAGGAGCCGCCGCACACGGTGAGCGCCTGGCCGGTCATGTAGCGGCTGGCGTCGGAGCCGAGGAACACGGCCAGGCCTTCGAAGTCGTCCGCTTCGCCCAGGCGGCGCAGCGGAATCTGCGAGTTGGCACGCTTCACCGCTTCCGGGTTGTCCCACAGCGCCTTGGCGAAATCGGTGCGCACCAGGCCCGGGCAGATGGCATTGGCGCGGATACCCTTGGGGCCGTATTCCAGCGCCAGGTTGCGCACCAGGCCGATCAGCGCCAGCTTGGAGGTGCCGTACACGCCCAGGGTGTCGGACGGTTTAAAGGCGCCGACGCTGGCGGTGAACATCATCGAGCCGTTGCCTTTTTCGATCATGTCCGGCGCCACCAGGCGGGCCAGCCACAGGTTGGCCTGCACATTCACCTGCATGGTTTTTTCGTAGGCGTCGTCGGGAATCTCGGAGATCGGCCCGTAGTGCACATTGACGCCGGCATTGCCGACCAGAATGTCCACCGGCCCGGCGAGCTGGTGGGTTTTTTCCACCAGCGTCTCCAGTTCCTGTTTGCGGCTGGCGTTGGCGGCCACCGCGTGCACGCGCTCCGCGCCTACCGCCTTGTTGATTTCGGCGGCGGCCTGGTCGAGTGTCTCCTGGGTGCGCGCGGAGATCACCACGGTGGCGCCGTGGGCGGCCAGGGCGTGGGCCATCGCTTTGCCCATGCCCTTGGAGGCGCCGGTCAGCAGCGCCACTTTCCCGGTCAGATCGAACAGCTTGGTTTCCACCATGACTTCAGGCTCCGGTCTGGTTGTAGCGGTTCACTTCGTTGCGCGCGACCACATTGTGGTGCACTTCGTCGGGGCCGTCGGCGAGACGCAGGGTGCGCTGCTGCATGTACATCTCGGACAGCGGCGACCATTGGCTGACACCGGTGGCGCCGTGAATCTGGATCGCCTGGTCGATAATCTGGCAGCACTTCTCCGGCACCATCGCTTTCGCCATGGACACCCAGATGCGGGCTTCTTTGTTGCCCATCACGTCCATGGCCTTGGCGGCCTTAAGGACGATCATGCGCATCGCTTCGATCTCGATGCGGGCGCGCGAGATGGTTTCCATGTTCTTGCCGAGATTAATGATCTGCTTGCCGAACGCTTCGCGGTTCATGCCGCGCTCGAGAATCAGGTCCAGGGCTTTCTCGGCGGAACCGATGGAGCGCATGCAGTGGTGGATGCGGCCCGGGCCCAGGCGCAGCTGGGAAATCTCGAAGCCGCGGCCTTCGCCCCACAGAATGTTTTCCTTGGGCACGCGCACGTTATCCAGCTTGATGTGCATGTGGCCGTGCGGCGCGTGGTCGTGGCCGAACACGCGCATCGGGCCCAGCACGTGCACGCCGGGGGCGTCCATGGGCACCAGAATCTGTGATTGCTGGCGGAAGGTGGGCGCGTCCGGGCTGGTTTTGACCATGCAGATCATGATTTTGCAGCGCGGGTCGCCGGCGCCGGAAATATAGTATTTCTCGCCGTTGATCACCCAGTCGTCGCCGTCCAGCACGGCGCTGGTTTCAATGTTGCGGGCGTCGGAAGAGGCGACATGCGGTTCGGTCATGCCGAAGCAGGAGCGGATTTCACCGGCCAGCAGTGGCTTCAGCCATTTTTCTTTTTGCTCCGGCGTGCCGACGCGTTCCAGTACCTCCATGTTGCCGGTGTCCGGCGCGGAACAGTTCAGGGTCTGTGACGCCAGCGGGTTCTTGCCCAGCTCGAAGGCGATGTAGGCGTAGTCCAGATTGGACAGGCCTTCGCCGGTTTCCGCGTTAGGTAGGAAGAAATTCCACAGGCCGGCTTCGCGGGCCTTGTTCTTGGCGGTTTCCAGAAGCTCCAGCTGACCGGGGGCGTAGCTGAAACGCTCCGCGCGGCCTTCGCCCAAACGGTGGAATTCCTCGGTGATCGGGTCCACGTTGTCGCGGATGTGCTTGGCCAGGGCGTCCAGCAGCGGGCGCGCGTCTTCGGACATGGCCAGGTTGTTCAGATCGGTATCGTTACCCATTTGTTTCTACTCCTTTGGGGTGGGCGCCCGCCTCGGTGTCGGCGGCCAGGCATTGCGCGCGCAGGGCGCGGCGGTCGGTTTTGTCGGTGCCGCCCCGGGGCAGCGGCTCGCTGCGCAGCCAGAGGCGGTCGGGAATCTTGAAACGGGCCAGGTGGTCGGCGAGAAACGCCTGCAAACCGGCGGCGTCGACGCGGGCGTCGGGTTTGAGTTGGACGCCGGCGCCGACGATCTCGCCCAGGCGTTCATCCGGAATCGGGAAGACGCCGGCTTCGGCCACTTCCGGATGACGATGCAACGCGCCTTCGACTTCCAGGCAGGCGATGTTCTCACCGCCGCGGATGATGATGCTCTTCTTGCGGTCGACGATGTAGATCAGGCCTTCGTCGTCGATGCGTGCCAGGTCGCCGGTATACAGCCAGCCGTCGCGCACGGTGTCGGCGGTGGCCTCGGGCTGGTTCAGGTAGCAGCGCATGTTGGCGGCGCTTTTCACGGTCAGCTCGCCGATCTCGCCGGTGGGTACTTCCTTGCCGTCGCCGTCGACGATGCGCATCTCCTGCAGCGGCGGTGTCGGTCGGCCGGCGGCTTCCGGGTGGGCCACGTAGTCCGGCCCGCCGATCAGAATGCCCAGGGCGTTGGTTTCGGTCATGCCCCAGCCGGAGGCGATGGCGGCGGCGGGGAACGCCTCCGCGAGCTGGCCCACCTGGGCGGCGGGCCGCTTGGCGCCGCCGCCGCCGATCGCTTCCAGGGTATCCAGGTGCTCGCCCAGGGCGCGGGCGGTGTCCATCAGTTCGGCGGACTGGGTGGGCACGCCGGTGAAGCGGGTGATGCGCTCGCGCTTGATCAGGCGCACCGCCTCTTGCGGGTCCCACTTGTACATCAGGGTCAGGGTGGCGCCACTGGCCAGGCCCTGCAGGAAATTCGACTGCAAGGCGGTGACGTGGAAAAGCGGGGTTATCACCAGGAAAGAGGGCGGTTGAATCCGATCCGGCTCCGGCAGGGGCGGCGGCGGATCGGCCACCAGCGGCGCCATCAATCGCGCCATGATCCAGGAATAGACGGCGGAAATCGCGCCACGGTGGGTCAGCACCACGCCCTTGGGGTTGCCGGTGGAGCCGGAGGAATACAGCACCGCAAAGTCGTCGTCCGTTTTGATGGCCACGTCCGGCCAGCGATCGTCGCGGCCAGCGTCGCGCAGCGGTTCGTAGCGCGGCTGGCCGGGCAGGGCCTCGGCGTCGCGCACCGCGATCAGCGTCAGGCCGTTGTCGGCGGCCAGCTTCTCGATGCGCTGGTGGCGCGGGCCGTCGGCGAACACCACCCGGGCGCCGCAGTCATTGAGGCCGTAGGCCAGTTCCTGCTCGGACCACCAGGCGTTCATCGGCACCGCCACCGCGCCCAGCGCCGCCACCGCCAGAATCAGGATCGGCAGCTCCGGGTAGTTGCGCATGGCGATCGCCACCGGGTCGCCCTGGCGCACGCCCAGGTCGTCGGCCAGGGCGTTGGCGACGCGCCGCACCTCCCGGCACAGCTCGGCGTGGCTCCAGCGCTCGTCCTGGTAGACCAGGGCGTCGCGGTCACCGTAGGCGGGGGCGGCGTCTTCCAGCAGCACGCGCAGGTGCGCGGGGGCGTTGGCGAATACCGGGTAGCGCACTCCGCCGATCACCGCCTCGGTGAGCGCGAAGCGGGGATCGCTGGCGGCGATATGCGCCTGGGCGTCTTCGGGCGTCAATGGTTCTCCTTATGCACGGCGGGCGCCGTGGGCTGGCTGACACTTGTCAGGAATCAAGCTAAGGCGGATCGTGGCGGCAAGTCAAGCGCCGTTGACCGGCGGGTCACACTGGAATCAGGAATAATGGAATGCTATTTCGGAAGTTAAGAGGCTGAATTAATTGGGCTTTTCGCCCAACTGGTCGACCATGGCGCGGACCGCCGCCGCTACCGTTTTGAGGATCACGGTGTCGTCGATGCCCCGGTTGAGCCAGTCGCGCATGGGCGCGAACGCGGCCAGAAAGACGATCATGTTGGCCACCACTTCGGCGCGCGGGTCGTCCGCCGGCAGGCCGGTGCGCTGTCGCAGTTGGCCGGCCAGTTCGTCCAGCACCGCCTCGTCCCGGGCGCGCATGGTCTTGCGGTCTTCGTCGCGAAGGTGGGGAATGGAGCGGTAGATCAGCAGGGTCCCCTGGCGCTTCTTGGTCCAGACATCCTGGAAAAACGCCGCCACCTGATCCTCGAACGGCACGTCCGGGTCACGCTCCAGGCGCTCCGCCAGGGTCGGTACGTCCTGGGCGAACCACAGCTTGTTAAGCAGCCGGCGCAGGATGTCGTTCTTGTTGGCGATGTAATCATAGATGCTCGCCTGGTTAACGCCGGAGCGCGCGCAGATGTCGCGGATGGTGGTGGCGTCGAAGCCTTTCTCCAGAAACAGGGATAACGCCGCGTCGCAGATCTGATTGCGGCGCGTCTCGGTGAGGGCGGTGTCCTGCACGCCGTCCACCGTGGCTTCCACCAGATGCGGCTCGCTGCCGAGGGCGGCTTTGTTGCTGTGTTTCGGGTCCGCCGGCAAGCGTGTTCTCCACAATCAGGGTCGGTCCGGGAAGGTCGCTCGGACGTTAGCACAGTTGTTTCAGGGGCGGAAGAAAGCGGCCGGCGGCGTGCTCCGGGGGGCGCCAGGATCGGGCAAGAATCCGCGGGTTATTAAGAACGATGCGGCTATCTTGCCGCCGTCTTGAGCGTTATCTTGTCATTCTTTGCCTTCAACCCTGGGCCTATTTTCGTTTGTCTGACCGAGAGAGTAGTTATGAGCGACGACACCTACACGCCTCCGAAAGTCTGGAAATGGGATGCGGAAAGCGGCGGCAAATTCGCCAGCATCAACCGCCCCATCGCCGGCCCCACCCATGACAAAGCGCTGCCGGTGGGCGAGCACCCGTTGCAGCTGTATTCCCTGGCCACGCCCAACGGCGTCAAGGTGACGGTGCTGCTGGAAGAGCTTCTGGAAAAAGGCTTCGAAGGGGCGGAGTACGACGCCTGGTTGATCCGCATCACCGAGGGGGAGCAGTTCGGCAGCGGCTTCGTGGACATTAACCCCAACTCCAAGATTCCGGCCCTGCTGGACCAGAGTCAGGACCCGTCGATCCGCGTGTTCGAGTCCGGCGCCATCCTGCTCTATCTC
Organism: Alcanivorax sp.; assembly: GCA_036276955.1. Lineage (GTDB taxonomy): Bacteria > Pseudomonadota > Gammaproteobacteria > Pseudomonadales > Alcanivoracaceae > Alloalcanivorax. The sequence goes on along the minus strand of DASUNW010000070.1, from coordinate 9,252 downwards.
GCTGAGAAGTTCGGCGCTTTTCTGCCCACGGATCCGGCCAGGCGCACCGAATGCCTGAACTGGCTGTTCTGGCAGATGGGCGCGGTGCCGTTCCTGGGTGGCGGCTTCGGTCACTTCTACGCCTATGCGCCGGAGAAATACGAATACCCGATCAACCGCTACACCATGGAAGTGAAGCGCCAGTTGGACGTGCTCGACCGCCGCCTGGCGGACAACCGCTTTCTGACCGGCGACGACTACACCATCGCCGACATGGCGGTCTGGCCCTGGTACGGCGCCCTGGTCACCAACAAGGTCTACGAAGCCGCTGAATTCCTGGAAGCGCACAGCTACAAGAACGTGCTGCGCTGGGAAGCGGAGATTGCCGAGCGCCCCGCCGTGCAGCGCGGCCGCATGGTCAACCGCGCCTGGGGTGAGCCCAGCGAGCAACTGCGCGAGCGCCACGACGCCAGCGATTTCCAACGGCGCACCCAGGATAAGCTCGAGGACTCATAGAATCGGGGCGGGTGGACCGGGCCCGCTCGCACAAGGTGGCCCCTTTCGCGGTCACGTAGGTCGGGTTAGCGAAGCGTAACCCGACTTCGCCCGACCGTGTCAGCCCGACCGTGTCAGACAGACCGTGTCGGGTTACGGCCTTTGGCCTAACCCGACCTACTTGCGGATTTTCTCCAACACCATCAGGTCATCCAGGTAGGTGACCAGGTGCTCCAGATATTCCGGTGAGACGTCGCGCAGCGTCTTCAGCGCGTGCGCCACCTGGCGGTGCGCGTTGAGCGGGCCGGCGTCGCCGGGCGTGGCGGTGATGGCGTGCTGGATGCGGGCGGCCAGGTGCTGACGGGCCTGGGCCTCGCGTATCGGCGCCAGTGCTTTCAGGTCGCGGGGTACCTCGTCGCCGTTGCGCAGCCTTTGCAGCAACGCCGTCAGCGGCGATAGGGAGGCTGGACGGTCGCCGCCGTTCTCGTCCTCGGCGGCTTCGGCCCGGGTCCGGTATTCCGCGAGCGCCTGTTCCAGTTTTTCCTGATGCTTCCGCGAAGGCGCGCGCCGGCTTTCGGCCAGGCGCGTGGCGAAACTTTCCAGGTAGGCGAAGCGCACCGGGTCGTGGCGGTGGGCACCTTCCTGGCGCAGCGTGTCCAGTTGCGCCCGCACCTCACTCATCGGTTTGCCCGGTCTGTTCCGGTTCGCCGGCGGTGGCGTCGGCGCGCGGCACCGTGGTGATTTCCACGCGGCGGTTCTTGGCGCGGGCGGCGCTGTCGGTGTTGGGGGTCACCGGCTGGTTGTCGCCGAAGGCGGCGGCGAAGATACGTTCCTCCGGCAGGCCCTGGTCGATCAGGGTGCGGGTGACGGTGAGCGCGCGCTGGGCGGAAAGCCCCCAGTTATCAGCGTAGCGCGGGTTGCCTTGCTGGATCGGCAGGTCGTCGGTGAAGCCGCTCACCATCAGCAACTCGTCGTGTTGCGCCAGGTAGGCTTTCAGGGGTTCCACCAGGCTTTCCAGCAGCGCACGACCTTCCGGTTGCAGACGGTCCGCGTTGAGCGCGAACAGCACGCTGCCGTTAATGCCGATGCGGCCGTTCTGGAACGAGATGCGGCCGCTGGCGAGTGGGTCGGCGAGCGCTTCTTCCAGGGCCTGGCGGCGTTGTTGCTCGGCCTGCAGCTTGGCGCGTTCCTCTTCCAGCGACTGGCTCAGTTCCAGTTGGATGCCGATCACCCACACCAGCAACAACACGAAGATGCCCACCAGCGCCGCCATCAAGTCCGAGAAGATCGCCCACACCGGCGTGGATTGAGCGCCGTCTTGAGAAGGGTCCTGCAGCTCGTCCATTAGCGCGCCCCGTTGGCTTGCAGGGTGGCCAGGGCGTCGATCACCTCCTTCTGCGAACTGAGGCTCAGATCGATCACTTCGCGGGCCTGTTCCACGTAGTAGGCGAGCTGTTCGTCGCTGCGCGCGGCGGACTGCTCCAGGGACGTTTCGATGCGCTTGAGGTTATCCAGCAGTTTGTCGTTGGACTCGCTGAACAGGTTCACCGCGGTGCCGAAAGCGTCGCCCAGGCTGGCCACTTCGTGGGCGCCGCCGGTGACCTCGGCGGCCACTTCGTCGAGGCGCTCGGTTTGCGCGTTCACCTGGCCGGCGAAGGTGTCGCTGACGTCCTTGAGCACACCGCCGGCGTCGCGGATCAGGGTTTCCACCGCGTCGCGCTGCACGCCGGCCGCCTGCTGCTGGGTGCTGAGCAGGGCGTCCAGCTCGGTCATGATGCGGCGGCGCTCTTCCAGCAGTTCGTTGTCCCGTTCGCTGCTCTGCGCCATTTCCTCGCGCAGCCGGCTGATCACCTCGGCGGCCGCCTTGGGGGTTTCCGAGGCGGTTTCGATCAGCCGTGTCATGGGTGCTTCCAGGGCGGTGCCCAGCTCGGTGAGGTGACGGGTGACGGTGGTTTCCAGATCCGCCAGACGCTGGGTGGCCGCGTCACCTCGCTGCGCCTCCTGGTCGCGCAGCGCGCTCAACTGTTCGCCGGTGCGGGTGACCAGCGCATCCATGCCCTCGCGCTGTCCGTCGACCAGCCCGCTGGCGGTCTGTTGGAAGCGGTCGTTGTGGGTGCGCAGGGTGTCGCCAAACTCGGCGACCAGGCGGGCCAGGGTTTGCTGCTGCTGGTCGAGCCCTTCGCGCCAGTTGCGCGCCGCTTGCTCGGTGCTGCTTTCGAAACGCTCACCGATGGCGTTGAGCTGGTTTTCAGTGAGGGCACCGAGGCGTTGATGGCTTTGCTCCGCTTGGCTGTTCAGCCGTTCCAGGGCTTCGGCGATCACCGGCTGTACGCTTTCCGCCGCCAGCCGGCTGCTGTCCGCCAGGCTGGCGCGCAGGCTCTCGCCGACGGATTCCGCCAGTTGCCGGTAGTGTTCGCCGGTCTGCTCGTGGAACCGCTTCTGGTTGTCGGTGAGCGCGCTGTTGAGCTGGTCGCCCATCTGTTCCAGGCGCCGGGTCAGGGCCTGTAGGTTGTCGACCACGGCGGGGAAGGCGTCGGACTGTGCCTGGAGCGCGCGGAACGCTTCTTGTTGCTGATGCTTCAAGGAGAAGGCGCGCAGCTCGCGGCGCAGCATGGCGTCCAGCTCGCGGCCCAGCAGGGTGCGGTCGCGGCGGCTGAGCGTGGCGCCCAGCCCCAGCATGGCGGAGGCGGCGACACCGGCGATGGAGGTGCCGAAGGCCAGGCTGAGCCCGGCGATGGGTGCCGCCAGCGCGCTTTGCACCGCGGCCAGATTGTTGCCGCCTTCCAGGGCGGTGACCGCGCCTTGCAGAGTGACGATCATGCCGATGAAGGTGCCGAGCAGGCCCAGCATCACCAGCAGGCCGGACAGATAGGGCGTCAGCATGGGGCCGGGCAGCGGCGTGCTTTCCCCTTCCACGCGCCGACGCACGGCGCCGCGCAGGCTCGCCGGCAGCTCGTTGAGCCAGCGCTCCAGCGCGTCGCCGTCGGTGGGCGGCGTGCCCAGTTGCCGGCGCAGTTGTTCGCTGTCGGCGCGGAAGCGGCGCAGTTCCAGGAAGCCGAAGCCGTACACGGCGGCGATCAGCAAGGTGGCGGTGAGGGCCACCAGGTTGGTGCCCAGGAAACCGATGCCCACCCACACCACGGTGGCGGCGCCAAGCAGGAAGACCAGTGCGAATAAGAAGCGTGTCATTGATGTCCTTGTGGGTGGTTGTGCGCGTTTTCCAGCGCTTCCAGCAGGCCCTGGACCGGCTCCAGCCGGGTGTCCAGTTCCGCCAGCAACATCGTTTTCATCTCTTGGCAGAAGCGGTGCAGCCAGGCGCCTTCTTTCATCCAGTCCTCGGGGCGATGGCCGGGCTCCTCGGCCAGCAGACTTTGCTGACGGTCCGGCCACAGCGCCAGGAAGCGCTTTTCCAGCACCCCGGGCACGGCGCCGAAGCCGCCGCGGGCGTACCCGGTGAGGGTGGCGTCGAAGACCGCGTCGATTCGCGCCACCTGGGCCAGCGCCGGGCTGTAGTCGGTGAGCGCGCCGCGTGCCTTAAGTCGCAGCGGCGGCACGGCGGCGGCCATTTGCCGCTGCTTGCCCTGGTAGAAACGCCGGTAGGGTTCGAAATCCGGCGGCTGCGCCGGGCTCGGGCCGGCCTCGGGCACCGGCAGGCCGTTGCGGGCGCCGATCCGGTCGTCGCTGACGCTGGTTTCGATGGCCTCCCGCTGGGTGCGGCGCAGTTTATCCAGCTCCGCGCGCAGCCGCTCGGCGGCCTTGCCGTCGGCGCTGAAATGACCGTCTCGGGGGCGCACATTGGCGGCGTCCAGCGCCACTGTCTCCGACAAATCGAACAGCCGCGCCAGGCGCTCGCCGAAGCACGGCAGCGGCGCACGGGCGGCGCGCGCGTCCATCTCCGCCAGTCGCCGGGTGAGCGGCCCTCCTTGAGCGGCCGGACGCTCGCCGGTGCGGGGGCTGTGTTTTTGGGGCCTGCCGTTGCTCATCGCCGCGCCCTGGTTCGACATCCATGGAAAAGAGGGCCCCGATCGCACCGTGGCGCCGGGAAGCCGCACATTCTAATCAGGAACGACCGAGGATGATAATGGCGGCGCTTGGTCGCCGCGCCGGCGTCGCGGTGATGTTCAATCCACCGCCAGGCCGGCGGGGAAGCGGCGGATCTTCTGGGTCAGATAGAGGCCCACCAGCAGCGACACGCAGGTGAAGGCCACGGCCAGGCGGAAGCCGCCGGTGGCTTCGATCAGCCAGCCGGCGATGGCCGGGCCCAGGAACTGGCCGCCGGCGAAGAACACCGTCACGTAGCTGAAGGCGATGGGGATGTAGCGCGGCGCCACCTGGTCGGTGCTGGCGGCCTGGATCATGGTGAATACCCCGTTCACCGCGCAGCCCATCAGCAGGAAGTGGGCAAAAAACATGGGCAGGCTTTGGTTGATCAGGGGCAGCCCCATGGCCAGGGTGACCACCGTCATCGCCAGGGTCAGGGCGTTGCCCCGCCCCCACACATCGGACAACGAGCCCCACAGCGGTCCGGCGGCCACCGACAGCAGGCCGGACATGGCCATCAGCCAGCCGGCGGTGGTTTCGTCGAAGCCGGATTCCACCACATAGCTGACCATGAAGATCGCCTGGATGATGTAGACCATGCCGATGATGCCGTAGATGGTGGCCATGATAATCACGCGGGGGTTGCGGTAGATGCGCCATTTGTCCCCCGGTGCCGGGCGGTCCGGGTGGTCGTGGGCGACCGGTTCCGGGTCGCGCACCGCCGCCAGCACCAGTGCCACCGCCACCGCCGCCAGGGCGGCGAACAGGCCCCAGGCGATGCGCCAGCCGTGCTCGCCGAAGTACTCGGAGAGCCAAGGCACGAGCAGGCCGGTGGCGAAAATGCCGGCGCCCACGCCGGCGGACATGCAGCCGATCACCATGCCGCGTTTTTCCGGATACCAAGTGGCCAGCAGCGACACCATGGGCGCGAAGCAGAACGCGGTGCCCAGGCCCAGCAGCGCCATTAATCCGACGATCACCGCGTAGTCGCTGGCCGCCGCCAGGCCGGCGAAGCCGGCGGTGAGGATCAGCAGGCCGGTGGCCACCGCGTTGCGTGCGCCCCAGCGGCTGGCGGCGATGCCGCCCAACAGCACGAACAGCAGGTAGCCCAGCGCGGTGACCGTGCCCAGGGTGCCGGCCTGGCGATAACTCAGCCCCAGGTCATCGCGCATGGGCGGCAAAATCAGACCGTAGGCGAGCCGCGCGAACACGATCGCCACTAGCGCCACCAGAATGCCGCCGCCCACCATGATCACGATGTTGGGGCGGCTCGGCGGACAGGAAGTGGCGGACATAAGCGGCTGATCCATGGGCTGGGACGTTTGGGACGGGCGCTACTGTAGCGCACCATGTGCGCCGTACCCAGCGTTTCGTTCCCGGCGCGGGCACCGTCTGGGGTAGGCTTGGGCTTTTGAATCGGGCACAGCAAGGGGAGTATTGGAAATGGATCAGTCACTGTTTGTTCGCGAGGGCGAGACCTTCGTACCCACCGCCAGCGCCGGTGGGCCCTGGAGTCCCAGCCATTTGCACGGCGGCTCACCCACCGGACTGTTGGCGCTGTTGATGGAGCAGGCCACCGCCGATACCGGTCTGCGTTTGAGCCGTCTGACCGTGGACCTGTTGCGGCCGGTGCCGGCCGCCCCGCTTACCGCCGAGGTATCGGTGGTGCGCGCCGGGCGGCGCCTGCGGGTGTTGCAGGGCTCGTTGCTCGCCGACGGTGTCGAGGTCTGCCGGGCCAGCGGATTGTTCCTTGAGCAGGCCGGCGCCCAAGTGCCGGCCTATGGCCGCTTCGAAAGCGGCGGCCTGGCCCCGCGCGGCGACCGCCCGGTGATGACGCTGGCGGAAGTCGGTGGCGACGGCAAGGGCGGTGGCTGGACACCCCGGGGCCTGCACACCACCGCGCGCATCTGCGTGCTCGAAGGGGTGGGCGGCGAAGGCCTGGGCCGGGTGTGGATGTCCCTGCCGGTCCCGGTGGTCGCCGGGGCGCCCTGTTCGTCCCTGGTGCGGGCGGCCACCCTGTCCGATTTCGGCAACGGCATCGCCCAACTGCGGTTGGCCCCGGATGTGGGCAGCATCAATTCGGATCTGAGCCTGTACCTTCATCGTGATCCCCGTGGCGACTGGCTGGGGCTCGACGCCCGCGCCCGCATGCAGGACAACGGCACCGGTCTGGTGGACACCACGCTCTACGACGAAGACGGTCCGGTGGGCCGGGTGCTGCAGGCCACCCTGGCGATGCCGTTGTACGCGGGCGGTTAATTTCCGGCGGGGGCTTAACGGCATCGGGGGCGGGGCGTTACATTAGGTCTAACGCCACCAGGAGGACGCCATGGCGACCGGCTGGGCCCCGGAAGGGGCCGTTCAGGATCAGATCGACAGCACCGTGGATTCCGCGGTGCAGCACGCCCGCAGCCGCCTGCCCGCCGGCGACAGCCTGACGCACTGCGAAGAGTGCGAGGCGCCGATTCCCGAGGCGCGCCGTGCGGCGTTGCCCGGCGTGCGGCTGTGCACCCTTTGCCAGAGCGAGCGCGACGAGTCCCGCTCCGAAGGTTATAACCGGCGCGGCAGTAAGGACAGCCAACTTCGTTGACAGCCAAAGGAGCGTGACCCGTGAAGCGACCCCTGCATTATTCAGGCCTTTCCAGATTGAACCACTGGTTAACGGCCCTGCTGGTCACCGCCATGCTGGTGCTCGGTTTTGCCGCCGCCGGCGCGCCGGGCGATGACACTGAAAGCTATTTGATGAGTCTCCACATCGGTCTGGGCTTTTTTGTATTTCTGGTGGTGATCTGGCGGGTCGCCTATCGGCTTTATGAGGGCTTCAAGGCCAACACCGCGGCCACTGCGCCGGAGCGCTGGCTGGCCTGGGCGGTGCACCGTCTGTTGTTGCTGGCGCTGGTGTTGCAGGTAATCACCGGCCCGCTGTATTTGTTCACCGAAGGAGAGGGCGTGGACGTATTCGGCTGGTTCACGGTCTATATACCGTTGCAGTTCCTGTCGGCGATCCATGAGCCGGCCGAAGTGGTGCATGTTATTTCCGGGTTGTATCTGATTCCGGGGTTAATCGTGCTGCACTTTCTGGGCGCGGCGCGTCATTATCTGGCAGATCAACAACAGCGTCGCCCCATGGAGCTTTAAGGGTTCCGGGGTCAGCGACCGAGGAATTCTGATAGCGGCCGCAGTGACGTGATGTTGTCGCACACCAGTTTGATGCACACCAACAGGGGTACCGCGATCAGGATGCCGACGATGCCCCACATCCAGCCCCACAGCAGAATCGACAGGAACACCACCACCGGGCTTAACGCCAGTCGATGACCGGCCACCGTCGGGGTGATGAACTGACCTTCCAGCACATTCAGAGCCATGACCAGAAAGGGCGGTAACAGCGCCTGAGTAAGGCCTTCGAAGTTCAAGCTGCTGACAAAGAACAACACCACCCCGCTGATGATCGGCCCGATATAGGGGGCGAAATTGAGCATGCCGACCATTACCCCGAACAATATCGGGTTGGGCATATCCAGTAGATAAAGAATCAACGCCGAGCCCGCCCCCAGACAGACGTTGATGATGGAGATGGTGCCCAGGTAAAGGGAGATACTGGTCTGGATCTGGCGCACCGTCTCCACCGCCGCCCTCTTATGCTCGAAATGGGGGATCACCCGCACCAGTTTGCGCAGAAACGAGTCCCCCGAGGCGAGCATGAAATACAGAAGAATCACGCTCAGGGTGATGCCGTACAGCGCCGACCAGGTGCCGGAAAGGATCCACTTCACCGGGCTCCAGGCGGGCGCCTCCTGTTTCTGCTGGCTTTCGTTACCGGGGGTAATGTCCTCGATTTGAGCGTTGGCCAGCTTAAGCTGTTGCATGGGTTCGCTGAACTGGTGGAATTCCTGCTCCAGTTGGCGCAGATCGCGGGGTGCTTTTTCCAACCACTCCAATGCCGGTTCGGAGAGACCGTAGAGCGCGCCGAAGCCGAGCCCCAGCACGCCCAGGACCACCGCCGCCGCGCTCACCGGCGGCGGGATTTTCAGCACCCGCAGGGCGCGTACCACCGGAGTGAAGATCAGGCTGGTCAGGAACGCCACCATCAGCGGCATGAACAGGGTGGCGGCGGCGTACAGGGTGTACATCACCAACAGCAGAAAAATGCCGGTGAGCATGGCGGAGCGGACGGTGACCGATTCGAAGTCCGCTTTGCGGGTGTCCTGGTCCGGTTCGGAAGGGGTGTGTGGCGGCATTCGGGTGTCCATCATTGGCCGGTGGCGCGGGCGTTCCGTTGCGCGCCGTTATGGTGACTGCCAATCATTGCATGCCGCCTGCGAGGGGGTAAGTGGTCCGGACCGCGGGGGCGGTAAAAAACGGTAAAGACGTGCACCGCGTGATGTACGCGGTGCACCGGCGGCGGCTATTCGTCCCAGAGCGTTGCCAGCGTGTAGGGGCTGCCTGCCTGGGCCCAGGCGGCCGTCCACATAGCGGCGGTGGCGGTCCAGATCGGCGATCTCGTTGAGGTCGTCGTTGCTGAGTACCAGGTCGGCGGCGGCCAGGTTTTGTTGCAGGCGTTCCGGGTTCACCGATTTGGGAATCACCGCCGTGTCACGGTGCAACGCCCAGCTAAGCAATACCTGGGCGGCGGTGGCGTCGTGCCGCTCGGCGATGGTGTTGATCACCGGGTCTTCCAGCAGCACCGGCTCGTCCTCGGCTTTGAAATGATCCGGGCGGTCGGAAGAGCCCAGT
>DASUNW010000069.1:0-13067 GCA_036276955.1 Alcanivorax sp. | reverse complement strand
GCCAACAAGCAGGTGCAGTTCACGCCGCTGGAAGGCGACGAGCAAAGCCTGGAGGCGGAACACGTGATTCTCGCCGCCGGCTCGGTGCCGGTGGACATTCCGGTCGCCGAGGTGGATCAAAAGATCATTGTGGATTCCACTGGCGCGCTGGAATTCGACGCCGTGCCCAAAAAACTGGGCGTGATCGGCGCCGGCATTATCGGCCTGGAGCTGGGCAGCGTATGGGCGCGCCTGGGCAGTGAAGTGAAGGTTCTGGAAGCGGTGGATACATTCTTGCCCACCGTGGACAAGCAGATCGGCAAGGAAGCTTTCAAGTCATTTTCCAAACAAGGGCTCGACATCCATCTGGGTGCGCGGGTCACAGGGACCAAGAAAAACAAGAATTCCGTGCGCGTTACCTACAGTTATGACGGTGAAGAGCACGAAGCGACGTTCGACCGCCTGATCGTGGCGGTGGGCCGCCGCCCTTATACCGAAGGCCTGCTCAGCCAGGACGCCGGCGTGACCATGGATGAACGTAACTATGTTTACGTCGACAGCCAGTGTCGCACCGATGTCCCCGGTGTGTATGCGATCGGTGATCTGGTGCGTGGGCCGGCATTGGCCCACAAAGCGATCGAAGAGGGCGTGATGGTGGCGGAAGTGATTGCCGGGGAGCATACCCAGGTTAATTACGACGCCGTGCCGGGCGTCATTTATACCCACCCGGAAGTAGCCTGGGTGGGCAAAACCGAGGAAGAGGTGAAGGATTCCGGCGAGCCGTATAAAACCGGCGCCGTGCCCTTCGCCGCCAATGGCCGCGCACTGGCCGCCGGCGAGCCGACCGGCCTGGTGAAGTTCGTGGTGGACGAAAAAACCGACCGGGTGCTGGGTTTGCACATCCTGGGTCCGCAGGCTTCCGAGCTGATTCAGCAAGGGGTCGTGGCGATGGAATTCGGTGCCAGCATCGAGGATCTGCAATTGATGGTGTTCGGCCACCCGAGCCTCTCCGAGACCGTCCACGAAGCGGCTCTGGCCACGGACTACAAGGCTATCCACGTGGCGCAACGCCGCCGCAAAAAGTAGGGCCACGACGATATTCAGAGGGCCCCGCCACAGAGGGGCCCGAAGAGGCCCCGATATTGCGCCGGGAGCGCTATCCACAGACAAGCTTACGGAAGTTAAGGCATGAATCTCCACGAGTATCAGTCGAAACAGCTTTTTGCTGATTACGGCCTGCCAGTTTCACCGGGCTTCGCTTGCGACACACCGGAAGAGGTGGCCGCGAAGGCGAAGGAAATCGGTGGCGACAAATGGGTCGTCAAGGCTCAGGTGCACGCCGGCGGCCGCGGTAAGGCCGGCGGTGTCAAACTGGTCGACAGCCCCGAGGAAGCGGCGGAATTCGCCAAGAAGTGGCTGGGCCAGCGCCTGGTCACATTCCAGACCGACGAGCACGGCCAGCCGGTCGCCAAAATTCTGGTGGAAACCTGCACCGACATCGCCCAGGAACTGTATCTGAGCGCGGTCCTGGACCGCGCCACCCGCCGGGTGGTGTTCATGGCGTCCACCGAGGGCGGCGTGGAGATCGAGAAAGTCGCCGAGGAAACCCCCGAGAAGATTCTCAAAGCGATTATTGATCCGCTGGTCGGCGCGCAGCCCTACCAGGCTCGCGACATCGCTTTTCAACTGGGTTTGGAAGGCAAGCAGGTCAACCAGTTCGCGAAAATTTTCGTGGGTCTGGCGAAGCTGTTCGAGGAAAAGGATCTGGCGCTGATCGAAGTGAATCCGCTGGTGATCACCGATCAGGGCGACCTGCATTGCCTGGACGCTAAGATCAACGTGGACGGCAGCGCGCTGTTTCGCCATCCGGACATCAAGGCTCTGGACGATCCCTCCCAGGAAGACGACCGCGAACGTCGCGCCGCCGAATGGGATCTCAACTACGTGGCGTTGGAAGGCAACATCGGGTGCATGGTCAACGGCGCCGGCCTGGCCATGGGCACCATGGACCTGGTCAAACTGAAAGGCGGCGCGCCCGCCAACTTCCTGGATGTGGGTGGCGGTGCCACCAAGGAACGTGTCACCGAAGCGTTCAAGATCATCCTCTCCGATGATCAGGTAAAAGCGGTGCTGGTGAATATCTTCGGCGGCATCGTCCGTTGTGATCTGATCGCCGAGGGCATTATCGGGGCCGTGGAAGAAGTCGGCGTGGATGTGCCGGTCGTGGTGCGTCTGGAAGGCAACAACGCCGAGCTGGGCGCCAAGAAGCTCGCCGAGAGCGGCATGAACATTGTTGCCGCAGAAAGTTTCGACGACGCCGCCGAACAGGTGGTGAAAGCCGCTGGAGGTGCCAAATGAGCGTATTGATTGATAAGAACACCAAGGTTATCTGCCAGGGTTTCACCGGCAGCCAGGGCACTTTCCATTCCGAACAGGCGCTGGAGTACGGCACCAAGATGGTGGGCGGCGTGACCCCGGGCAAGGGCGGTCAGACGCACCTGGGCCTGCCGGTGTTCAACACCGTGGCCGAGGCGGTTAAAGAGACCGGCGCCACCGCGTCCGTGATCTATGTGCCGGCACCGTTCTGCAAGGATTCCATCCTGGAAGCGGCGGACGCGGGCATTGAGCTGATCGTCTGCATCACCGAAGGGATTCCGGCGCTGGACATGCTCTATGTGAAGGAATATCTGGACCGCAAACAGGGCGTGCGTTTGATCGGCCCCAATTGCCCCGGTGTGATCACCCCCGGTGAATGCAAGATCGGCATCATGCCAGGTCACATCCACAAGCCGGGCAAGGTGGGCATCGTGTCCCGTTCCGGGACCCTGACCTACGAGGCGGTCAACCAGACCACCAAGCTGGGTTACGGTCAGTCCACGTGCATTGGTATCGGCGGCGACCCGATTCCGGGTACCACCTTCATCGAGGCGCTGGAACTGTTCCAGAACGATCCGCAAACCGAAGCCATCGTGATGGTCGGTGAGATCGGCGGTACCGCCGAGGATGAAGCGGCCGCCTATATCAAGGACAACGTGACCAAGCCGGTGGTCAGCTATATCGCCGGCGTCACCGCGCCTCCGGGTAAGCGCATGGGCCATGCGGGCGCTATTATCGCCGGGGGCAAGGGCACCGCGGACGAGAAGTTCGCCGCGCTGGAAGCGGCCGGTGTAGTCACCGTTCGCAACCCCGCCGAGATCGGCGAAGGCGTGAAAAAAGCCACTGGCTGGTAGTCCCGCGACGCACCAGAGTGGTTAACAAAAAGGCCGGCAATCGCCGGCCTTTTTTTATACCCCGCCACCGTCAGTGCAGGATGTCCTCGTCATCGTCGTCCATATTGAAAAACTCGTAATCACCAAGCTCGCGCTTGAGACGACGCTCTTCCAGACGGTCTTCGATGCGGTGTCTCATATCCATGTTGAAACTGCGTGACCGGGCTGCTTTCTCTTCCTGGAGATCCTCGTCCACGCCATCCTCGAGGTCAAAATCATCGTTCATCAGTAGATCTTCCGACTCATAGTCATTCTCAGTGCGTCGGTCACTCATGGTCGCCTCCTTCGGAAACGGAACCGCCGTAAACAACCGGGTGCAAAACGGTCCCCCTTCCGGGCCCCCGCTCTGACCGCCTCAGCGCCTGTATAACGTCAGTCTTTTTCCCAGACAAGCCTTTTTTCATGAAATCCGATGACCGGTAATCCGGGGATGGTGTGACCGCCGTCATGCCCAGGGCGCCGCAAGGATGTCGCAGTGGTGAAAGTGTGGATTGACCGGGTAAGGCTTTGTAAGCTGACGTGTACCATGGCGCGATTACGCCGGCCTTTGACCGGCCACCGGGGAGAGCATAATAAAATGGCGGAATGGCTTTTAGTTGCCGGCCTCAGCCTGTTGATCATGGCCACGGTGGGGCTGGTCCGGCAGGCTGCCTTTCGTGGCGACAGCACACTGCTTTTTCTAATACCCCTGGCCGGGTTACGCCAGGTCCAGGAAAACTGGCAAAGCTACGGGGTGCTGGCATTGCTGCGGGTGCTGGGCACGGTGTGTCTGCTGGTCGGCGCCGGACTGATCTATGTGCAGCACGGCACGTTGTCGCCCACCGAGGCGGCGCCGGGCCAGGTGTTGCGCGGCGCCAAGTCGCCGGCGGCCACCACCTTCGTGCGTTCGCCCGAAGCGGCGCTGTTGATGGTGCAAGGCGACGGCAAGCCGCTGACCGGGGTGATCCACGGCCGGCCGTTGCTGAACCCGGTGCGGGTCACCCTGATCAACGGTGTGCTCAGTATCCATCAGGGCGAGGCGTTTTTGCCGGATCTTTCGGTCAGTGTGCTGCTCGGCTGGCGGCCGGAGGATATCCAGGAACGGCGCACCCTGTTGATCACCCCGGCGCAGTCCGGCGGCCCGCCGGTCCACGTGTCCTGGAAACCGGAAGGTCGCAGCTACCCGGAAACCCGCATCTTCAAGGAGGGCTATCGTCTGGAGCTGGCGTTGGCGCCGCTCGACGACCAGCAATTCACCGGCGCCCTGCAGTTGGTCCTGCCGGACACCCCGAGAAGCTATCTGGTGGGGGATTTCACGGTGCAGACCAACCACTTGCGCTACCGTAACGGCAAGGTGGATTTGTTTTTCGACCATCCGGACACCTTGGGCTACGTGGCGCGGGAATATCTGCACACCCAGTTTCCGGTCGGGGCAGTGGCCTCGATCCATATCGAGAACGTCAATCTCAGACGCGCCGCCCGGGAAGGGGAGGTGCAGGCCCGCGTGGAGCTGCAGGACGGCACCGTGGAGCGCCGCCGCCTGCAGTTGGAAGAGAACAGCGTGGGCTGGGCGGTGACCCCCGGGTCGATGGAAACAAAAGTGCTGTCCGTCGGTGCCGGCGAAGCGTTCGATGGTGGTGTTGTGGGTACCTCGGCGCAGGACGTGAGCCACGCGCCGGCGGTGACGTTACGGCTACACCGGTTCACCGATCTGGCCTCCTATCTGGGCCAGGCCGTCACGGTGATCGAGCGGGACGGCAAGTCCAGCCACGGCACCCTGACCCGGGTTAACGAGGAGCGGCTGTGGCTGGAAATGGCCATGGGCTCCGGGCGCGCGGAAATCAATCTGTCGGCGGCGCGGCTGCGCGAGCTGGTGCTCGCCGACGGCACCCGGTTGGTGCTGGAAAGCGCCCATCGCGAGCCGCCGGCGGCCCCCGAGCGCCCGGCAACGGAGAACGGCGAAGCTCAATATGAGCACTTGATCGGCGTCCCGGTGACGGTGACCCTGGACACCGATGAGCGCCACCAGGGCACCCTGGTGGCGGTCGACGACCGGCGCGTGACGCTGTCGGTGGCCATGGGCTCCGGCGAGGTGGAGTACTTCTTCGACCTCGACACAGTGACGTCGATTGAGGAGGCGCAATGAAGGTTCTGGTAACCGGCGGCAGTGGTTTTATCGGCGCCGGGTTATGCCGGCGATTGGCCGGGCACGGCCACCCTTTGATCGTGCTGAGTCGCAAGCCGTCGCGGGCACAGGCCAAACTGCCGGAGGGTACGCGGGTGATCGCGTCCCTGGAGGAGATCGGCGACGACGAAACCATCGACGGCATCGTCAATCTGGCCGGCGAAAATCTCTTTACCCGGCGCTGGAGCGAAGCCCGCAAGCGGACCCTGATGGCATCGCGGCTGGATACCACCCGCGAACTGGTGGCGCTTTGCCGGCGGCTGACGGCCCCGCCCGACGTGATGGTCAGCGGCTCGGCGGTGGGTTTTTACGGCAACGCCGGTGACGCCGAACTGACCGAGCACAGCTCCGCCCGGCGCAAGGACTTCGGCTACCGGCTTTGCGACGCCTGGGAGCAGGCCGCCCGCGAGGTGACGGGGCAGGGCGTGCGTCTGAGCATCATCCGCACCGGCGTGGTACTGGGGCGGGATGGCGGCATGCTGAAAGGGCTCTGGCCGGTTTACCGGCTGGGGCTCGGCGCCCGTCTCGGTGACGGCAGCCAATGGCTGAGCTGGATTCATATCGAGGACATGGTGTCGATTCTGGTGCGTGCGCTGGAGACGCCGGGCGTGGAGGGCGTTTTTAACGCCACCGCCCCTCAGCCGGTGACCCAGCGGCATTTCCACCGGGCGCTGGCCAGCGCCGTCCATCGCCCGGCGCCCTGGGTGGCCCCGGCGCCGCTGCTGCGCTTCGGGCTGGGTGAGCTGTCCGGGCTGTTGCTGGGCGGCCAGCGGGTCTACCCGCGCCGCCTGGAGGACCAAGGCTTTACCTTCCGCTTCCCGAGCCTGGAAGCCGCCCTCGACGATCTCTCCAACGCCTCCTGAACGCCCTTGCCGTAGGTCGGGTTAGCGGAAGCGTAACCCGACATGAGCGATCAGCCGACTCCCACGTCATTGTCGGGTTACGGCCTTTGGCCTAACCCGACCTACGGCTTAGGCCTTGAAAAAGCCCCCGCGCGTGACTACTTACACGCTGCGGTGCCGGGGAGGGCGCCGTCTGTCCAGTGATTACCCGGAGGAGAAGAATCTATGAGTCAAGACCGCGAAACCCGTGGTTTCCAGGCGGAAGTGTCCCGCCTTCTGCACCTGATGGTGCATTCGTTGTACAGCAACCGTGAAATTTTCCTGCGCGAGCTGATATCCAACGCCTCCGACGCCTGCGACAAACTGCGCTTCCGGGCTCTGGACGACGCCGATCTGATGGAAAGCGACCCGGAGCCCTGGATACGACTCTCGGTGGACAAGGACGAGGGCACGCTGACGATCGCCGACAACGGCATCGGCATGAACCGCGAAGAGGTGGTCGACAACCTCGGCACCATCGCCCGCTCCGGCACCGAAAAGTTTCTTGCCAGCATGACCGGGGACCGCCGTAAGGACGCCCAGCTGATCGGTCAGTTCGGGGTTGGTTTCTACTCCGCCTTTATCGTCGCTGGCCGCGTCGAGGTCTTCAGCCGCCGCGCCGGCGACCCGGCCGACCAGGGCGTGCGCTGGGAAAGCGACGGCGAGGGTGAGTTCACCGTGGAAACCATTGAGCGCACCCAGCGCGGCACCGCAGTGGTGCTGCACCTGCGCGATGACGCCAAGGAATTCCTGGACGATCAAAAAGTGCGCGCCACCGTGCAGCAGTATTCGGACCATGTGGCCTTCCCGATCCTGATGCCGACACCGGCGGAAACCGGCGGTGAAGGCGACAACAAGGAGAGTGAGTGGCAGACCATCAACTCCGCCACCGCGCTCTGGCAACGCCCCCGTCAGGACATCAGCGACGACGAGTATCAGAGTTTCTATCGCCACCTGAACCATGATTTCCAGGACGCGCTAACCTGGAGCCATAACAAGGTGGAAGGCGCGCTGGAATACACCAGCCTGCTCTACGTGCCCGCCCGGGCGCCGTTCGATCTCTATCACCGCGAGGCCAGCCGGGGTCTGAAGCTGTACGTGCAGCGTGTGTTCATCATGGACGACGCGGAGCAGTTTCTGCCTTTGTACCTGCGCTTCGTGAAAGGCGTGATCGACGCGCCCAACCTGCCGCTTAACGTCAGCCGTGAGCTGCTCCAGGACTATGGGCCGGTGCGCAAGATCCGCGCCGCGCTCACCAAACGCGTGCTGCAAATGCTCAAGAAGCTGGGCAACGACGGGGAGAAATACGCCACCTTCTGGTCGCAGTTCGGCGAAGTGCTTAAGGAAGGTATCGGCGAGGACCCGGACAACCGCGAGGCGATCGCCGCCTTGCTGCGCTTTCCCTCCACCGAGGAGACCCGGCCCGGCGCCGTGGGGCTCGACCAGTATCTGGAGCGCGCCGGCGAACAGCAGGACAAGATTTATTACCTGCTCGCCGACAACCTCAACGCGGCGCGCAACAGCCCGCATCTGGAAGTGTTCCGCAAGAAAGGCATCGAGGTGCTGCTGCTCACCGAACGGGTGGATGAGTGGATGGCCAACTACCTGGATGAGTACAAAGGCTGCAGG
Source organism: Alcanivorax sp. (assembly GCA_036276955.1). GTDB lineage: Bacteria > Pseudomonadota > Gammaproteobacteria > Pseudomonadales > Alcanivoracaceae > Alloalcanivorax. The sequence continues at coordinate 5,145 of DASUNW010000069.1, read as the reverse complement.
CTGGTGAACGCGGCCCGCGGCCAGCTCGAAATGGACCAGGAGGACCAGCAGCGCGCCGACCAGGACAAGCAGTCACCGTTGATCGGCCGTCTCAGCGAAAGCCTGGGCGAGCAGGTCGCCGAAGTGCGGCCCACCAGCCGGCTGGTGGATTCGCCGGCCTGTCTGGTGCTGGCCGAGGACGAACTGGGCCCGCAGATGCGCATGATGCTGGAAGCCGCCGGCCAGCCGGTGCCGGACAGCAAGCCGACGCTGGAGGTGAATCTGGCCCACCCGCTGCTGCAACGGCTGGAAGCTATCCAGGAAAGCGCGACTTTCACGGAACTGGCCGAATTGCTGCTGGATCAGGCGCTGCTCGCCGAAGGTCAGCTTCCCTCGGATCCGGCGGCCACCGCCCGGCGCTTGAATCGCCTGCTGCAGGAACGGGCCGGCGAGGCTTGACGGCTCATTGCCTGGCCTTCGGGAGGCGCTTATGATGCCTCCTTTGGTGACCCACCCGCCCGAACAGAGGGGCTCTTGATGGAGCAGCGCAAACACACCGCGGCGATTCTCGGCGGTGGCAGTTTCGGCACCGCCACGGCCAGCATTCTGGCCGAAAACGGCCACCGTACCCGGCTCTGGGTGCGCGACCCGGAAACCGCCGCCGCCATTAACGAGGACGGGGAAAACCCCCGTTACCTGCCCGGGCAGACCCTGCCCGAGGGCGTGCACGCCACCGAGCACCTCGACGAGGTGCTCGACGGCGCCGACTTGATTTTCGTGGCGGTGCCCTCCAGCGCGTTCGTGGAAGTGCTTCGCCAGGCCCGCCCCATGGTGAAGGACGGCACCCTGGTGGTGAGCTGCACCAAAGGGATTCACGAAGACGGCTTTTTGTTGATGAGCCAGTTGCTTAAGCGGGAGTGGGATCACACCCGCATCGGCGTGCTCAGCGGCCCCAACCTGGCGCGGGAAATCGTCGAGCGCAAGTTCACCGGCTCGGTGATCGCTAGCCCGGACCAAGACTTGTGCCACACCATTCAGCAGGCGCTCAGCTGTGACTATTTCCGTGTTTACGACAACCCGGATATTTACGGCGTGGAGCTGGGCGGCGCGCTGAAAAACATCTACGCGGTGGCGTCCGGTATGGCCGCCGCCATCGACATCGGCGAGAACAGCCGCAGTTTCATGCTCACCCGGGCGTTGGCGGAGATGAGCCGCTTCGCGGTGGAAATGGGCGCCAATCCGCTCACCTTTCTCGGTTTATCCGGGGTCGGCGACTTGATCGCCACCTGCTCGTCGTCGCTGTCGCGCAACTACCGCCTCGGCTACCAACTCGGCCAGGGCGAGGCGTTGCAGCAAGCGCTGGATACCCTCGGACAGACCGCCGAGGGCCTCAACACCATTCGGCTGGTCGCCACCCACGCGGAAAAACTCAACGTCTACATGCCGCTGGCCACCGCCCTTTACGAGATCATTTACCAGGGCAAGCCCCTGGAAACCATGATCGCGCGGCTGATGGGCGGTGAACACAAGCACGACGTGGAATTCAGCTTCCACGGGGGGGCTGTTTGAGAGTCTATCTTTGCCGCCACGGCGAAGCCGTGGCTCAGGCCTCCACCGACGCCGAACGCCCGCTCACCGAGCGTGGCCGTCTGGAAGTGATGGCCCTGTGGCAAAGATTGGGCGAGGAGGGCGTCACCGTGGATCGTCTGATCGCCAGTCCGTATCGACGTGCCCAGCAAACCGCGCTGTGCATTGCCCGCGCCTACGGCGGCATGGACCAGGAAGCCTGCGGCTATCTGGTGCCGGAGGCGGCCCCCGAGCAGTTCCTTGACTGGCTGATCCACCAGCCGCAATGCGACAACCTGGTGCTGGTCAGTCACATGCCGCTGGTGTCGCTGCTGAGCGCGCTCTGGGTCGGCGAGCCCCGTTCCCGGCCCGGTTTCCGGGTCGGCAGCGTGGCTGCCTTCGATGTCGATGTGGCCGCCGCCGGCGGCGCGCGGTTGCTTTGGCTGCGCGCCCCTGAATAACCGGCGCGTAGGCCCTTCAGTCTTCCTGTTTCCAGTGCTGGACCGCCACCTGATCCTTAACGTGATCAAGAATTTCCAGCAGGGTTTCCTTCACCATTCCGTTGAGTTGCTCGCCACCGCCGCTGGACGCCACCAGCAGGTTATCCACCAACGCGTCCAGGCGTTGTCGGTTGGCTGGCGCGCTGATGTCTTCCACGATTTGCGCCACCAGAGCGGTGCCGCCGTCGCGCACGGTGTCACCGAGCAGGGCGATGGCGCGCGGGCCGGCCACCGGAATCGCCGCCAAACGACGGCCGGCGGGGGTGCGCTGCACTGCTTCGTCGGTGACATGCACCAGGTACTCGGATAACTGGTCGCGGTACTGGTCATGGCTGCGACGGGTGGCGTCGGCGATGCGTCCGGCCAGATAGTCCACCAGCTGTGCCCGCCGGGGCGCCAGCACATCCTCCTCGATGCGGTGCATCATCGGGCCGCCGCTGCGGATTTCCCGCTGCGCGCCGTCGAGCACATTAATCACCACCCGATCGGAAATTTCTTCCATCAGAACGCGGTAGTACTTGAGCACCGTGGCGCCCACCGCGGTGTCACGGAAATCCACCACGCCCAGTTTCTGCAAGCGGTACATCAGGCTCACCACCCGCAATATCCGCAGCCAGCGGAAGCTGCCCACGGGAATGCAGCCGAGCAGGTCGTACCAGTGCACGAACGGGTAAAAGAACCAGCGGTGGTAGCTATGCCGGGCGATGGCCACCCCCCAGCGAATCACGAATTCGGTGAGATAAACGCTGACGAACGCCAGATCAATCTCAAAGAAATTGGCGTGGATAGTGTCCGTGTAGAAGCGGTAGAAATCCGGGGTATAGCTTTGCAGCGCGGACTGCACCGCGTCCACCCGGTAGATCCAGTCGAACAGGATCAGGCTCAGGTTGGCGATCACCAGCAGGATCATGCCCACATCGATCAGGAACCCGAGCCCGTCCAGATTGGGCTTTATCCGTTTGAAGTTAAAATGAACGCTCATGAGGTCAGGTTATCGAACCGGCTCCACACCGGACAGTGGTCCGACGGGCGTTGCATGGCGCGCATCTCATAGTCGACGCCACAGTCCGTCAGGCGTTCCACCAGGGGTCGGGTGGCGAGCACGGTGTCGATGCGCAGGCCGCGACGCGGATCCCGCTCAAAACCCCTGGAACGGTAATCGAACCAGGAGAACACATCGTCGGTGTCCGGATACTGGCAACGGAAGGTGTCTTCCAGGCCCCAGCCGACCAGCCGTTGCCACCATTCCCTTTCCTCGGGCAGGAAGCTGGTCTTGCCCTCGCGCAGCCAGCGCTTGCGGTTGGCTTCACCGATGCCGATATCCCGGTCGGTGGAGGAGATATTGAAGTCGCCCATGATCGCCAGCTTCTCGCTGGGGGCGTGGTGCGTTTCCAGGTAGGTCTGCAGGTCCTGGTAGAACTTTTCCTTGGCGGGAAACTTCACCGGATGCTCGCGGTTCTCGCCCTGCGGGAAGTAGCCGTTGAGCACGGTTACCGGTTGCCCGTCGGCATCACGTAGCCGGCCGATAATCATGCGCCGCTGGGCATCCTCGCCATCGGTGGGAAAGCCGTACCGCACGTACTCCAGCGGCTCGCGAGTGAGCAGCGCCACCCCGTAGTGACCTTTCTGGCCATGATAGTAGGGGTGATAGCCGAGATCGCGAACAGCTTGTTCCGGGAACTCACTGTCCTGCACCTTGGTTTCCTGTAGCCCCACCAGCGCCGGTTTGTATTTGCCCAGCAACTCTTCGAGCTGATGCAAGCGTGCGCGAATACCATTGATATTGAACGAGATCAGCGTCATGACACCTCCTGTTTGCCGCGCATTGTACAATCCCCGACGCGAACTGTCCGCGCGTTGGCGGATTTCGCCATGGGTTTGCCGCCGGGGACGGTTATCATGGACGCTTTTGAATTGCCGATGTTTCGAGGAGAGCGCTGGATGAACACCCAAGCGGCGGCGCGCAAACCGGTGCTGGCCTTTGCCCACGCCAACGGTGTGCCCGGGCACAGCTACGACACCTTTCTGGCGCCCCTGGCGGAGCACTATGAGATCCATGTGGTGGAATGCCTGGGACAGGACCCCCGTTACCCGGTGGACCGGGACTGGAAAAGCCTGAGCCTGGAACTGGAAGCGTTTCTTGAGCCGCTGCCCAAGCCGATCATCGGGCTGGGGCACTCCATGGGTTCGGTGTTGATGTTCTGGGTGGCGCATCGCCATCCGGACTGGTTCCGCGCCCAGGTGATGCTCGACCCGCCGCTGGCCAACGGCCTGCAGGGCGTTGCTTACCGGCTCGCCCGGCTGGCCGGGCAGGGCGAACGCTTCTCGCCGGCGAAGAAAAGCCGGGGACGGCTCGATTACTGGGCCAATTGGGACGACGTGGAGAGCTACTTCAATTCCCGTGGCCTGTTCAAAGCCTTCGACCCGCGCTCCCTGAAGAACTATCTCGACGCCGGCCTGGAGCGCCACGGCGACGGCTGGCGCCTGCGCTTTCGCCCGGAAGTGGAAGTCGCGGTATTCCGCGAAACCCCCACCGGCGTGACGGCGTTGCCGCGCACCAAGGTGCCCGGCGTGTTGGTTACCGGCGAGAAATCACCCACTCTGTTCCACCTGGGCGGCGCCCGCCATGCCCGCCGTCACCGGCTGACGCGGCTGTTCACCCCGGGCAGCCATATGTACCCCCTGGAGCGCCCGGAGGGGACCGCGGAGCTGGTGCTGCGGGCGCTGGACGGTGTGCTCGGCCAGGACCACCGGCGCGCCGGCGCCGGAGAGGGCGGTCATCATGTCCGCTAACACCCCCGAAGCACCCGTGGAGCGCCGCTTCCGCGCCTACGGTCAGGAGCTGGCCGGCCTGCAGTGGTCCGGCGAGGGCGAGCCGGTGCTGGCGTTGCACGGCTGGCTGGATAACGCCGCCTCTTTTCAGCCTCTGGCCGGGTGCCTCGGTCACCCGCTGGTGGCGCTGGATTTCGCCGGCCACGGCCATTCCGAGCACCGCCCGCGCCACCAGGCCACCCATTACGTGGACCATGTCCGCGACGTTCTGGCGGTGGCCGACCAACTGGGTTGGGGCCGGTTCGTGCTGGTCGGGCATTCCATGGGC
>DASUNW010000068.1:0-14636 GCA_036276955.1 Alcanivorax sp. | reverse complement strand
CGGCGCCCGCTGTTACCGGTTCCAGGATGAGGTGGCCGGCGTCTACCGCAAGCTGGTGGTGAGCGAAGATCAGAAGTACGTGCTCGGCGCCATGCTGGTGGGTGACTGCGACGCCTACGACACCCTGCTGCAGTACATGCTTAACGGCATCCCGCTGCCGGACAATCCCGCCTCGCTGATCCTGCCGACCGGCGACGCGGCGCCGGCGCTGGGCACCGACGCGCTGCCGGACACCGCCACCATCTGTTCCTGTCACAACGTCTCCAAGGGCGCCATCAACGAGGCGCTGGACGGCGGCTGCTGTTCGCTGGGCGACATCAAGGACGCCACCCAGGCGTCCACCGGCTGCGGCGGTTGCGCCGCCCTGTTGAAAAGCGTGGTGGACGCCGGGCTGGAAGCACGCGGCGTGGAAGTGAACAACCACCTTTGCGAGCACTTTGAGTACTCCCGCCAGGCGCTTTTCCACCTGATTCAGGTGGGCGGTCTGCAAAGTTTCCGTGAGGTGCGCGAAGCCCACGGTAAAGGCCTCGGCTGTGAGATCTGCAAGCCGACGGTGGCCTCGATCCTGGCCAGCCTTCATAACGATTACATCCTCGAACCCGAGCACGTGAGCCTGCAAGACACCAACGATGTGTTCCTCGCCAACATGCAAAAGGACGGCACTTATTCCGTGGTGCCGCGCGTGCCCGCCGGTGAAATCACCCCGGAAAAACTGATCACCCTGGGCCAGGTGGCCAGCAAATACGATCTCTACACCAAGATCACCGGCGGCCAGCGGATCGATCTGTTCGGCGCCCGCCTGGAGCAGTTACCGCTGATTTGGGAAGAGCTGATCGACGCCGGCTTCGAGACCGGCCACGCCTACGGCAAGTCGGTGCGCACGGTGAAATCCTGCGTCGGCTCCACCTGGTGCCGCTACGGCGTGCAGGACAGCGTCGGCATGGCGATCTTCCTGGAGCATCGCTACAAGGGCCTGCGTTCGCCGCACAAGCTCAAGTTCGCGGTCTCCGGCTGTACCCGCGAATGCGCCGAGGCGCAAAGCAAGGACATCGGCGTGATCGCCACCGAGAACGGCTGGAACCTCTATGTGTGCGGCAACGGCGGCATGCGGCCGCGCCACGCGGATCTGTTCGCCACCGATCTGTCCGACCAGGAACTGGTGCAACTGGTGGACCGGGTGCTGATGTTCTACGTGCGCACCGCGGACCGCTTGCAGCGCACTTCCGTGTGGCTGGAGAACCTGGAGGGCGGCCTGGATTACCTGCGTCAGGTGGTGATCGACGACAAGCTGGGCGTCGCCGCCGAGCTGGAAGCGCAGATGTCGATCGTCCGCGAGCGCTATCAGTGCGAGTGGCGCACCACCATCGACGACCCGCAAAAGCTCAAGCGTTTCCGCAGCTTCGTCAACGCGGAAACCCCCGACCAGGACATTCGCTTCGTGCGCGAGCGCGGCCAGCCCCGTCCCGCCACCGAGGACGACCGCAGCAATCTGATTGAAACCGTCAGCGTCTGAAACAACCGGCGAAAGAAAAGGAGAGCAACTATGCACTGGCAACACATTTGTACCCAAGAGGATCTGGTGGCCGGCAGTGGTGTGGCCGCGCTGATCAACGGCGAGCAGGTGGCGTTGTTCTATCTGCCCGACCAGTCGCCGCCGCTGTACGCGATCGGCAACCATGACCCGATCGGCGGGGCCAATGTGCTGTCGCGCGGCATCGTCGGCGACATCGGCGGCGAGCTGGTGGTGGCCTCGCCGCTGTATAAACAGCATTTCAGCCTGCTCACCGGTCTTTGCCTGGAACGGAACGACGTGGCGGTGCCGGTCTGGGAGGTCTCGCTGCATGGTGAGCGCGTGCTGCTGCGACCGATGCCGGCGGCGCTCAACAAGACCGGGACCTGAGCCATGGCCGAGCGCATTCACACCACCGACACCACCTGCCCGTATTGCGGCGTGGGCTGCGGTGTGTCCGTGAACGGCGCTGGCGACAGTGTCACCGGAACGGCGAACCACCCGGCCAACCAGGGGCGGCTGTGCGTTAAAGGGTCGGCGCTCCACGAAACCCTCGATCATCGCAACCGGCTGCTGTACCCGGAAGTGGACGGCGCGGTGGTGGACTGGGACACCGCCCTTGATCAGGTGACTAACCGACTGCGGGACACGGTGGCGCAATACGGGCCCGACAGCGTCGCCTGCTACGGTTCCGGACAATTGCTCACGGAAGACTATTACGTCGCCAATAAACTGATGAAAGGGTTTATCGGCAGCGCCCATATGGACACCAACAGCCGGCTCTGTATGGCGTCGGCGGTGGCCGGCTACAAGCGCGCCTTCGGCGGCGACAGCGTGCCCGGCTGTTATGAGGATCTGGACAGCGCCGAGCTGCTGGTGCTGGTGGGCTCCAACGCCGCCTGGACCCACCCGGTGCTGTACCAGCGCATGGTGGCGGCGAAGCAGGCACGCCCGGACACCAAAGTGGTGGTGATCGATCCCCGTCGCACCGCCACCTGTGATCTGGCCGATCTGCATCTGCCGTTACGGCCCGGCGCCGACGGCTTGCTGTTCAACGGCCTGCTGGCCTGGCTGGCCCGGCACGGCCATCTGGATCGTGACTATATCCGCGACCACACCCGCGACTTCGAGGACGCTCTGGCGCGGGCCGAGCAAGATACCGGCTCAGCGGCCGCTTTGGCGCAACACTGTGATCTGCCGGAAAAAGATATCGAGACGTTTTTTAGCTGGTTCGCCGCGCGCCCGCGCACCGTGACCTTCTATTCCCAGGGCATCAACCAAAGCGCCACCGGCACCGACAAGTGCAACGCCATTATCAACTGCCACCTGGCCACCGGCCGGGTCGGGAAACCCGGCGCCTCGCCGTTTTCCATCACCGGCCAGCCCAACGCCATGGGCGGCCGCGAGGTGGGCGGTCTGGCCAACCAACTGGCCGCGCACATGGACTTCGCGCCCGACGACGTGGCCCGGGTGCGTCGCTTCTGGGACGCCGCCAACATGGTCAGCGAACCCGGCCTCAAGGCGGTGGATCTGTTCCAGGCGGTGGCCTCCGGACGCATCAAGTTCCTGTGGATTCTCTCCACCAACCCGGTGGTCAGTCTGCCGGAAGCGGACCGGGTGCGCGAAGCGTTGCGCCGGTGCCCCACCGTGGTGGTGTCCGAATGCATGGCCGACACCGATACCGTGCGGCTCGCCGATATCAAACTGCCGGCGCGCACCTGGGGCGAGAAGAACGGCACGGTGACCAATTCCGAGCGCTGCATTTCCCGTCAGCGGCCCTTTCTCGACGCGCCGGGCGAGGCCAAGCCGGACTGGTGGGCGCTGGCCCAGGTCGGCCGGCGGCTCGGCTATCCGTCGGCGTTTGACTGGCGGCATCCGGCGCAGGTGTTCGCCGAGCACGCGGCGCTGTCCGGTTTCGAGAACGATGGCCGGCGCGCGTTCGACATCAGTGGCCTGGCGGCGCTCGACCAGGCCGGCTATGACGCGCTGGCACCGGTGCGCTGGCCCGTGAACCGGCAGTGGCCGCAAGGGCGCCAGCGTCTGTTCGGCGACGGCCGCTTCACCACCGAGGACGGCCGCGCCCGCTTCGTGGCGGTCACCGCCAAGCTGCCCGACGACGCTCCGCGCCCCGGTGAGCTGATCATGAACACCGGCCGCATCCGCGATCAGTGGCACACCATGACCCGTACCGGTAAGGCGCGGCGGTTGCTTCAGCATATCGGCGAACCCTTTGTCGCCCTGCATGCCGAGGACGCGCGCCGCCACCGCATCGACGACGGCCAACTGGCCAGCGTCGACAACCGCCACGGCAGCATCGTCATGCGCGCGCGCATCACCACCGACCAACGCCCCGGCGAGCTGTTCGTGCCGATGCACTGGAGCAGCCCGTTCAGCGCCCGCGCGCGCATGGGCGCCCTGGTGCAGGCCAACACCGACCCGCTGTCCGGCCAGCCGGAATCGAAATTTTCCCGGGTTCGGGTGGCGCCCTGCGCGGTGCGCTGGCAGGGCTTTTTGCTCACCCGCGAGCGGCGCGGCGACCCGAGCTGCTTTTACTGGAGCTACAGCCCGCTGCCTCAAGGGCACCTGTTCGAGCTGGCCGGCCGCGACGATCCGGACCGCGCCCGTCGGCGGCTGGCGGCCATGATCAGGGCGCCCGACGATGCCGAAGAACTGCACTGGCTGGAAATGCAGGACCCGTACATCGGTCATTTCCGCCAGGCGGCGGTGCGCGGCGGTCGGCTGATGGGGGTTCTGTTTATTCATCCGAAGGGCGATCTGCCGGGCCGCGACTGGCTGATCGAAATGATGGAACGGGACGCGCTTGAAGATGCGGAACGGCGGGCGCTGCTCAGCGGCGAGGCGCCGGACGGCAGCGCCGAAAACGGGCCGATGGTCTGTGCCTGCTTCCAGGTTGGCGAACAGGCCATTCGCGCGCGCATCGAAGCCGGCGACGGCAGCGTCGAGACGCTGGGCAAGTCGCTTCGGTGCGGCACCAACTGCGGTTCCTGCATTCCCGAGTTGAAACATATTCTGGCCGGTTGACCGGGCGGCAAGGTAGGAGAGAAATCATGCTCACCGATCAGTTCAACAGACGCTTCACCTATTTGCGCCTTTCCATCACCGAGGTGTGCAACTACCGCTGTGAATATTGTTTGCCGCACGGCTATCAACGGGGCGACGGCGTGCCGGAGCCACTGAGCCTGGAGGAAATCGGCACCCTGGTGCGCGCTTTCGCGCTCAGCGGCACCCGCAAGATTCGCATCACCGGCGGCGAACCGACGCTGCGCAAGGACCTGCCGGAGATCATCGCGCTGTGCAAACAGACGCCGGGCATCCGCGAGGTGGTGATGACCACCAACGGCTACCGGCTGGCGCCCCGTTTGGCGATGCTCAAGCAAGCCGGCCTGGACCGTATCAACATCAGCGTCGACAGCCTGACGCCGGCGGTGTTTGAGATGATCACCGGCCACGACCGGCTGCGCGATGTGCTCGACGCGGTGGATGAAGCCCTGGCCCTGGCTATGCCGGTGAAACTCAACGCCGTATTAATGCGCCACTACAACGGCGACGAGCTGGCGCGTTTCACCGACTACCTGCGCCACCGTCCGGTGACCGCCCGTTTTATCGAGCTGATGGAAACCGGCGATAACCGTGAATTCTTCCGCCAGCAGCACCGGCCCGCCCACCTGCTTGAAGACTGGCTGACAACCCATCACTGGACCGCCTGCGCGCGCGGCGAGGATGACGGCCCGGCGCGGGAATTCGCCCACCCCGGCCACGCCGGCCGGGTGGGGCTGATCCGCCCCTATAAACAAGGCTTCTGCGACGACTGCAACCGACTGCGGGTGTCGTCCCTGGGCGACCTGCAACTGTGCCTGTTTTCCCAGGGCGGCATTCCGTTGCGCGACGCCTTGCAGGCGGACACCCCGGCGCAACTGTCCCGGCGTTTGCATCGCCTGGTGCTGGGCAAAAAAGCCGGCCACGGCCTGCATCGCCATGACCCCGGCGCCACCCGCCATCTCGCCATGATCGGAGGCTGATATGCACGAGCATTCCGGTGTCATCGGCGTGGTGCTGGCCGGCGGCGGTTCGCGGCGCATGGGTCGCGATAAGGCGCTGCTTGAATGGCAGGGGCGACCGCTGATGACGTCGATTCGCGAACGCTTGCTGGCCGCCGGCTGCGCCACCGTGGTGACCAGCCGCGATGAGCCGGGCTGTGTCGCGGATTATTTTCCCGGCCTGGGGCCGTTGGGCGGTATCCATGCGGTGGTGCGCCGCTGCCCGGCGGCGGGCTATCTGGTGGCGCCGGTGGACATGCCGTTGATGCCGGCCTCTTTGCTGGGCCGCCTCATCGACACCGGCCTTGAGCACGGACACTGCTATTACGGGCGCTCGTTTTTGCCGTGCTATCTGGACGGTGGCGCCGGGCTGGAAGCGTTGTTGGCACAACGCCTTACGCGTGGCGAGCTGTCGCTGGCCGGCGCGTTGCGGACACTCCGGGCCCGCGCACTGGACGGCGGCGATGAACTGTTTTTTCTCAATACCAATACGCCGGAAACCTGGCGTATGGCCAACACCCTCAAGGAGGCCGGATCATGACCGCATTAGCCGCCCAACCTCTGAATATCGCCGTACTTACCGTGTCGGACAGCCGCTCCCTGGCCGAGGACAGCTCCGGCGATCTGCTGTGTTCCCGGCTGCTTGGCCACGGCCACCACAGCGCCGACCGGCGCCTGGTGGTCGATGACGTCTATCTGATTCGCGCCGAAGTGTCCCGGTGGATCGCCGACCCGGCGGTGCAGGTGGTGCTGATCACCGGCGGCACCGGCTTCAGTGGGCGCGACAGTACCCCGGAGGCGGTGGCGGTGTTACTGGACAAAACCGTGGACGGCTTCGGCGAATTGTTTCGCTCGCTGTCGCTGGAGGAGATCGGTACCTCCACGATGCAGTCCCGCTGCGTGGCCGGCCTCGCCAACGGCACCCTGGTGGTGTGCCTGCCCGGCAGCACCAACGCTTGCCGGCTGGCCTGGGACCGCATTCTGGTCGAGCAACTGGACGCCGGCCACCGGCCCTGCAATTTCGTGCCGCATCTGAAGGGCGCGCGCCAGGCCTGTGACAGCCGGGAGACGAACAATGGAGGGACACCCCATGTCGCTAACGCACACTGACGAACAAGGCCGCGCGCACATGGTGGACGTGTCCGCCAAGACCGACAGCGCCCGGGTGGCCCGCGCCAGCGGCCGGGTGCGGGCGGCGCCGGCCACCCTGGCGCTGATCCGCGATAACGGCATGAAGAAAGGCGACGTGCTGGCGGTGGCGCGCATCGCCGCGATCCAGGCGGCGAAAAAGTGCTGGGAGTTGATCCCGCTTTGCCACCAGATTCCGCTCAGCGGCGTGGACATCGAGTTCGAGCTGGACCACGACCAGGGCTTGATCCACATCCGCGCGCAGTGCAAAACCACCGCGCCCACCGGGGTGGAGATGGAAGCGCTGACCGCCGTGTCGGTGGCCGGCCTGACGCTCTACGACATGTGCAAGGCGGTGGACCGGGGTATGTCGATCGACGCGGTGCGCCTGGAGGCCAAGAGCGGCGGCGCCAGCGGCGACTGGCACCGGGAGGCGGGGGCGTGATCAGGGTACGGTTTTTCGCCCGCCTGCGTGAGGTGCTGGACTGCGAGGGCCTGGAGCTGCGCCTGCCGCCGCCGTTGTCGGTGGCGGCACTGCGCCGGCACCTGCTCCAGGAACACCCGCACTGGGCGGCGCATCTCGACGGCCGTTTATTGTACGCCGTGAACCAGGAAATGGCTCACGGACAAACGCCGGTCCACGACGGCGACGAAGTGGCGTTTTTCCCGCCGGTCACCGGAGGTTAGATGATCTCGGTTCAGCAACAGGACTTCGATGTGGGCGACCAGTACCGGCGGCTTTGCGATGAGGCCGGGGAGGCGGGCGCGGTGGTGTTCTTCGTCGGCCGGGTACGCGGCGGTGACGGCGCCATCCACGCGCTCGAGCTGGAGCATTACCCCGGCATGTGCGAACGCCAGTTGCAGGCACTGGTCGATGAGACCCGGCGACGCTGGGACTGCCCGGTGGTGCGCGTGGTGCACCGGGTCGGCAGGCTGGCCGCCGGCGAGCAAATCGTGTTCCTGGCGGTGGCCACCCGCCACCGCGCCGAGGCGTTTCAGGCGGCCCATTTTCTGATCGACCAACTGAAAACCCGGGCGCCGTTCTGGAAAAAAGAGCACCGCCCCGACGGCGCCCGCTGGCTTGATGCCGGCGCCAACGATGTTCGCGCCGCCGGCCGCTGGTACGCCGACGCGGTGGCGTTGTGAGCTACGTTGCGAAACGAATCGACGTTGCTTGGCAAGCAGTCGGGCTGCTGCTGTTGGTGGCGTTCTGCTTGGCGCCCCCGGCTGGGGCGCGGGAGGAAGAGGGTGATTTACGCATTGCTTGCGCCAGCAATTTCTATCCCACCCTGAAAAAGCTGGCCGTGCTGTTCAAAGAAGACCATCCCGAGGTGGCGCTGGATTTGATCAGCGGCGCGTCCGGCCATCTTTACCAACAGATCCGCCACGGCGCCCCGTACCAGCTGTTCCTGTCCGCCGACAGCGCCTACCCGGCAGCGCTGTACCGGGACAACGGCAGTGGCGTGCCGCGCACCTACGCGCTGGGGCGGCTGGCGCTCTGGGACCCGCGCGGCCTGGGTGTGAACGGCGAGCGTCAATACACCCTGGCCATCGCCAACCCGGCCACCGCCCCCTACGGCCGCGCCGCCGAAGCGGCCATCGCCCGCTACCGCGACGCGCGGCCGGCGCCGCGCTGGCGCACCGTGGTCGCCGCCAATGTCAGCCAGGCCACCCAGTTGGTGGACGGCGGCAACGCCGACCTGGGGCTGGTGGCGCTGAGCCTGATTCAAGCGCGGCGGGGCGAATACCGTGTGGTGCCCGCCGACTGGCACCGGCCGCTGGTGCAGCAGGGCGTGGTGGTGAACCCTGGCGATCCCTTGGCCGAAGCCTTTATGGCGTTTCTGTTCTCCGAGCGCGCCGGCCGGCTGATCCGCGCCGCCGGCTACGCCTTGCCGGGAGGCAGCGATGCCGTGGCTCGCTAGCGGTGACGCCCAGGCCCTGTTGCTGACGGTCAAACTGGCCGCCACCACCACCGTTATTCTGGTGGCCCTGTGCCTGCCGCTGGCCTGGCTGCTGGTGCGCCGTGATCCGCGCGGGCGGGGCCTGATCCAGTCCCTGGTGATGCTGCCGCTGGTGTTGCCGCCCACGGTGCTCGGCTACTACCTGCTGGTGGCGTTTTCCCCGGCGCACCCGCCTGGTTCATGGCTGGCGCGCCTGTTCGACCAGCAACTGGCGTTCAGCTTCAGCGGTATTCTGATCGGCTCTCTGATTTACAGCCTGCCGTTCGCGTTTCGTCCCCTGGAAGCGGCCTTGCAGCAACGCGGCCCGGCCCTGGATGAAGCGGGCCGCGTGCTCGGTTTCCCCGCCTGGTACCGGTTTCTGTTTATCGTTATTCCCGGCATCTGGCCGGCGCTGGTCAGCGCCGCCTTGCTGTGCTTCGCCCACACCCTGGGCGAGTTCGGCGTGGTGCTGATGATCGGCGGCAATATTCCCGGCGAGACCCGGGTGCTGTCGGTGGCCCTGTTCGAGCATGTGGAGCAAATGAACTACCAGGCCGCCAACCGGCTGGCGCTGACGATGATGGCGATGGCCGTGGTCACGGTGTTGTTGTCGGGCCACCGCCATGATCGATTTTGACGTCGCCCTGGCGGCGCCGCTGGCCCTGCGCGCCCGGGTGCGGGCGCAAAGCGGCTGGCTCGGCCTGCTGGGGCACTCCGGGGTGGGCAAGAGCACGCTGCTGCGGGCGCTGGCCGGCCTCAATCCGGCCGCCCGCCGGTTGCGTGTCGACGACCGGGCGGTGACGCCGGCGGCGCTGGCCCGCCGGGTGTCGCTGGTATCGCAAACGCCGGCGCTGATTGATCACTGGACCGTGGCCCGGCACCTGCGGCGGGTGGCGCGCCACCATCAAGCCGCCGACCTGGCCGGCGAGCTGATCGGGAATCTCGGCATCGACGGTTTGCGCCATCTCTATCCCCCACAGTTAAGCGGCGGCCAGCGCCGCCGGGTGGCGCTGGCCCTGGCGTTACTGCGCCGGCCGCGCCTGCTGCTGCTGGATGAGCCGTTTTCCGCGCTCGACGACGACAGCCGGCACCGCCTCTATCCCAAGTTGCAAGCCCTCACCCGGCGCCTGGGCTGCGACGTGGTGCTGGTCGCCCACCAGATCGAGGACATCGCCCGGCTCTGCGATCAGGTGGCGATCCTGGAGCCGGATGGCGTCTCTTATTGCGGCGCCTTGCTGCCGGGCTTGCGCCGCTACCAGGGCCAGGCGTCGTCGTGCTCGGTGCTGTTGGGGGAGGCGCTGTCCGGGCAGGCGGAAACCGGCCTGCTGCCAGTGGCCTTTGGCGGACGAACCCTGTGGGTGCGCACCCCGCGCCTGCCGCCCGCGGGCACGCCGGTGCGTCTGCTGCTGCACGCTGACGACGTGGCCTTGAGCGTCGCCGAGCTGGAGGGCGTGAGCCTGATGAACCAGCTGCCGGCGCGCATCACCGGTGTCACGGTGCAGGCTTCCGGGGTGCTGGTGGAATGTCTGTGCGAGCGGCAGTCGATTCAGGCGCGGGTGACGGGGCTCAGTCAGGCGCGGCTCGGGTTGCGGGAGGGCGGCCGGGTGGTGTTGCTGTTCAAGGCTTCGGCTGTGTCGTTGCTCACGGAGTTTTAGAGATTGATGCTCAGTATCCGGGACGCGGTGCGACGGTGGTGTTGGGACCCTCCAGCTGGGGGCGCGGGTCTGTGTTAGGCCCTTCCGGGAACGCCGTGAACCCGTCCCTGGGGGCTCCCTGTCGAACGTCCTGTTCTCCAGCCGCGTAGGTCGGGTTAGCGAAGCGTAACCCGACACCAATGGTGGGCGCCGCACTCAACGATTGTCGGGTTACGGCCTTCGGCCTAACCCGACCTACGACTCACAGCTCAGTACTCAATAAAAAAGGGCCTCCCAATGGAGGCCCTTTTTTATTGATCGACGGTTCCGTCAGGAAACCGGGATCGTCTTACGGCAGCAGATGCTTCACCGCGTCACGCTCTTCGGCCAGCTCGGTTTCGGTGGCGGTCATGCGCTCGCGGGAGAAGTCATTCACTTCCAGGCCCTGAACGATTTCCCAGTCGCCGTTTTTGCAAACGCACGGATAGGAATAGATCAGGCCTTCCTGAATGCCGTAGGAGCCGTCGCTGTAGATGCCCATGGACACCCAGTCGCCGTCGTCGCTGCCCAGTGCCCAGCTGCGCATGTGATCGATCGCGGCGTTGGCGGCGGAGGCGGCGGAGGACGCGCCCCGTGCCTTGATGATGGCGGCGCCGCGCTGCTGCACGGTGGGGATGTAGTCGTTCTCGTACCAGTCTTGCTCGATCTGGTCGATGGCGGCTTTGCCGTCCACTTCGCAGTGGTGCAGATCCGGGTACTGGGTGGAGGAGTGGTTGCCCCAGATGGTCATCTTCTTAACGTCGTTGATGCTCTTGCCCAGCTTGTTGGCCAGCTGCGCCATGGCGCGGTTGTGGTCCAGCCGGGTCATGGCGGTGAACTGACGCGGATCGATGTCCGGCGCGTTGCGCTGGGCGATCAGCGCGTTGGTGTTGGCCGGGTTGCCGACCACCAGCACCTTAATGCCGCGGCTGGCGACTTCGTTGATGGCCTGGCCCTGGGCGGAGAAGATCGCCGCGTTGGCTTCCAGCAGGTCCTTGCGCTCCATACCCGGACCGCGCGGACGGGCACCGACCAGCAGGGCGTAATCGGCGTCCTTGAACGCCACCTTGGCGTCGTCGGTCTGCACGATGCTGTCGACCAGCGGGAAGGCACAGTCTTCCAGCTCCATGGCCACGCCTTTCAGCGCTTCCAGGGCGGGGGTGATTTCGAGAAGCTGGAGGATGACCGGCTGATCTTTGCCGAGCATGTCGCCGGAGGCGATGCGGAACAGCAGGGAATAGCTGATCTGGCCAGCGGCGCCGGTGACAGCTACGCGTACGGGTGCTTTCATTAAAAATCTCCTTGGAATCGTCGGGAGAACTGAGGAGCCTCTGAATACGACCTTGGCTAGGAAGTGCGCATTCGGAGGTTCCCCGGGCCGCGCGCATTATAGAGTAGCTGATGGGCGAGCGCACGGATCGGTGCGGATGGCCGGCAAAACGGCGTCTCAGTGGCCGCCGCTGTCCCGGTAGCTCACCGGGGTGATGCCGAACCAGCGCTTGAAGGCGCGGTTGAAGGCGCTTTGCTCGGAATAGCCCAGATCCAGGGCGATCTGGTTCACCGAGCGGTTGCTGTGCAGCAGCCAATCGCAGGCCAGCCGGCGCCGCTCTTCTTCCAGCAGGGTGGAAAAGTCCGCCTGCTCCGCGCGCAGGCGGCGGCGCAGGGTCCAGGGTTTGACGCCCAGCCGTTCCGCGATCGGTTCCAGCTGCGGCACGCCGTCCACCAGCCGTTGCTGGATTTCCAGGCGCACCTGTTCCAGCAGGTTGTCGCGTGCCCGGTACTGGGTCACCGCCCGCTGCATCCGCGAGCGGGCGATGCGGTTCACCTCGGGGTCGGCGTCGCGCAGCGGCAGATCCAGCACCGCTTCGTCGATCACCAGGGCATTGCAGGGCTGGGAGAACGACACCGGGCAACCGAACAGGCGCTGGTACTCACCGGTGTCGCCGTGCACCGGGTGTCGCAAGTGCACCGCCAGTGGGTTGAGTTCGGCGCCCAGTATCCAGCGGCCGAACACCACCGCCCCGGCGTAGAAGGCGTCCACCCGGTGCGCTGAGGTGGGCAGGTCCTCGAACGGCGTGTCCAGGATCAGCCAGAGTTCATGGTCGTGCCATTCGAAGCGCAGGTCGGCGAATTCGGTGGTCACCCGCGCGAACGGAATCATCAGCTCGATGGCGTCGCGCAGGGTAGCGCTGGACATGCTGGCGTAGCCGAGCTCGCCCATGAAGCGCGGCCGGATGCATTCGCCCATGTGCAGCCCGAACAGCGGGTCGCCGCTGCCTTCCAGGGCCAGCTCGAAGAGCCGGTTTTCCACCTTCAGGGGTACCCGGGCACGGGGCGATTCCAGTTCCGCTTCGCTGACGCCCAGGCGTACCAGAGCCTCGCTGAGGTCCACGCCGGCGTGCAGCGCGGCGTCGAGCAGATACTCGACCCAGAACGAGGCCACGGTCAGGGAATGCAGGGAGGGCGGATAGGAATCAGACATGGCGGAAGTCAACGTCATTGACCGCCCGGCGTCAATGACGAGAAACCGACCGGGCCAGTGGGCCCGGTCAGGGGCGATCAGCTTGCTTTCTGTTCGAGGGCCAGTTTGTTGACCTTACGGTTGATGCGGTCGAGCTTCTTATTCAGGGCGTCCATCTCATCGCGGGTGGGCAGGCCCAGGGTGTGGGCGAGACGCACGCGCCAGTCATCCGCACCTTTACCGTTGGTTTTGGCCCGCAGGGATTCGCCGCTTTTGATCAGCTCCTGAAAGAATTCGTTACCGGATTCACTCAGTCGGGTCACCGCGCCCTGTGCCGCTTTGCTAAGCTTGTCGGCGGTGGTGCTGATTTCCGTGCTCAGATCGGACAGCTTCGCGTTCAGGGTGGTGGCCGGGGATTCGGTGTTTGCTTGTGTGTTGCTCATGAGTAAGGGTCTCCTTATCCAACATCAGTGGTGCCGATGGTAAGCAAGACGGCGCTTCAGGTATCTTTTGTTGTCTGACAATTAAACAAGGTGTTCCGCGACGCCGGGACACATCGGGAGAGAGTGCATGAAGGTAGAGCTTCCCCAGGGTGGGTATCAGGGTCTGGCCGGCGACGGCGTGGTGGAATTCCGGGGCGTGCCGTTCGCGTTGCCGCCGGTGGGAGAGGGTCGTTTCAAGGCGCCCCGGCCGCTCCCGGCGAGCGACCACAGCGGCAACGCGGACCGCTATCCCTTGCCGTCCCTGCAGGTCAAGAACCCGCTGATGGGCGTGGAAGAATCCGGCGAGGACTGTCTCTACCTGAATATCTGGGTGCCGGAAGGCGAAGGCCCCTTCCCGGTGATGCTCTGGTACCACGGCGGCGGCTATATCGCCGGCTCGGTGTCCCAGCCGCTGTATAACGGCGCCGCGCTCGCGGCCAGCCAAAAGGTGGTGGTGGTGCACGCGGCCTACCGCCTGGGCGCCCACGGTTTCGCGGACTTCGCCGCGATTGCCCCGGAACTGGGCGCGGACAGCAACCTGGGCCTGCGTGACCAGGTGGCGGCGCTGGAATGGGTCAACCGGCACATCGAGGCGTTCGGCGGCCAACCCGACCGGGTCACCCTGTTCGGCGAATCCGCCGGCGGCTTCAGCGTCGCCACCCTGATGGCCACGCCCCGGGCGCGGCCGCTGTTCCAGGGCGCCATCGTGCAATCCGGCGCCGGCGACTTCGCGCTCGCCCCGGAAGAGGTGGCCAAGGTCACCCGCGCCTTCGTGGACGCCTTGCCCGGCGAGGGCAGCGCCGCCGACAAGCTTCGCCAGGCCGACCCGAAAGCCTGGATCGCCGCCCAGAACCAGGCCCTGCGTACCCTGGTCAAGCGCGGCCTGCGCGACACCACGCCGCAGTTCGCGATGAATTTCCAGCCGATGGTCGACGGCGACCTGTTGCCGCGCCTGCCGATTGACGCCATCGCCGACGGCGAGGCCAGGGATATCGCCCTGCTGGCCAGTGTCTGCCGCGACGAATACCACTTCTTCCAGTACGCCGGGCCGATGGCGGGCTTCCCCTCGGTGGAAGAGCTGCGCCGCTTCGACGAGGCGGAAATCCTGCGCCGCTTCCAGCGCGCCTTGCCCCAGCACGGACAACAGGCGTTGAGCTACTACCAGCGCACCGTCACCCCGGACCCGCAACGCAGCAATATGGACTGGTTCTCGGCGATGGAAACCGACCGGCTGTTCCGTGTCCCCACCCTGCGGCTGCTCGATGCCCAGGCCGCCCACCGGGACGACACCCGGGGCTTCCAGTTCACCTGGACCAGCCAGCAGTTCGGCGTGCCCATGGGCGCCTGCCACGTGATCGACGTGCCGTTCGTGTTCGGCGTCACC
>DASUNW010000067.1:0-11902 GCA_036276955.1 Alcanivorax sp. | reverse complement strand
CGCGTCGATTTCGTAGTCTTCCAGGGCGAAGTTGTTGTCCATTTCCACTTCGCCTTCCACCACCTTGCAGCGACAGGTGGAGCAGACGCCGGCCTTGCAGGAGAACGGCAGGTCGGCGCCTTCTTTGTTGGCGGCGTCGAGGATGTTGACGCTATCTCGAGGCACGCGGAAATCGAGCCGGCGGCCGTCGCTGATGATCGAGACTTCGGTTTTGGCTTCGTCTTCGGCGACTTCTTCCGGGGCGCGGTGCTTGCGTTGCGGCTGCCCTTCCACGGCGAACAGTTCGAAGTGCACGCGGCTTTTGTTCAGGCCGTTGGCGATCAGCCGCTCCTTGACGGTTTCCGTCATGGATTGCGGGCCGCACAGGAAGGCGGCGTGCAGGTTCGGGGTGTCCAGCCAGCGGCTGAAGATGGCGTCGCATTTGTGCGCGTCGATGCGGCCGTTATAGAGATCCACGTCCTGCTGTTCGCGGCTGAACATATAGATGATGTTGAGCCGGCCCAGGTAGGCGTTTTTCAGGTCGCTGAGCGCTTCGCGGAACAGGGTGGCGCCGCTGGAGCGGTTGCCGTACATCAGGGTGAACCGGCTGTTCGGTTCGGTTTCCAGGGTGGTCTTGATGATCGACAGGATCGGCGTGATGCCGCTGCCGGCGGCCACCGCCAGGTAATGCGCTTCGCGTTGCGGGTCCAGGTCGATGTGGAAGTGGCCGGTGGGCGGCATCACTTCCAGGGTGTCGCCTTCCTTGAGTTCGCCGTTGGCGAAGCCGGAGAAGCGGCCGCCGGGGACTTTTTTCACCGCCACGCGCAGGTCGCCGTCGTTGACGCCGGTGCAGATGGAGTAGGAGCGGCGCACTTCTTCGCCGTCCATATGGGTGCGCACGATCAGGTGCTGGCCCTGGGTGAAGCGGAAGGTGGCGTTCAGCTCCGGGGGCACGTCGAAGGCGATGGACACCGCTTCGCGGGTTTCCGGGCGCACTTCGCGGATTGTCAGGGAATGGAATTGGGTCATGGGTTCGCTCAAAGGCACTTGAAGTAATCGAACGGTTCCAGGCAGTCGCGGCACTTGTAGAGCGCCTTGCAGGCGGTGGAGCCGAATTCGCTGACTTGTTCGGTGGCGGTGCTGCCGCAGTGCGGACACTCGGCGGGGCCGGGGTCGTGCAAGGTGTGTCTGCCCTCGCCTTCCGCCGGCGGCGCGATGCCGTAGTCGCGGAGCTGTTGGCGGCCTTTTTCGGTGATCCAGTCGGTGGTCCAGGCCGGCGCCAGCACCCGTTCGATGCGGGGGTTGCGGAAGCCGGTTTCGACCAGTGCGTGTTCCACGTCGCGCTCGATCACTTCGGTGGCCGGGCAGCCGGAATAGGTGGGCGAGACTTTTACGTGCAGGCGGTCGTCTTCCCAGGCGACGGCGCGGATCATGCCCAGGTCGACGACGCTGACCACCGGCACTTCCGGGTCCATCACTTCACTCAGGCAGTCCCAGGCGCGCGGCAGGTCCGCTTCGCCCAGGGGCGTGCCGGTGAACACCGCCCGCTCACGGAAAATCAGCTCACCAGGTGGCATCGGGCTCACCATGTGGCATCAGGATAGGCCCGCGGCAGGTATTGCATTTCGGCGAGCAGAAACCCGAGCTGTTCGGTGTGCTTGCCGTTCTTGCCGTCCAGATAGAAGTGGCGCGCCGGTTCGGGCACATCCAGGCCGGCCTGCTCGAGCACGCTGCTCACTTCCGCGCGCCAGGCGTCGCCCAAGTTGCCGGCGCCGATGCCGGCTTCCGCGAGTTCGTCTTCCACGGCGTCGGTGTCGGTGAGCTCGTAGGTGAAGCGCCACAGGTTTTGCACGGCATCGGCGAGGCGGCGGTGGCTCTCTTCAGTGCCCTGGCCCAGGCGCAGCATCCACTCGGTGGAACGGCGGCGGTGGTAGCTGGCCTCCTTGAGGCTCTTGGCGGCCAGGCCGGCGATGCGTTCGTCGCTGGATTCGGTGAGCCGCGTCAGCACCAGGTGGTGCCAGACGTCGAAGAAAAACTGCTTGGCGGTGGTCACCGCGTAGTCGCCGCGCGGGTATTCCGCCAACAGCAGGTTGCGGTATTCCCGTTCGTTGCGGCGGAAGGCGAGATGGTCGGCGTCGCGACCGTCGTCGAGCAGGTCGGCGGCGTAGTCGTACCAGTTGCGCGCCTGGCCGAGCAGGTCCAGGCCAACGTTCATCATTGCCACTTCTTCTTCCAGGGCCGGGGCCTTGCCGCACCATTCGCACAGGCGCTGGGCCAGCACCATGTCGGTGTCGGCGAGACGCAGCAGATATTGAGTAAGTGCGCTCATTACATCTGATCCACTTCCGGGGGCAGCTTGTAGAAGCTGGCGTGGCGGTAGACCTTGTCTTCGGCCGGGTCGAAGAAGGCCTCTTTTTCGTCACCGGCGGTGGCGGTGATCCGGGCGGCGGGCACCACCCAGATGCTCACGCCTTCGTTGCGGCGGGTGTAAAGCTCGCGAGCGTTTTCCAACGCCATGGTGGCGTCCGCCGCGTGCACGCTGCCCACGTGTTTGTGGTTGAGGCCGTGCTTGCTGCGCACGAAGACTTCAAAGAGGGTCCATTCAGCCATTTCGGTTTCCGTTGAATTAATTCGGTTTAAGCGGCGTTCGCTTTCTGTTTTTCGGCATAAGCCACGGCGGCGTCGCGCACCCATTTGCCTTCGTCGATGGCGCTCTTGCGCTGCTGGATGCGTTCGATGCCGGTGGGGCTGTGGCCCTTGAGCACGTCGAAGAATTCCTGCCAGTCGATGGCGCCGAAGTCGTAGTGGCCGGTTTCCTCGTTCCATTTCAGGTCCGGGTCCGGCGCGGTGCAGCCGAGGAATTCCAGCTGCGGCACGGTCTGGTCGAGGAAGCGCTGGCGCAGTTCATCGTTGCTGTGACGCTTGATCTTCCAGGCCATGGACTGGGCGGAGTTGGGGGAGTTGTCGTCGGACGGGCCGAACATCATCAGCGACGGCCACCAAAAACGGTTGATGGCGTCCTGCACCATCTCTTTCTGCTCGTCGGTGCCCTCGCGCATCATGGTCAGCAGCACTTCGTAACCCTGGCGCTGGTGGAAGCTCTCTTCCTTGCAGACGCGGATCATGGCACGGGCGTAGGGGCCGTAGGAGCAGCGCTGCAGCGGCACCTGGTTGACGATGGCGGCGCCGTCCACCAGCCAGCCGATGGCACCCATGTCCGCCCAGCTGAGCGTGGGGTAAGTAAAGATGGAGGAGAACTTCACTTCGCCGCGGTGCAGCTTTTCGATCTCTTCGTCGCGGTCGGCGCCCAGGGTTTCCATGGCGCTGTACAGGTACAGGCCGTGGCCGGCTTCGTCCTGGATCTTGGCCATGAGCTGCAGTTTGCGCTTCAGGCTCGGCGCCCGGGTCAGCCAGTTGCCCTCGGGCAGCATGCCAACGATTTCCGAATGGGCGTGCTGGGATATCTGGCGAATCAGCGTCTTGCGGTAACCGTCGGGCATCCAGTTCTTGGGCTCGATCTTGGTCTCCGCATTCACCTTCTCTTGAAAGTGCCGCTCTTCCGGGCTCATTTCGTCGAGATTTTTCAGACCGTTACTGCCGGTATCCACCTGTTGCGCGTACATGGGGCGCCTCCGTTGTCCGCTGTGGCGGTCATGCCACCTATGGCTTCATTTTTATACGACACATAATTTAGTGTCAATACACTATTTATGTATCATTTAGAAGAAGGACGCTTTCCTGGTCGGCGATTTGAATGCCAAATGACTGATATCTATGGCTTTTAATGCTAACCATGGGTATCGATACCGTTCCTTACACAGCCCGGAAAACCGTCAAATGACCGTTTTGCGATACATAGAAGGTGGCATTAATGCCGTTCCGAAGAGGCATTCGGAAAGGCGCGCCCGGCCCCATTGGCCCACTGCCGGGCGCTGAAACGAAGAAACAACGGTTTTGACGGGGGTTTTTGGTATTCTTGCCGCTCATTTTTTAGTCGCCCGGAAACCATGCCCGAACACTCTGCTTCCACCGTCCTGGCCGGCGCCGGGGCGGATACCTGGACGCTGTGGCTGAACATCATGGCCACTGGCGCCGCCGTGGCGTTGTTGTTGTTGCTGAGCGTGTTCACCCTGGCGCTGTACCTGTACCGCGACCGGGAAGCGCCGGCGGCGCTGCAGTTCGCCCTGGCCAACCTGTTCGCCACGGTGTACATCGCCGGCGACCTGGCCTCGCGGATCGACGCCGTGACCGGCGATCTGGACGCGGTGATGACGCCCTACCGCATCGCCCTGAGCGCGGTGGTGATGGGATTGGCGGCGCTGATCTGCATGCACCGCGTGCTGCGCCGCCGGCATGAACCGCGCTGGCGGCTGGCGACGATCTATCTGGCCGGTGCCCTGCTGGCCGGGCTGCTGTGGGTGGATCATCCAGCGCTGATCATCGCCAGCGATCAGGCCACCATCCAAGGCAGCCAGGTGTTCGCGGATTACGGCGCCGCCGGCGCGCCCTTCTTCGTGCTGTGCATGGTGGCGTTCAGCTACACCAACTGGCGGATGCTGCGCCGGGCCCGGCGGGCCGGCGGCACCCTGGCCTGGTGGCTGACGGTGATCGGCTTCGTGCTGGTGTTTCTCACCGGGGTGCACGACACCCTGCGCGAAATGGGCATGGAGCTGCTGCCGCTGAGCGCACTGACGCCGGGGTTCGTGGCGTTCCAGGTGGCGGCGCTGGCAGCCATGGTGATTCATTATTCGCGCACACTCAGCGAACGCACCGAAACCGACCACCAGCTGCGGCACCTGGCGGACAAGGCCACCCGCGACCCGCTTTCGGGTTTGTTCAACCGGGCGTTTCTGGAAAGCCATCTGGACGGCCTCGGCCCCTACGCCCGGGGCGGGCTACTGTTCATCGACCTGGATCACTTCAAGGGCGTTAACGATCGCTTCGGGCATACCCGTGGCGACGCCCTGCTGCGCGCCGTGGCGCAACGCATCGACCACACCATGCGCGACGGCGACATCGCCTGCCGCTGGGGCGGCGACGAGTTCGTGGTGTTCCTGGCGGAGGCCAACCCGGACGCGGCCGGCTCCATTGCCCGGCGGCTTCTGGAGGCGTTCGAGAATATCGCCGAGGGCGACGCGGCGGACCTGCGCATCGGCGCCAGCATGGGCTTCGCGGAACTCACCGACGGCGATTGGCGGCGCACCCTGCGCCGTGCTGACCAGGCGCTGTACCAAGCGAAAGATCAAGGCCGCGGCGTCGTCGCCATCGCCTCCTGAGGGCGGCGAAACCTTCTTTTTAAGTTCTTGGGGTCAGCGTCAGGCGCAGGTCGTCGCCGACGCGGCGCAGGTCGTGCCAGCGCAGGCGCACCCGCTGGTCCATGCGGTCGAACGGCAGATCCAGCAGGCCGCGGGCGTCGGCGCCCAACAGCGTGGGCGCCAGGTAGACGACAAGTTCGTCGAACAGGGCCTCGCGGACGAAGGCGCCGGCCAGGGTGGCGCCGCATTCCACCAGCACCTCGTTGCATTCGCGGCGGGTCAGTTCGGCGATCAGGGCGTGCAGGTCGAGGCCGCGCCGTTCCGCGCGGGCGGCGGCGCCGGGCTCGGCGGGGTCGCTGGCGGCACGGGCGCGGGGCAGCGCCAGCAGCTCCGCGCCGGCGTGTTCGAGCGCCCGGCGGCGGTCGTCCGGGGCGGCGTCCGAATCGTCGGCGTGGGCGATCAGGCAGGGGCCGTCGGCGGTGATCACCGGGCTGTCCACCGGGGTGCGCAGGGCCGGGTCGAGGACCACCCGCAGCGGCACGCGGAGCGGGCCGTCGCCGTACTCGCCATGGCGCCATTGCTCCGGACGCACGGTGTAGGAGGGCCGGTCCGCCAGCACCGTGCCGATGCCGGTGACGATGGCGCTGCTGCGCGCGCGCAGACGCTGCACGTCCTCGCGGGCCTCGGGGCCGGTGATCCACTGGGATTCGCCGCTGGCCATGGCGGTGCGGCCGTCCAGGCTGGCGGCGGCCTTGATGCGGATCAGCGGGCGCCCCTGGCTCATGCGCAGCACGAAGCCCGGGTTCAGAACCCGGGCGTCCGCTTCCTGCAGACCGGTATCCACCTGGATGCCGGCGTCGCGGAGCCGTTGCAGGCCGCTGCCGGCCACCTGCGGGTTGGGGTCCTGCATGGCCGCCACCACGCGTGCCACGCCGGCGTCGATCAGGGCGTCCGCGCAGGGGCCGGTGCGTCCGGTGTGCGAGCAGGGCTCCAGGGTGACGTAGGCGGTGACGCCGCGCGCGTGCTCGCCGGCGGTGGCCAGCGCGTTGCGCTCCGCGTGGGGTTCGCCGGCCCGGGCGTGGAAGCCCTCGGCGATGATCAGGCCGTCATGGGCCAGCACGCAGCCCACACGCGGGTTGGGGTCGGTGGTGTAGAGCGCGCGTCGGGCCAGTTCCAGGGCCCGGGCCATGCACTGATGGTCGAAGTCGCTGAACCGCCCGGCGCTCATTGCTGCGGGGTATCGTCGTCTTGCGATTCGCCGCCGCCGGCGCGGCCGCGCAGCCGGTCCACCTCGGCGGCGAACTCGGAAATGTCCTGGAAACTGCGGTAGACCGAGGCGAAGCGCACATAGGCCACGTCGTCCAGTTGCTGCAGGGCCTCCATGACGAACCCGCCCACTTGGCGCGCCGGCACTTCCCGCTCGCCGGTGGCGCGCAGACGGTGGCAGAGACGGCTGATGGCCGCTTCCAGATCCTCCACGCTCACTGGCCGTTTCTCCAGGGCGCGCAGCATGCCGGCGCGCAGCTTCTGCTCGTTGAACGGCTCGCGGGTGCCGTCGGACTTGATCACCCGGGGCATCACCAGCTCGGCGGTCTCGAAGGTGGTGAAGCGCTCGTTACAGCTCAGGCACTCCCGGCGCCGGCGCACCTGCCCACCGTCCGCGACCAGACGCGAGTCGATCACCTTGGTGTCCTGGGCAGCACAAAACGGGCAGTACATGGATTCTCCGGAGCGGCCTTCGGCCGCGATACAGGATTCAGGTTACAGGATACAGGGAAAACCGATCGATCCCACGGTCGTCCTTCATCCTGAATCCTGCATCCTGTATCGGTTTTTAGCGCTCGTAAACGGGCAGACGCTTACAGATCTCGCTGACCTTGCCGCGCACCGCGTCGATCACCGCCTCGTCGCCCATGTTGTCGAGGATGTCGCAGATCCAGCCGGCCAGTTCGGTGGCGTCGGCTTCATTGAAGCCGCGGCGGGTGATGGCCGGAGAGCCGATGCGCAGGCCGGAGGTAACGAACGGCGAGCGCGGGTCGTTGGGCACGGCGTTTTTGTTGACGGTGATGTGGGCGCGGCCGAGGGCGGCGTCGGCGTCCTTACCGGTGATGTCCTGCTTGACCAGGCTGAGCAGGAACAGGTGGTTTTCGGTGCCGTTGGAGACCACGTCGAAGCCGCGGTCGATGAACACCTTGGCCATCGCCTTGGCGTTCTTCACCACTTGCTGCTGGTAGGTCTTGAAGGACGGTTCCATGGCTTCCTTGAAGCAGATCGCCTTGGCGGCGATGACGTGCTCCAGGGGGCCGCCCTGGCCGCCGGGGAAGACGGCGGAGTTGATCTTCTTCTGCAGGTCGTCGTTGGCCTTGCCCATGATCAGGCCGCCACGCGGGCCGCCCAGGGTCTTGTGGGTGGTGGTGGTGGTGATGTCGGCGATGCCCACCGGGCTGGGGTAAACGCCGGCGGCGACCAGGCCGGCCACGTGGGCCATGTCCACCAGCAGGATGGCGCCCACCTGGTCGGCGATGTCACGGAAGCGCTGCCAGTCGACGATCTGGGAGTAGGCGGAGAAGCCGGCCACGATCATCTTCGGCTGGTGCTCGCGGGCCAGTTTTTCCACCTGGTCGTAGTCGATCAGGCCGGTGTCGTTGTCCAGGCCGTACTGGATGGCGTTGTACATCTTGCCGGAGAAGTTGGGCTTGGCGCCGTGGGTCAGGTGACCACCGGCGTCCAGGCTCATGCCGAGCACGGTGTCGCCGGGCTTGAGCACCGCCATGTAGACCGCCGCGTTGGCCTGGGAACCGGCGTGGGGTTGGACGTTGGCCCAGTCGGCGCCGAACAGCTCACAGGCGCGCTCGATGGCCAGATTCTCGACCACGTCCACGTTTTCGCAACCGCCGTAGTAGCGCTTGCCCGGGTAGCCCTCGGCGTACTTGTTGGTGAGTACGGAGCCCTGGGCTTCCATGGCCCGGGGCGAGGCGTAGTTCTCAGAGGCGATCAGCTCGATGTGCTGCTCCTGGCGCTCGCGCTCGGCGTCGATGGCGGCCTGGATTTCCGGGTCGAACTCGGCGATGGACATGGATTTAGAGAACATGGGCTACCTGTGGGTCGGATTGCGGGATCAGGGGCGCGTATTCTAACCAAAACCAGTCGCTTTGACACATGAAAGCCCCTCATCACCACGGTGAGAGGGGCTCATGGGGGCCTGCTTGCGAGGTGGGCCGATCAGGCGGCGTAGTCGTGCCAGGCGTCGCCGCTGTCCCGGTCCACGGCCCGCAGGGTAGGCAGGCGCTCGTCCCCGGCGTCGGCCTCCTGGCCGCTGAGGCGGAAGGTGGCGATCAGCGCCGCCAGTTGCTCGGCCTGATGGCGCATCTCCTCGGCGGCGGAACTGGTTTCTTCCACCATGGAGGCGTTGTGCTGGGTCATGGTGTCCAGCTCGGCGACCGCGGTGTTGACCTGGCCGATGCCCTGGCTCTGCTCCTGGGCGCCGGTGCTGATCTCGCTGATCACCCGGGTCACTTTGTCGATGCTGGCAACGATGTCTTCCATGGTGCGGCCGGCGTTCTTGACCAGGCCGGCGCCGGTCTGGGTGCTGCTCACGGAGCGGTCCACCAGGGCACGGATTTCCCGCGAGGCGTCGCCGGAGCGGCCCGCCAGGGTGCGCACTTCCTGGGCCACCACCGCGAAGCCGCGACCGTGTTCGCCGGCACGGGCCGCTTCCACGGAGGCGTTCAGGGCCAGGATGTTGGTCTGGAAGGCGATGCCGTCAATCAGGGTGATGATCTCGTTGATCTTCTCCGATGAGGCGGAGATTTCACCCATGGTGGTTTCCACTTCACGCATCGCGTCCTGACCGCGCCGCGCCACCTGCACGGTGGACTGCACCAGCTCGTCCGCTTGACGGGCGGCGTCGGAGGTATTGCGCACGGTGGTGGTGATTTCCTCCATGGAGGCGGAAGTCTGCTGCAGGTTGGCGGCGGACTGCTCGGTGCGCGAGGCCAGCTCCTGGCTGCCCTTGGCGATCTCATCGGAGGCCTGGTTGACGCTCAGGGTGCTGGTGCGTACCGACTGCAGCGTCGTGTCGATACGGTCGATAAAGGCGTTGAACTGGATCGCAAGGTCGCCGATTTCATCGCCCCGGTGGCTTTCGATGCGGGCGGTGAGATCGCCGTCGCCCTCGGTGATTTCCTGAATCCGCGCGCTCACCTGGCGGATCGCCTTGGACATCAGGTGCGGGCCGATCAGCGCGATGGCGATGGCCACCAGACCGACCACCGCGGCGAACCCGATCACCAGGGTCTGCTGGCGGCTGACCTGTGCCATAGTGGAGGTTTCCAACTCTTGCACCCGCTCGTCGACGGCCTGGCCGGTGGCATCATAGAAGGTCCGTAATCGGGCGAAGCTTTCACTGGAGGCCCCGTCGACCTGCTCCATGGCGCCACCGATGTCCTCGCCGGCGTACATTTCAAAGGTGCGTCCCGACTCTTCGCGCCAGCGCTCGTAAAGCATTTCGAACTTGGACACGCTCTCGGAAACATCCCCATAGCTAGCCATCAGACCGGCTACCTGTTGGATCCGCTCCTGGGCTTGAACGGCATTCTCTTCGTAGAGAGCAAGTTGCTTTTCCGCTTCCGGCGTACCGGGGATGCCGCGCAAATAGGCCATTTCCGCCAGGCGCGCCTGATACAGATCGCGGTCCGCGTTCAATACCAGGGAGATGGCCTTGTTCAGGGTAGAGGTCACCTCGACCATGCGTTCCTTTACCGAGTTAACCAGTAGGGCATTGGCGGTGACCACCACTAGCAACGCCAGGGCCACGCCGATGAAAGCGGCGCCGTATTTGATATTGATGCGGTTGAATTTGGCGAACACAGCACAACTCCTACTTAGCGCGACGGGCAAGCACCCGATAATAAAACCTGATTTCACCACTGATATCGGCAATACCGCCGCCAACTTGAGTGCCCACCCGCCCCGCCCCGCCGAACCCCGCCAACCGCCCGGACTTTCATCCCGGCCCGGCTTCGGTTAGTTTAGGCGCCAACCCGCCCGTGCCCCGTCATACGGGCTTTTCTTACGTTTTCAGGCATGTCTCTTTTTATGGCCCAATATATTTTCACCATGGATAAGGTGGGCAAGGTTGTCCCGCCTAAGAAGCAGATCCTCAAGGACATCTCCCTGTCCTTTTTCCCGGGCGCCAAGATCGGCGTGCTGGGCCTCAACGGCTCCGGTAAGTCCACCCTGCTGCGCATCATGGCCGGCATCGACAAGGACTACCTGGGCGAGGCGCGCCCGCAGCCGGGCATCAATATCGGTTACCTGCCCCAGGAGCCGGAGCTGGACCCGGACAAGAACGTGCGCGAGATCGTCGAGGAATCCCTGGCCGAGATCCGTGGCGCCCAGGAACGCCTGGAAGAGGTGTACGCCGCCTACGCCGAGGAAGACGCGGATTTCGAGAAGCTGGCCGAGCAGCAGGCAAAGCTGGAGGGCATCATCGAGGCCACCGACGCGCACAATATCGAGCGCCGCCTGGATATCGCCGCCGACGCCCTGCGCCTGCCGCCCTGGGACGCCAACGTGGCCACCCTGTCCGGCGGTGAGCGCCGCCGGGTGGCACTGTGCCGCCTGCTGATGAGCGCCCCGGACATGCTGCTGCTGGATGAGCCCACCAACCACCTGGACGCCGAGTCCGTGGCCTGGCTGGAGCGCTTCCTGCACGAATTCTCCGGCACCGTGGTGGCGGTCACACACGACCGCTACTTCCTGGACAACTCCTGCGAGTGGATACTGGAACTGGACCGGGGCCACGGCATTCCCTGGAAGGGCAACTACTCCTCCTGGCTGGAACAGAAGGAACAGCGCCTGGAGCAGGAAGAGAAGAAGGAAAGCGCCCACCGCAAGACGGTGGAGAAAGAGCTGGAATGGGTGCGCCAGAACCCCAAGGGCCGCCGCGCCAAGAACAAGGCCCGGGTGAGCGCCTTCG
Organism: Alcanivorax sp.; assembly: GCA_036276955.1. Classification (GTDB taxonomy): domain Bacteria; phylum Pseudomonadota; class Gammaproteobacteria; order Pseudomonadales; family Alcanivoracaceae; genus Alloalcanivorax. The sequence goes on along the minus strand of DASUNW010000067.1, from coordinate 688 downwards.
AGGAACTGGCCAGCCAGGACTTCCAGAAGCGCAACGAGACCCAGGAACTGTACATTCCGCCCGGCGAGCGCCTCGGCGAGAAAGTGTTCGAGATCAACGGCGTCTCCAAGCAGTTCGACGGCAAGCTGCTCTATGAAGACCTGAGCTTCTCGGTGCCGCGCGGCGCCATTGTCGGCATTATCGGCCCCAACGGGGCGGGTAAAACCACCCTGTTCCGCATGTTCGCCGGCGAGGAAACACCGGATGCCGGCGACATCGAAGTGGGCGACACCGTGGACCTGGCCTATGTGGATCAGAGCCGCGAGGACCTGGACGCCAACAAGACCGTCTGGGAAGAGGTGTCCGACGGCAACGACATTCTCAAGATCGGTAATTACGAGGTGCCCAGCCGCGCCTACCTGGGCCGCTTCAACTTCAAGGGCGGCGACCAGCAGAAGCGGGTCGGCGATCTGTCCGGTGGCGAACGCAACCGTCTGCACCTGGCCAAGCTGCTCAAGCAGGGCGCCAATGTGCTGCTGCTCGATGAGCCCACCAACGACCTGGACGTGGAAACCCTGCGGGCCCTCGAGGAGGCGCTGCTGGCCTTCCCCGGCTGCGCCATCGTGATTTCCCACGACCGCTGGTTCCTGGACCGGGTGGCCACGCACATCCTGGCGTTCGAAGGCGACGCCCAGGTGGAGTGGTTCGA
>DASUNW010000066.1:0-2762 GCA_036276955.1 Alcanivorax sp. | reverse complement strand
CGAGCGCGTACCGAGCACCACGCGCGCGGTGCCGCTGCGCGCGGCGCGCCAGGTCGCCAGCCGCTCGCCGTCGGCCAGCGCGGAGTGCAGCACCACCACCGGCACCGCGAGGCGTTCGCGGAAGCGCGCCACCACCTGGGGCGTGAGGCCGATCTCCGGCACCAGCACCAGCACCTGGGCGTCGCGCGCCAGCGCTGCCTCGACCGCGCCGAGGTAGACCTCGGTCTTGCCGCTGCCGGTGACGCCGTCGAGCAGGAACGGCTGGAAGCCCTCGGCGTCGACGATGGCGTGGATGGCGGCGCGCTGTTCCGGGTTGGCGGCCAGCGCCGGCTCGGCCAGCACTTCGGCGGGGGTGCCGGCGGCCTCCGGTTGCAGCTCCACCCGTTCCACCCACTCCTTGTCGCGCAGGGCCTGCAGCGCCGACTTGGAGACTGACAGCGCTTCCAGCATCGCCGGGCTCAGGCCGCCGGGGTGTTCCTTTAATACGGTGAGTGCCTGCAGCTGGCGGGGCGCCCGGCTCAGCCGGTCGTCGCTGACGTGGCGGCCGCGGTCGGTGAGCCGCCAGCGGACTTCGCCGCCGGCCAGTGCCGGCTGACCCTGACGCAGCAGGGCCGGCAGCACGAACCCGAGCACTTCGCCGAGCGGGTGGTGGTAGTAGCGGGCGGCCCGCTCGCACAGGGTATAGAGGGCCTCGTCGATGACCGCTTCCTGGTCGAGGACGCGCTGCACGTTCTTGAGTTTGGCGAACTGGCTGGGCTGGTGGCCGTGGACCAGCCCCACCAGGGTGCGGCGGCCGAACGGCACCTGTACGCGGGCGCCGCGGGGCGGCGTCGGCGTTCCCGCCGGCAGGCGGTAGTCGAAGCATCCCGGCAGGGGCACCGGCAGGGCGACCTGTATGATGGACTCAGAAGGCACGGAAGGTTCCGGTTTATCTCTTGCGCATCGGTGTCAAGCTGTTATGATTCGCGCTCACTTTTGCCCGGCGCAAGCAAGTGTGGTGCCCGACAGAGCGCATTCCAGCGCAGGTTCGGGTGGCGACACCTGAAGGAGCTTTGCTATGAAATCAGAGATTCATCCCGATTACCAGGACGTGTCCATTACCTGCAGCTGCGGGAATGTGATCGAAACCCGTTCCACTCGTGGCGGCTCTTTCGAGGTGGACGTGTGCTCCCAGTGCCATCCGTTCTACACCGGCAAGCAGAAGCAGGCCGAGAGCGGTGGCCAGGTCGACAAGTTCAAGCAACGTTTCGGCGTGATCAGCTCAGGCAAGAAAAAGTAAGCGAGTCTGCTTCCACTGTTTCTTGCCTGCAAAAAGCACCCGCCAGGGTGCTTTTTGCGTTCGGAATCACGCGTCATACTCTTTTATCAGCCTAGACTGGCTTTGTCCCAGAGCGGGAAGCGGAGACCACCATGTCCGAGGATTTAAAAAAGGCGGCCCTGGAATATCACGCCAAACCGCGTCCGGGGAAGATCAGCGTTGAGGTGACCAAGCCGGCCAAGACCAGCCGCGACCTCAGCCTGGCTTACAGCCCCGGCGTGGCGGAACCCGTGCGTGAAATCGCCCGGGAACCGGAACTGGCCTATCGTTTCACCTCCAAGGGCAACCTGGTGGCGGTGATCAGCGACGGTACCGCGATTCTCGGCCTGGGCAATCTGGGCGCGCTGGCGTCCAAGCCGGTGATGGAAGGCAAAGGCATTCTGTTCAAGCTGTTCGCCGGCATCGACGTGTTCGATATCGAAGTGGACGCTGAAGACCCGCAGGCCTTCATCGATACCGTGGTGCGCATCCACCGCACCTTCGGCGGCATCAATCTGGAAGACATCCGCGCACCGGAATGCTTCGAGATCGAGCGCGTGCTCAAGGAGCTCTGCGATGTGCCGGTATTCCACGACGACCAGCACGGCACCGCCATCGTGGTGGGCGCCGGCCTGCTCAACGCGCTGGAAATCCAGAAAAAGCGCATCCAGGACATTAAAGTGGTCTGCGTGGGCGCCGGTGCCGCCGGCGTGGCGTCGGTGCGGCTGCTGATCGAGATGGGCGCGCGCAAGGAAAACATCCTGGTGCTCGACCGCAAGGGCGTGATCCACAGCCGCCGCGACGACCTTAACCAGTACAAGGCGGCGCTCGCCAACGATACCGACAAGCGCACCCTGGACGATGCGGTGGAAGGCGCCGACGTGTTCATCGGCGTATCCGGCCCGGACATGCTGACGCCGGAGATGGTCAAGAAGATGGCCGACAAGCCGATCATCTTCGCGCTCGCCAACCCGGACCCGGAGATTCGTCCGGAGGTGGCCAAGGCGGTCCGTTCCGACGCCATTATCGCCACCGGTCGTTCGGACTACCCGAATCAGGTGAATAATGTACTGTGCTTCCCGTACATGTTCCGTGGTGCCCTGGACGTGCGCTCCACCTCGATCAACGAGGCAATGAAGCTGGCGGCGGTGCACGCCATCGCCGAGCTGGTGCGCGAAGCGCCGCCCAAGGAAGTGCTGGACGCCTACGGCGGCGAGCCGCTCAACTTCGGGCCGGAATACATCATTCCCAAGCCCAATGACCCGCGTCTGCTGGGGCGGGTTTCCGCGGCGGTGGCGCAGGCGGCGGTGGATTCCGGCGTGGCCCGGAAGGGTTACCCGTCCCATTACCCACTCAATTCGCTCGATGAGATCTTTCCCGAGCTGTAAAGCGGGCTGCAAGCGACAAGCCTCAAGCTACAAGCTTGAATATGAAAAAGGGCCGGCATTGCCGGCCCTTTTTTTGA
>DASUNW010000065.1:0-9137 GCA_036276955.1 Alcanivorax sp. | reverse complement strand
ACCTACCTCTACCCCGGCCTGCAGAAAGTCGTGCAGGCCGCCGGCCGCGTGATTCGCACCGAGACCGACCAGGGCGTGGTGCACCTTATCGACGACCGCTTCGCGCGCGGGGAGGTGAAAGCGTTGCTGCCGGTTTGGTGGACGGTGCAGTAAGTCGCTGCCGACTATTCTGGGACCGAGTTCACAAACCTTTGTCGATTGGCTGATTTCTTACAATGGATGTAAGTGATCTCTTATGCGTTTTATTGATTAATTTTGCTAGTTTTAGCGGCTCTTGGTTTGCCGCTCTAGGTCCGTGGGGGATCAACAGCGCAAGGAATAGCAATGTGGGGGTAGGGCATGGAGACGCCTTTTGCCGGACCTGGCTTCCGGTTTCGTGTTGTGTTTTTTCTTTTCGTCGTCCTGATGGCGGTAGCTGGTTCATCGCCGGCGCGGGCTGATCTGGCGCAAGGCCGCGGCTGGCTGGCCAGTCAGGTCACCGACAATGGCGGTATGACCGGAGACACCAGCCTGGCCACCGGTTTTCAAGCCACCTCGGAAGCGGTGCAGCTTTGGCGCGCCGCGGAATGGTCCGGCGGCGCGGTACTCGATGGCCTGCCAGCCTATCTGCAAACCGCTGAAGCGGACGCCAGTACGGAAAACCTGACGCGACGCCTGTTCATGGGACGTGCCGCCAACGGCGTTGACGGTGATCTCCGTGATCGGTTGTTGCGCCGGAAGGGCGAGCTTTCCGGGTTCGGTGCCTTCCCGGGTTACCAGCCCGATCCGCTCAGTACGGCCTTCGCCCTGGCCGCGCTTCGCGAATACAACATCACCGGTGAACCAGCGGTCCAGGCCATTGGTTTCCTGCTGGACAACCAGAACGAAGACGGCGGCTGGAGCCTGGACGGGGAAAGCTCGCAGGTCCAGACCAGCGCCCTGGTGATGCAAGCGCTGTGGGAATTCCGCCGCGATTTTAATCTTGAGGACACGCTCAGCGAGGCGAGGGGTTTTCTAGCCGGCCGGCTTGCCGGCGGTGCCATGATCGACACGGAAAGCCTCGCCCTCGTTCTGATTCCGTTATTGAACGAGGCGGTGGATCGATCTCCCTATGCGGATTGGGTCGCGGAACTGGCCAGCCGTCAGAACCCCGCCGGCGACTTTGATAGCGACACCTACACCACCGCTCTGGCATTGCGGGCGCTGACGTTGTCGACGCAGACGCCGGCGGATCTCACGGTTCTGAACGGCACCATTGTCGACGCGGGTAGCGGCCAGCCTCTGCCGGACGTACTGGTCGAACTGCAAGGCCCGAGGGACGTCGATGCCCGCAGTGACCAGGCGGGCGCCTTTCGTTTGACGGATCTTCAGCGCGGCCATTACCGCGTTGAAATATCCCGTTCCGGCTATCGCACGCTGATTCTTAACACCGTGCTGGAGACCGGCGATAAGCGTGATCTCGGGGAGATTCGGCTGGATGTGCGTGCCACCGACCCCGAGACCGGCGAGCCGGTGACCACCGGGTTGATACGTGGCCAGGTGACCGACCGCCGCAGTGGCGCGCCGCTGTCGGGAGCCACCATTAGTCTGTCCGGTGGCGCGTCCGTGGTCACCGGGGCGGATGGTCGTTATCTGATGGACGGGATCACCGCCGGAAGCGTTTCGGTGTCCGCGTCGGCGCCGGGCTACGGCCAAGCCCAAGGTCAGGCCGAGGTCATGGCCGGACAGACGCTGGTGTTCTCCCCGGCGCTGGATCCGCGGCCGGACGGTGATGTGACCCTGTCCGGTACCGTGACGACCCGGCAAAGTGGTGCGCCGGTCGCGGGTGCGATGGTAACGGCCCAGGTTGGTAACGAGAGCAAAAGTGTTACCACCGCCGCCGATGGCTTCTACCAACTGAATGAACTGAATGACGGCGAACTGACCGTGACCGTCAGCGCCGGAGGCTTTGAATCCGCATCCGGCGTGGCGCAGGCTTCGCCGGGCGCCGACATTACTTTCTCCCCACGCCTCGCCGAGGAAGGCTCGCCCGGCGGCGAACAGCCGGGCGGCTTCACGGGCACGGTGGTGGACGCGATCACCGGACGCGGTATCGAAGGCGCCCGGGTGTGGGTGGAAGGCGAAGGTTACCAGGAAGAGAGCCTGACCGATCAGGATGGCGTCTTTAAGGTTGCGGGGCTCGCGGCGGGCGGCGTGACGTTGGAAGTCAGCATGGATGGCTACCTGCCACTGACCGGCTCCGGTGCCGTGGAAGCGGGCTTCATCAATGATCTGGGTGAAGTGGCCATCACTCCCCGCGACGAGGCGGTGAACAGCGTGACCGGCCGCGTGGTGGATGTGCGTACCGGTGATGCGCTTCAAGGTGTGCTGGTGCAAGTAGGGCCGCCGGGCTCCACCGCCGTCAACGGTGAAGCGCTTACCGGGCAGGATGGTGTGTTCGAAGTGCCGGGGCTGTTGCTCGCGGATTACGAGATCCGCTTCTCCCTGGACGACTATCAGGACAAAGCGTTTCCACTGGTGATGGCTACCGGCGGCACGCTTGATCTGGGCGAAATTCGCATGCGTTATCCAGGTGTGGACGCACTGCTTCCCGATCTCGCCGTCCTGGGCCTGGATACCGCCGCGCTAAGCTCGAATCAGGCCACGTTCGCCGCCGGTGGCGCCCTGGGGATCACGCTGATTAACCGGGGCAACAGCGATCTCACCCAACCCTTCGAAGTCATCGCGTTCAGTGACCTTGACGGTGATGGCGTTCGGGATGCCGAGAGCGAGCCCGTGCTCGGGAGTGTGCCCGTCACTGAAGCGGTGGAAGTGGATACCACGCTTGATTTAACAGTGACCGTCGAGGGGAGCCTACCGTTTCGGGACGCGCCCATTACGGTAATGCTCGATCCGGAGCAATCGGTCACCGAACTTTCCGACAGCAATAACCTGGAAAGCACCGCTGGCGAGTGTGTGAACAACCAGAAGCCCTATCTGGATCTGGGGCTGTGCATGGACTCCTCCGGCAGTGTCAGCCGTTCCGACTTTCAGTTGCAGCTCGAGGGCACCGCGCGGGCCATCGAGGACGCGGACATTGTGCCGCGCGATGGCAGTGTGCGGGTGTCGGTGACGCAGTTTTCCAGTCGCGCTTATGTGGAACTGGATCCGGTGATCATTGAAGAAGACAACGTGGCTGAAGTGGGTGATGCGATCCGGGCCATCAATAAGCGCGGCGGCGGTACCAGTATTCATAGCTGCATTGATCGCGCTTCGGATCTGATCACCAGCGCCGTCCCGGCGGCGCCGTTGCGCGTCATTGATGTCTCCACCGACGGGCAATCCAACCAGTCGCTTGCGGTGGCCGCCTCGGAGCGGGCGCGCCAGGCGGGCATCAGCGTGCTTAACGCCATCGGGGTGGGGTCCGGCGCCAACGAAAGTCTGCTTAACAGCATTGTCTTCCCGCAGCCCGCCGGCGGAGAGCGCGGTTTTGTGCTTACCGTGGACGGTTACGAAGCGTACATGCAAGGGATCGCCGGCAAGATTTCCAGAGAGACCCGCATTGCCGACCTTACCGTGGGCGCGCTTACCCTCCTCGACAACGGTAACGGGCAAACCATCAGCCTCAGCGCTGTGCTGGGGAACGCGGGTTCGGCGGACATCTCCGAAACGGTCACGTTGACGTTCTACAACGGCGAGCCGTCGGAAGGACAAGTCATTGGTGACGTTCAGTACGCCGGCGGCCTGGAATCCGGTGCCCATCAGACAGTGGTGCTGGAGAACATCAACGCGGTCATGCTGTCCGGTGACGAGGTACAGGTCCGCGCGCAAATCGGCGGGCAGGTCTCCGAGTGCAACACCGTCAATAATACGGCCTCCGAAACCGTGTCGGCGCGCCTCGGCGATGTCTCTCTTATGGTGTCGGGCCATGCCCTGGCGCCCGGCGAACGGCTGGAACTGGACGCTTTGGTGACGAACAGCGGTGCTTTGCCGGCCGACTACCAGGTGGTGTTGCATATTGAGGACAGCGACGGAGTCCGCGTGGTTGGCTTCGCGGAACACGGGATCTCCGAGCTCGCCGCCGGCGAGTCGCAACGGGTGGTGGATCAATGGAACACCGGCGTTACCGTGGCCGGCCCTTATCGTGCCGTTGCTGTTCTTTACGCCGCTGACGGCCGCACGCTTGGCACCGACAGCGCGGACCTGGTGATTCGGGAGGGGGGTGATTCCCCCGTGCCGGTGGCGGATGTGCGCGTCGCCGCCAAACGGACGTCGTACCGATTGGGCGAGACCGCCGCGCTGGAAAGTCTGCTTGAGAATACCAGCGTCAGCACCCTGATCCAGAATGCCCGATACCGGCTTGTGGTCAGTGGTCCCGACGGCGCCGTGCTTCTCAACGAAGAGCGCCCGGTGAGCGGCCTGGCCGTGGCACAGGTGCTGCCATTCAGCAACACGGTGCCGTTGGATGACACGCGGCCCGGCACGCACCGTGTATCCGGCACTTTGCTTGGTGTGGATGGAGAAACGCTGGCCAGCGATCAGGCGACGTTTGATGTGGCCATGGATCCTCTGGCCGCGGTGTCCGGCGAGGTCACCCTGGCGCAAGATTGGGTGTATCAGGGCGACAGCCAGACCTGCGCCTACCGTGTCTCGATACCCGAAGGCGCCGACCCGCGCACCGTGACGGTGACCCGCGCCCGGCTTGATGTAGACAACCGGGAGACCCTGACCACGGAGAGCGCCTCGGTCACGCTGGGTGGTGACGAACCTCTGACCTTCACGGATTCGTTCAGTACCGCGGGACGAAGCCTGACCCGGCATGCCTGTGTATTGAGCGTAAGCCTGGACGGCGAGGTTCGAGAACTGGACCAGGCGTTGTTCCAAATTAATGAGAAGCCGCTGTCGATCGAGACCGGTTTATACGCCTCCGATGCACCACGACTGCTGGTGCTGGCGGACCCGGTTCGTTCCACCTGTGAAGCCGTCACCGGTATCACCCTGAAAGCGGACTTCGAACAGCCGATTCGGCCGCTGGATACCGTTAACGCTAAGGCGCTGGAAAGTCCCTTCCTGATCCGGGATCTGGAGACCGTCACCCCGCGCTTCTTCGACGGCGAGATGGATAACGACGGCGAGCGCCGCCTCGATCTGACGATTAGCGATCTCGACCCCGAGAGTGTTGAAGTCCGAATCGAGGGTGAGGATCTGGTGGAACGCTTCGAGAGCAAGAACAGTCTCGAGGTGGCGGTGAATTACCCGCGCTTCCTCTGGTTCCGGAATACTCTGACGACCGGAAAGCAGAAGTTCCACTGCGGCAAACCGCCGGAGCCCGGCGATGACCTTGGCGATTTCCGGGTGGTCGACGTCTCTTTGGAGGAGCGCGCCCGGAACGACCGGCGCGCCCGGAAGTTGGAACAACCCTCCATCGCTGAGCAGCGCGCCCGTCTGGACACCTTTCTGGCCAGCCGCGCACACACCCTGGTGGATTCATCAAAAGCCTTCCGGCGGCAGCTCCATGACGGTCAGCACCACCAGTATCTGCTGCTGGCGGATCGTGTGCCGCTGAATCACTGGGACGCCAAGTACCTGCGCGAAGCGGCAAACCGTGGCGAGGGCGTCATCCAGGCTTCCGGCGACCGGCCGCACCCGCTGCTTCTGACCACGGCCCTGGGCCTGAAGCCCGGTCACGGGCCGGGCCATAAGCCGCACCGGCCCCACACCATCACCTTGTTGGACAGCGCTCTGGCCCAGGCCGGTGAGCTGCCACTGCTGTTGCAGCGCCAGGTGCCAGCGACCCGTCTGCATGGGGCGGATCTGGCCGGTTACTTCAAGTCGTCGTCGCAACACAAAGGACGTCATGGCGGTCATCACCACGGTTGGCCGCATCCGGAGCCCAACACACCAGCGGTCACGCTCAATGAATACGGGGAAGGGCGCACGGTGTTCCTGGCCTTTGACTGGCTCGCGGAAATGACCGCCTCCGACCCCACCGGCGATGGACCCGGTGCCATGGCCGCATTGATGGAGCAGGCCCTCGCCCACACCGCGCCGTCAATCCAAGAACCTGTGGCCGGTGAGCCGTTGCCGGTGCGTCTGACGGTTGAGAACACCGGCGCGGCCCTGGCCATGACCGTCAGCCTGGCCTGGGACAACGACGTCGAGTTGTTGGATGCCGTGCCCGCCATGGGTAGCGATAACCAATGGCACTTCGACCTGGCCGCCGGGGAAAGCCGTGTACTGCGAGCCTGGATCGGTTCCGGCAAGGATGACGAACATGTCCAGGTTGAAGCCGTCTTTGAAGGCCAAGATGCGTCCGGTAACTCGGTGACGGCTTCAGAGCAGCTCACCCTGTCATTGGACGACAGTGAGGCCAGCCTTGCGCGGATCTATCGAGACGTTGGCACCGCGTACTGGCAGAGGCCCTGGGACATCGCTTTGAAGAAGGCGCTGATGGAACTGGGCGTCGCCAAGCATGCGTTGCATCACGGAAAGCGGTACAAGGCGCTGCGCTTCGCGCTGAAAGCCACCTCGTCACTGGCGGCGTCCCACCATTCGGAGGCCAGTGCGCTGCGGCTTGAGCTCGACCGGGCGATTCGGGGGATTCGCCCATGAAAACCACATACGGAAAAGGACCTTCTCTGGGGGAGACCATCATGGAACAGATTCGTCGCGCCGGTGCGCTGTGCCGCACCGTGGCTTTGGCCACCACCCTCTTGCTGCTTAACGCCGTCATCTGGCCCTCCTGGGCGCTGGCCATTGAAGCCGAGCGCCACAAGGAGCAGCAGGAACAGGCCCGCTGGGAAGCCCGGCATCAGACCTTCGAGCAGGTGTTGCGCGGCATCCGCGACCAGGCGCGCGAGCAACAGCAGGCGATGCAGGATCGACTGGGAGAGGACGCCGGGATCATGGCGCGCGCCGCCCGGGTGCTGGGGCTTGGTGACCAAGCGCTGACCACGGAGCGCCTTACCTGGTTACAGGAAAAAGCGAAGGCGATGCACCAGCAAGCGTTGGCCGGTTTTGAAGAAACCGAGGCCCGGCTAGAGAAAAACAACGCCAGTGCTCGAATTCGAGACCGGCATGAGCGCGCGGTGGCGGACTATCGCCAGCGTTATCAGCGTTTGCAGGAGCAACTGCAGTCGGTAACCGGCTCAACGTCACTGGCCGCTCAGAGCGACGCCACCGCGGAGCTGGTCGGTTTCCTGGAGCAGTTCCGCATGGAGAAGCCCCGTGACCCCTTCGACCCGAACAAGCTTCCCTGGCGGACCCCGGATCCGGACCAAACCCGCGCCCCCGCGAACAGCGCCGCAGAGCTAAGCCGCAGCACCGGCCTGCCGCTCTTCGATATGGGGACTCAGGTTGCCAGTTCATCGGCATCCATGGACGGTCTCCTGTTGGAAAGCGCGGTGGCCCCCGACGAGGAGCATCTGGCGGGCACTCTGGACGCGGATATCACGCCGGCCATCGAAGCACTGGCGGAAGAGCTGAATCACGAGCCCGTGGCGATCTACCAGTGGGTACGCAATAACATCGAGTTCATTCCCAGCTACGGCTCCATCCAGGGCGCCGAATACACCTTGGAAAACCGTCGCGGTAACGCCTTCGACACCGCCAGCCTGCTGATCGCGCTGCTGCGCGCTTCGGACATACCGGCGCGCTACGCCATGGGCACCGTGGAAATACCCGCGGATCAGGTAATGAACTGGGTGGGTGGCGTCCGCGCGCCGAGCGCGGCCGGCAATTTGCTCGGCCAGGGCGGTATTCCAAATATCGCCATGACCCGTGGCGGCCGCGTTGACAGCTTCCGGCTGGAACACGTCTGGGTGGAAGCCTGGGTGGACTTCCACCCGAGCCGGGGCGCGGATCACCGTCAAGGCGATAGCTGGATCCCGATGGACGCCAGCTTCAAGCAGTACCACTACGATGAAGGCATGGAGCTCGACCAGGAAGTGCCTTTCGATGCGCAAGCGTTGGCCGACACTATCGAACAGCAAAGCACCATCAACGAAGAAGAAGGCTGGGTGCAGGGCGTGCCCGGTGGCGCCATTGAAGACAGCCTGGAGGACTACCGCGCGGAACTGGAAGCCTACATCGACAACCAGGCCCCTGACGCCACCGTCGGCGAAGTGCTGGGCAGCAAGGGCATCAAGGAGGTCATCCACAAACAACTGGCGCCTTCGCTGCCGTACCGGCTGGTGACCCGCCAATTGACCACGGCGGAACTGTCGGACTCGCTGCGCTGGAAGTTCAGATACCAACTGCACACCGATGCCAACGGCTACAAAGGCACCGAGCTGTTCACCATTGAGGAGCCCACCGTGGCGCTCGCCGGTAGAAAACTCTCCCTGTCTTTCACGCCCGCCACCCAGGAAGACGAAGACACCCTGGCGAGCTACCTGCCGCAACCGGATGAAAACGGCCACCTGGACCCGGGCGAGCTTCCCGAAACCCTGCCCGGCTACCTGATCAACCTGAAAGCCGAGTTCGCCGTCGATGAAGACATCGTCGCCAACCCGGACGTTGAAGTGACCATGGGTTCCGGCTTGATCTCTGAGATGGGCTACTGGCAACCGGGCCGGGGCTGGGATACCTCGGAGAACAACCCGATCGCCGGCGAATACCGCGCGCTCGCGCTGGACCTCCAAGGCATCAGCGCCCAGGCCGCGGAGAACCTGGAAAGCAACCTGGAAGCCACCCAAGCGAAACTCGAAGCCGAAGACTACTCAGGCCTGACCAAGCAGCAACTGGTCGGCGACATGCTCTACAGCACCATCCTTGGCTACTTCGCGCTCAACGACATGCAAGACCGGATCGGCGAACGGCAAGCCAACAGCGTCGGCTACAGAGCGCCCAGCTACGGCCTGTTCAAAACCAGCCTGCAACCGCAATACTGGTTCGGCATGCCCAGGGACGTCAAAGCCAGCGGTCTTACCATGGACGTGGACCATATGAGCAGCATCCGTGTGGACAAAAACAACAACCGTGAACGCTGGGTGGCCTTCAACCGTGCCATCGGCGCGCGCATGTCCGCCATGGAGCATTTGGTGCCAGAAAAGATGTACAGCACCGACGACAACCCCGCCCACGGCATCAGCGCCGTAAAAGCCCTGCAGCTGGCGGCGGCGGAAGGCCAGAAAATCTGGACCATCACCCAGAGCAACCTCAGCCAGGCCATGGCCGCC
>DASUNW010000064.1:0-2464 GCA_036276955.1 Alcanivorax sp. | reverse complement strand
GGTGGCGATCACCAGAATCGCCAGATTCACCGCCGCGGCGCCCACTTGCTGCAGGTCCACCTCGGCGGCCACGGCCTCGTCGGCCTGTGCCTGGCCGGCACCCACCAGACCGCCCAGCGCGGCCCCGAGGGCGGCGAACTGATCGCCCATGTTGGCGGCCAGGTTACCGGTGGTGGCGGCCATGCGGCGGGCGAACGACACCTCTTCAGGCTTTTGATCGCTGGGAGAGTCCGCGGCGATCCGCTCCGCGGGAACCGCGCCGTCCTCTTCAACGCCGGCGCGGGCGGCCTGCAGGGCCCGCAGCTCCTCGATCAGAGCGTTGCGCGAGGTTTCGTCTTCGATCAGATCCGCCAGGGTGCCGTAGGCGGGATCGCTCTCCGCACCCGCCTCCTGGGCAAATGACGGTGCCGCCAGCAGCAGCATGACCAGGAACAACAGGCCGGCAAGGGCCGTGGACATGAGACGGTGTAAAGGCACGCTCTCCTCCTTTTGAATCAATGCGCTAGGCCACCGTACGCTAAAGGGTCGCACGGCATTAATGCGTGAAGACTACGACAAGACGCCGCTGGATTCGACGGCGCCGGCGGCGTTATAACAAGAAATCAACGAGATTGACCCAAACTACGCGGCAAACGGGTCAGGCGGCCAACGGCCTGGTTTGACTGTTACATCAAACGGTGTAAACGTTCGTCCCAAAGTGGATCCAACGAGAGACAGACGCATGGAACAGTGGCATCACCGCACCGTGATTCGCGATGGCATCAACCTGGCGACCCGCCGGCGGGGTAACCCGGATGGCCCGGCGGTGCTGTTCGTGCATGGCTACCCGGACAACGGCGACGTCTGGGACGCGGTGGCCGAAGCACTCGGCGACGACTACCACCTGATCACCTACGACGTGCGCGGCGCCGGCGCCTCGTCCTCGCCGCGCGGCCGCCAGGCCTACCGCCTCGAAGAACTGCGCGACGACCTGTTCGCGGTGATCGATGCCCTGAGTCCGGGCCGGCCGGTGCACCTGGTGGGCCACGACTGGGGTTCGATCCAGGCCTGGGAAGCGGTCACCGAACCGGGCGCGGAAAAGCGCATTGCCTCCTACACCAGTCTGTCCGGGCCCTGCCTGGATCATATCGGCCACAACCTGCGCGCCACCGGCGCCGGCGATCTGGCGGCGAGCCTGCGGCAACTGGCGAAAAGCTGGTACATCGGCGCTTTTCATATTCCCGCCCTGGCCCCGATGGCCTGGAAGCTGGGCCTCGGCGACGCCTGGCCCGACCTGTTGCGGCGCACCGAGGGCCTAAGCGCGCCGATCAGCGCCACCCAGACCCGGGACGGCGCCCAGGGCGTGGCGCTCTACCGGGCCAACATGCTGCCGCGCCTGCTGCACCCCCGGGAGCGGCGCACCACGGTGCCGGTACAGCTGCTGGTGGCGCGCCGCGATCGCTATGTGGGCCCGGCGCTGCTGGACAGCGTGCCGCCCTGGACCGGCCAGCTGTGGCGCCGGGAACTCAACACCGGCCACTGGGGCCCGCTGCTCGGCCACGCGCCGCTGACCGCCCGCTATCTGAAAGCCTTTATTGAACACATTGAGGGCGCGCCCGCCGACGCGGCCCTGCAACGGGCCCGGGTGACCGCCGGCGACGGACCGGATAGCGGCAAGCTGGTGGTGGTCACCGGCGCGGGTTCGGGCATCGGCGAGCAAACGGCGCTGGCGTTCGGCGCCCGGGGCGCCACCGTGCTGTGCACCGACATCGATCCGGACTCCGCCGCGCGCACCGCCTGGAAAATCCAGGAGGCCGGCGGCAAGGCCCTGAGCCGCAAGACCGATGTCGGCAACAGCCGTTCCATGGAGGCGCTGGCGCGCTACGTGGACAAAGAGCTGGGCGCGCCGGACGTGGTGATCAATAACGCCGGCATCGGCCTGGCCGGCCCGCTGCTGGACACCACCGTGCAGGATTGGAAGCAGGTGCTGGACGTGAACCTGTGGGGCGTGATTCACGGCTGCCGGCTGTTCGCCCGGCAGATGGTGGACCAGGCCAAGAGCGGCCATATCGTGAATGTGTCCTCGGCGTCCGCCTATCTGCCATCCCGGGCGCTGCCCGCCTACGCCACCAGCAAATCCGCGGTGCTGATGCTCACCGAGTGCCTGCGCGCGGAGCTGGCGGACCAGGGCATCGGCGTATCGGCGATCTGTCCCGGCATCATTGATACGCCGATCACCGGCCGGGCCCGTTTCGTCGGCGTCGACGACGACGAACAAAGCCGCCGCCGCGACGCCGCCCAACGGCTCTATCATAAACGCGGTTTCACCGCCGACCGGGTGGCGCGCGCCATCGTCGACGCGGTGCAGGGCAACCGCGCCGAGGTGCCGGTCAGCGTGGAAGCCACCGGCATGCGCTTGATCGGCCGCTGGGCACCGGGGCTGGCGCGCCGGCTGGCACGGCTGGACGTGGCCCCGTGAGCCGGT
>DASUNW010000063.1:0-66342 GCA_036276955.1 Alcanivorax sp. | reverse complement strand
AGCTTTTACGCCTCGCTCTGGGAATACTTCGATATTCGCCACTCGCAGCCCTACACCCGCGTGCTCGACACTCACGCCATGCCCGGCGCCAAGTGGTTCGAAGGGGCGCGGCTTAATCTGGCCGAACAGGTATTCCGGTTTCATATCGGCGACCCGGCCCGCCCGGCGATTGAATCGCGCTCCGAGTTGCGCGGCTACCAAACCCTGACCTGGGGCGAGCTGCACCGGCGGATCGCCGCCACCGCCGCCAGTCTGCGTGGCCTGGGTGTGGGCCCCGGCGACCGGGTGGTGGCCTACCTGCCCAATATTCCGGAAACGGTGGTCGCGTTTCTCGCCTGCGCCAGCATCGGCGCGGTCTGGTCCAGTTGTTCGCCGGACATGGGCACGCGCAGCGTGCTTGATCGTTTCCAGCAGATTGATCCCAAGGTGATGATCGCGGTGGACGGCTATCGTTACGGCGGCAAGGATTTCGACCGCCTGGATGTGGTCGCCGGGCTGCGCGACGATCTGCCGACCCTGGAGCATCTGGTGCTGCTGCCGTATCTGGATGACGGCGCGGAACTGCCTGGCGCCCGGTCCTGGGCCTCGCTGATCCAGCGCGACGCGCCCATGGCGTTCGAGCAGCTGCCGTTCGATCATCCCATCTGGGTGGTGTATTCGTCCGGTACCACGGGCATGCCCAAGCCGATCGTGCACGGCCACGGCGGGGCCTTGATCAACGGCCTGCTCAATCACGCCCTACATCTGGATCTGGGCACCGACGACCGCTTCATGTGGTTCACCACCACCGGCTGGATCATGTGGAATTCGCAGATGTCCGGCCTGCTCACCGGCGCCACCATCTGTCTCTATGACGGCAACCCGGGCTACCCGGACCTGGGCACCCTGTGGCGCTTCGCCGAAGAAGCCGGCATCACCGTGTTCGGCGCCGGCGCCGCCTATTTCCTCAACTGCAAAAAAGCGGAAATCGAACCGTCCCAGTGGGTGGATACCCGGCGTATTCGCACCGTGGGGTCCACCGGCTCGCCGCTGCCGGAGGAGGGCTACCGCTGGATCATGGATCAGCTCGGCGATGTGCTGATCGCGGCCATCAGCGGCGGCACCGACGTGGCCGCCTCCTATGTAGGCGCCTGTCCGATCCAGCCGGTGTACGCCGGTGAAATGCAGTGCCGCTACCTGGGTACGGCGGTTTACGCCATGGATGATGAGGGGCGCATTCTCGACGACGAAGTCGGCGAGCTGGTGGTCACCAAACCGATGCCGTCCATGCCGCTGTACTTCTGGAACGACGAAGGCGGTCACCGTTACCACGACAGCTATTTCGACGTGTTCCCCGGCATCTGGCGCCACGGCGACTGGATTCGCATCACGCCCCGTGGTGGCGCCGTGATCTACGGCCGTTCCGACACCACCATCAACCGCCACGGCATCCGCATGGGCACCAGCGAGATTTACCGCGTGGTGGAGGAACTGCCGGAGGTGCTCGACAGCCTGGTGGTGGACCTGGAATACCTGGGGCGGGATTCGTTCATGCCGCTGTTCGTGGTGCTGCGTGACGGCGTGTCGCTGGACGAGGACCTGAAAGGGCGCATCAAGGCCGGCATTCGCGAGAATCTTTCCGCCCGCCATGTGCCCAACGACATCGTCGCCGTGCCGGACGTGCCGCGCACCTTGACCGGCAAGAAAATGGAGCTGCCGATCAAGAAGCTGCTGCTGGGCCAGAGCCTGGACAAGGTCGCCAACCCGGACGCCATGGCCAATCCGGAGAGCATCCGGACCTTCACGGATTACGCCACACAGCGCGGCACCGCCGGGTAGGTCGGATTAGCGCAGCGTAATCCGACACCAGGCGTCTGGTGGCGCGGGAACGCTTTCGTCGGGTTACGGCCTTTGGCCTAACCCGACCTACGGGGCGAGTTCGTTCCAGCGCATCGGCGTTTTCGGCCAGGGCAGGGGGGTGGTGTCGGTGATCAGGGTGTCCAGTTGTCGCTGGAAATCCACCCGCGGCATCAGGAAGGCGCCCAGGCGCATCAGGTGATCGCTTTCCACCTGGGCGTCGAGCAACCGGATGCCGAGCCGTGGCGCCAGGCGCCACAGCAGCGCCAGCACGCTTTTCGAGCCGTTGGTGCGGGTCGAGAACATGGATTCGCCGAACAACACGCCGCCCAGCTGCACGCCGTACAGGCCGCCGGCCAGCTCGCCGTCCTCGAACACGGTGACGCAATGGGCATGGCCGAGGGCGTGCAGCCGCAGGTAGGCGGAACGCATCTCCGGGGTGATCCAGGTGCCGCCGTCGTCATCCCGTGGCGCCGCGCACACGTCGATCACCTGCTCGAAGTCACGGTCCAGGTGGAAGGTCAGGTCGGCGTTACGCAGATGCCGGCCGAGCCGGCGGCTGATATGAAAATCCCCGGGGCGGAACACGCACCGGGGATTGGGGGCCCACCAGAGCACCGGCTGGCTGGGATCGTACCAGGGGAAAATACCCCGGGTGTAGGCGCGAATCAGTGTATCCGGCGCCAGATCATTGCCGGCGGCGAGCAGGCCGTTGGGATCGTCCAGGGCCTCCTCGAGCGGTGGGAAGTCACTTCCCGGCGGCAGCCAGGGAATCACTCTCCGGTCACTCTTCCAGGCTTTCCAGGTACTTCTCGGCGTCCAGTGCCGACATGCAGCCGGCCCCGGCGGAGGTGACCGCCTGGCGGTAGACATGGTCGGCCACATCGCCGGCGGCGAACACACCGGGCACGCTGGTGGCGGTGGCGTTGCCGTCCAGGCCGCTGTTGATCTTGATGTAGCCGTTGTTCATATCCAGCTGGCCCTGGAAGATGTCGGTGTTGGGCTTATGGCCGATGGCGATGAACACGCCCTGCAACTCCACGTCCTCGGTGGCGTCGTTCTTGGTGGACTTCACCCGCATGCCGGTGACGCCGGAATCGTCGCCCAGCACTTCCTCCAGGGTGTGGTCCCACATCACCTTGATGTTGTCCTTGGCGAGCAGCTTGTCCTGCAGAATCTTCTCGGAGCGCAGCTTGTCGCGACGGTGCACCAGCACCACTTCCTCGGCGATGTTGGACAGGTAGAGCGCTTCCTCCACGGCGGTATTGCCGCCGCCGATCACCGCCACTTTCTGGCCGCGATAGAAGAAGCCGTCGCAGGTGGCGCAGGCGGAGACGCCCTTGCCCATGAACGCCTGCTCGGATTCCAGCCCCAGGTACATGGCGGAGGCGCCGGTGGCGATGATCAGAGCGTCGCAGGTGTAGGTGCCGGAGTCGCCTTCCAGCACGAACGGGCGCTCCTTGATGTTTACGGTGTGGATATGGTCGTAGACAATCTCGGTGTCGAACCGCTCGGCGTGCTGCTGCATGCGTACCATCAGATCCGGACCCTGCAGGCCCTCCACGTCGCCGGGCCAGTTGTCCACCTCGGTGGTGGTGGTGAGCTGGCCACCGGGCTCGATGCCGGTGATCACCACGGGTCTCAGGTTGGCGCGGGCAGCGTACACCGCGGCGGTGTAGCCGGCCGGGCCGGAACCCAGGATGATCAGTCGATGGTGCTGCGCGTCGCTCATTGATTCCTCCACCACGAATTCAGAATTGTTGCCGCGGGCCGTGCCCGACCGGCTGATTGGGCAATAGTTGTGGCATGCACGCCACCTTTCAAGGCGCAAGCAAACTACAATAAATCCTATCGGCCGTGAAGGGCGTACACTCTATGGCTTCGATAGGGAACGCCAAGCCGGGGTGACGGGCCAGGCGGATCAGGCCGGTGTCGCTGGTTCATGGCGCCCGGATTGACTACAATCCCTGTGTTTTCAAATTGTTAGGCAGGACTCCTAAGAAATGGGTTTGACCAACGTAAGAGGCCTCGAGTGACCAAGGCAGCCGCCGGCGCGAAACCGTCCGGGTTTTCCCGCCATCTCAAGAAAGGCCTGATGGAAGGCATGGTGATCGCGCTGATCGCTCTGTCGCTGTATCTGTTGCTGGCCCTGGTCACCTACGACAGTAGTGATCCGGGCTGGTCCTATGTGGGCGACGCCGGCCAGGTGCAGAACGCCGGCGGGCGCGCGGGCGCCTTCTGCGCCGATCTGCTGCTCGGGCTGTTCGGCTACATGGCCTATGTGTTCCCGGTGCTGGTGGCGTTCTGGGCCTTCAAGGTGCTGCGCGAGCGCCACGCCGGGCTGGCGGGCAGCTGGCCGCTGTTCAGCCTGCGGCTGGTGGGCTTCGTGCTGACCATGATGAGCGGCACCGCGCTGGCCTACATGCACTTCTCCGGTGTCGGCCTGTCCCTGCCCGAGGACGCCGGCGGCATTCTCGGCCAGGTGGTCGGCCAGTCCTCGCTGGCGGCGTTCAATGCCCTGGGTGGAACGCTGGTGATGGTGGCGCTGTTTCTGATCGGGGTCACCGTGTTCACCGACCTTTCCTGGATCGTCCTCACCGAGCGCCTCGGCGCCCTGGTGTTGGGGATCGGCCAGAAAGTCCCGGCCTGGTTTGTCCAGCGGCGCGAGCAGCGTGCCGAGCGCCGGGTCGCCCGGGAAGCGCGCCACAAGCGCGCCCAGGTGGTCACCGAAGCGAAGAAGAAACAGCAGAACCGTACTCCGCCCAAGATCGGCCAGCTTGCCAAGCCGGTGGAAAAGAGCGAACGGGCGCAAAAAGAGAAGCAGCGCACTCTGTTCACGGCCAAGGTGAGCGGCGACCTGCCGCCGCTGGAACTGCTCGACGCGGTGGACGACCAGAGCAAGGGGGGGTATTCCGAGGAAGCCCTGGACGCCATGTCCCGCCTGCTGGAGATCAAGCTCAAGGACTTCAACGTGGACGCCGAGGTGGTGGCGGTGCAGCCCGGCCCGGTGATCACCCGTTTCGAAATCCAACCGGCGGCGGGCATCAAGGTCTCCAAAATCAGCAACCTGGCCAAGGACCTGGCCCGCTCCCTGGCGGTGATCAGCGTGCGGGTGGTGGAAGTGATCCCCGGCAAGACCACCGTCGGCATCGAGATCCCCAACGAGCAACGCGAGATGATCCGCCTCACCGAAGTGGTCGGCTCGCGCATGTTCGACGACGCCGGTTCGCCGCTGACCCTGGCGCTCGGCAAGGATATTTCCGGCAATCCGGTGATGGCCGATCTCGGCAAGATGCCCCACCTGCTGGTGGCCGGCACCACCGGTTCCGGTAAATCCGTGGGCCTGAACGCGATGCTGCTGTCGCTGATGTTCAAGGCCAACCCCGAAGACGTGCGGATGATTCTGATCGACCCGAAGATGCTGGAATTGGCGGTCTACGACGGCATCCCGCATCTGCTCACGCCGGTGGTCACGGATATGAAGGAAGCGGCCAGCGCTCTGCGCTGGGGCGTGGGTGAAATGGAGCGTCGTTACCGGCTGATGGCCTCCGTGGGCGTGCGTAATATCGCCGGCTACAACCGCAAGCTGGCCGAAGCGGAGAAGAAAGGCGAGCCGCTCAAGGACCCGCTGTGGAAGCCGAACGACCCCATGGACCTGAGTGAAGAGGCGCCGTTGGCGGTCAAGCTGCCCTATATCGTCATCGTTATCGACGAATTCGCCGACATGATGATGATCGTCGGCAAGAAGGTGGAAGAGCTGATCGCCCGCATTGCCCAGAAGGCCCGCGCCGCCGGCATCCATCTGATTCTCGCCACCCAGCGCCCGTCGGTGGACGTGATCACCGGCCTGATCAAGGCCAACGTGCCGTCGCGTATCGGCTTCCAGGTGTCCTCCAAGATCGACTCGCGCACGGTGCTTGATCAGGGCGGCGCCGAGCAGCTTCTCGGTCACGGCGACATGCTTTATTTGCCCGCCGGCACCAGCATGCCGGAACGGGTGCACGGCGCTTTTGTCTCAGATGAAGAGGTGCACCGGGTTTGCGACGACTGGCGCAAGCGCGGCGAACCGGATTACCTGGAGGAGATTCTGGAAGGCGGCTCGGATTTGTCCGCGCCCCTGCCGGGCATGGAAGGCGCCGGCGGCGGCGAGGAAGACGACCCGCTGTACGACGAGGCGGTGGCCTATGTCACCCAGTCCCGGCGTGCGTCCATCTCTTCGGTGCAACGTAAACTCAAGATCGGCTACAACCGGGCGGCGCGCCTGGTGGAGGCCATGGAAATGGCCGGCGTGGTGTCCGAAGCCGGGCATAACGGTCAGCGCGAAGTCATCGCGCCGCCGCCGGTCTGACAAGGAAACCCTATGTATAAGCTTTTGATGTTGGTAACACTGCTTCCTTCCCTGGCCCTGGCCGATGCCGCCGAGGACCTGGTCGCCAAACTGCGCGGGCTGGATAGCCTGCGTGGCGATTTCGAGCAAACCGTGCTGGACCACGACGGCCGCCGGGCCAGGGAGGCCGCGGGCACCATGGAAGTGGCGCGCGGCAACCGCTTTTACTGGCACACCCAGCGGCCCTACGAGCAATTGGCGGTGTCCGACGGTGAAACCGTTTGGGTCTACGACGCCGATCTGGAACAGGTGGTGGTGCGGCCGCTCAATGAGAACCTGAGCGAGACCCCGGCACTGCTGTTCGGCGGCGACCCCTCGGCGGTGGCCAAAGCGTTTCGTGTTGAAGAAAAGGACCGCAACGGCGACAACATTACTTATCGCCTGAAGCCGCGCCGTAGCGACCCGCTGTTCGACACCCTGGACGTGACCTTCGACGGCCAACGACCGGTATCCATGCGTCTGGAAGACGCCCTGGGGCAAAAGACCGTCATCGATTTCCTCAATCTCACTATTAACAAGGCGCCGACGCCGGGCCGCTTCGATTTTCAGCCTCCGGAAGGCACCGATATTATCCGGCAGCAATGAACGACCTGTTCGAAACCGACGGCCGCGCCGCCGCCCAGCCCCTGGCGGCGCGGCTGCGCGCCGCCAATCTGGACCAGTACGTCGGCCAAAGGCACCTGGTCGGTTCCGGCAAACCGTTGCGCCAGGCCAGCGAGCGCGGTCAGCTGCATTCGATGATTCTGTGGGGCCCGCCGGGCACCGGTAAAACCACCCTGGCGTTGATTCTCGCCCGCTCAGTGGACGCCGAGTTCATCACGCTGTCGGCGGTGTTGTCCGGGGTCAAGGATATCCGCGCCGCCGTCGACCAGGCCAGGGCGCGTCTGGGCCAGGGACGGCGTACGGTGTTGTTCGTGGACGAAGTGCACCGTTTCAACAAGGCCCAGCAGGACGCCTTCCTGCCGCACGTGGAGGAGGGCACGGTGATCTTTATCGGCGCCACCACCGAGAATCCCTCCTTCGAGCTGAACAACGCCCTGCTGTCCCGCGCCCGGGTGTACCGTTTGCGCGGTCTGGAGCGCGCCGATCTGCAGGCGCTGCTCGGTCGCGCCCTGGCGGAGCCGGAACTGGCCGACACCGAGATCGACGACGACGCCCGGGATCTGCTGCTCGGCTACGCCGACGGCGACGCCCGCCGGCTGCTCAACATGCTCGAGATCGCCCTGGATCTGACCGACGGTGAGCGGCCACGCATCGACCGGCCGTTGATGGAAGAAGTGCTGCGCGACGCGGTGCGACGTTTCGACAAGGGCGGTGACGTGTTCTACGACCAGATCAGCGCCCTGCACAAGGCGGTGCGCGGCTCCGACCCGGACGCCGCGCTGTACTGGTTCGCGCGCATGCTGGATGGCGGTTGCGACCCGTTGTACGTGGCCCGGCGGGTGGTGCGCATGGCCAGTGAAGAGATCGGTAACGCCGACCCGCGCGCGCTCACCCTGTGTCTCAATGCCTGGGACGTGCAGGAGCGTCTCGGCACCCCGGAAGGCGAACTGGCGGTGGCGCAGGCGATCGCCTACCTGGCGGTGGCGCCGAAGAGCAACGCGGTCTACAACGCCTACAACGCGGCCCGCGCCCTGGTGGCCGGCAACCCCACTAATGAAGTGCCGCTGCACCTGCGCAACGCACCCACCAAATTGATGAAAAACGAAGGCTACGGCGCCGACTACCATTACGCCCATGACTTCCCCGACGCGTTTGTCGACGGCGAGAATTATTTTCCCGTGGAGCTGCGCGATACCCGTTTCTACGAGCCGGTGGAGCGCGGTCTGGAAATCCGCATCGCCGAAAAGCTGCGCACCCTGCGCCGCAAGAACGCCGAAAGCGACTGGAAGCGCTACGGCGATTAGCTTCAAGCTACAAGCTACAAGCCGCAAGCAGGCCGTGCTGGAGGAAAGGCCGTGCCGCTGGCGGGTGGCAAGTTGAAAGTTGCAAGTTGCAACGCGGGCACGGCCGTGCCGTCGGCAAAGCCCTCACCGCGCTTCAACTTTCAAGTTGAAACTTGCAACTTTTGCTTGACCGGCACTACCGGCCCGTCAACAACGCTAGCTTGCAGCTTGCAGCTTGCAGCTTGCAGCTTGCGGCCGGGGATTTTGCTAAACTTCGCGGCCCTGGCCGCTGGCCAGCGAGACGAACGACGATTTATTCCCAAGGGGATCGACCATGCTTGATATCCGCGCGCTGCGCCAGGACGGCGACGCCATTCGAGAGGCACTGAAAAAACGGGGCTATGACCTGGACCTGGCCGGGTTCGAACGTCTGGACGCCCGGCGCAAAGACGCGGACGTGCGCTCCCAGGAACTTCAGGCACAGCGCAAGAAAGCGTCCAAGGAAGTCGGCGAGCTGATCAAGTCCGGCATGGACGTGGACGCCGCCAAGGCCAAGGTGGCGGAAACCCTGAAGACCCTGGACGCGGAGCTGGACGGCGAAGTCGCCCGCGCCAAGGCGATCCAGGAAGAGATCCGTGACTTCCTGATGGGCGTGCCCAACGTGCCGGTGGATGAAGTGCCCGCCGGCAACGACGAAGACGACAATGTGGAAGTGCGGCAGTGGGGCACGCCCACCGAACTGGGGTTTCCCGCCAAGGACCATGTCGACCTGGGTGAGGCCTTCAGCCAGGGCCATCTGGATTTCGACCGGGCCAGCAAGCTGTCCGGCGCGCGCTTCGCGGTGATGAGCGGCCAGCTGGCCCGCCTGCACCGCGCGCTGATTGATTTTATGCTCGACACCCACGCCGAGGAGCACGGCTATCAGGAACTGTACGTGCCGTATCTGGTGGGCCCGGAGGCGCTGCGCGGCACCGGGCAATTGCCGAAATTCGAGGAAGACCTGTTCAAGATGCAGGGCGAGCGCGAGCTGTACCTGATTCCCACCGCCGAAGTGCCGGTGACCAACCTGGCCGCCGACGAGATTCTGGAAGCGGACAGCATGCCGCGCCGCTACGTGTGCCACACGCCCTGTTTCCGTTCCGAAGCCGGCAGCCACGGCAAGGACACCCGCGGCATGATTCGCCAGCACCAGTTCGAAAAAGTGGAGCTGGTGCAGATGGTGCCCGCCGATCAGTCCGAGCAGGCCCTGGAGGCGCTCACCGGCCACGCCGAGGCGATTCTGCAAAAGCTGGGGCTGGCTTACCGGGTGGTGATCCTGTGCGGCGGCGACCTGGGTTTCTCCGCCGCCAAAACCTACGACATCGAGGTATGGCTGCCCAGCCAGGGGCGTTACCGGGAAATCTCCTCGTGCTCCAATTTCCGCGACTACCAAGCACGCCGCATGCAGGCGCGCTGGCGCAACCCGGAGACCGGCAAGCCGGAGTTGGTACATACCTTGAATGGTTCCGGTCTGGCCGTGGGCCGGGCCCTGGTGGCGATTCTGGAGAACTACCAGAACGAGGACGGCTCCGTCACCATCCCCGAAGCTCTGCGGCCTTACATGAGAGGGCGGGAACGCCTGAGCTGAAGGCACGCTGAGAGGAACCGACGCCATGGATTTTTTGCCGCTGGGGCTCAAACTCGCCGGCCAAACCGCCCTGTTGGTGGGCGGCGGTGACACCGCGTTGCGCAAGGCGCGCCTGCTTGACCGCGCCGGTGCCCGCTTGCGCCTGGTGGCGCCGGCGTGGCGCGCGGAGCTGCAAACGCTGGTGGAACGCGACGGCGCGGCGGGGGAATGCCACCGCCGGCCGTTCCAGGACAGCGACCTGGACGAGGCCCGGCTGGTGGTGCTGGCCACCGACGATCACGCGCTCAACGAACGCATCGCGGCGCTCTGCGCGCGGCGTGGCGTGCCGGTGAACGTGGTCGACCGCCCGGATATCAGCAGCTTCGTGTTCCCGGCGTTGATCGACCGCGACCCGCTTTTTATCACCATCAGTTCCTCCGGGGTCTCGCCGGTGCTGACCCGGCGGCTGCGGGCCCGGCTGGAAGCCTGGCTGCCCAGCCGCTGGGGGCGCCTGGCCGGCATCCTTGGTCGTTTCCGGGCGCCGTTGGCGCGGGCGCTGCCGGATCGCAAAGACCGCGAAGCGTTCTGGGAGCAACAGCTGGACGGCCCGTTTGTGGAGCAGGTGCTGTCCGGCCATGAATCCGAGGCGGAGGCGGCGTTGCACGCCGCCGTGGCGCAGGCGGATCAGAACCGGCCAGCGGCGGTCGGTGGCGAGGTCTATCTGGTGGGCGCGGGCCCCGGCGATCCGGACCTGCTGACGTTCCGCGGCCTGCATCTGCTGCGCAAGGCGGACACGGTGCTCTACGACCGTCTGGTGGCGCCGGATATTCTTGCCCTGGCCCGCGACGACGCGGAGCTGATTTACGTGGGCAAGGCCCGCGATCGGCACACCTTGCCTCAGGACAACATTAACGACCTGCTGGTGCACTACGCCCGTGAGGGCAAGAAGGTGTGTCGGCTGAAGGGCGGCGACCCGTTTATCTTCGGTCGCGGCGGCGAGGAGCTGGAAGAGGTGGTGGCCGCCGGTATCCCGTTCCAGGTGGTGCCCGGCATCACCGCGGCCAGCGGTTGCGCCGCCTACGCCGGTATCCCGCTGACCCACCGCGACCACGCGCAATCAGTGCGGTTCGTCACCGGCCACCGCAAGGACGGCAGCGTCGACCTGAACTGGGCCAGCCTGGTGGCGGAGCAGGAAACCCTGGTGTTCTACATGGGGCTGGTGGGACTGCGCGAAATCTGCGCCCGGCTGATCGAGCATGGCCGCGCCACGGACACGCCGGTGGCGCTGGTCTCGCGGGGCACCACTGACGCCCAGGAAGTGATCACCGGCACCCTGGACGACTTGGCCGACCGCATCGAAGGCCGGGAGATCCACGCACCCACGTTGATTATCGTCGGCAGTGTGGTCAGCCTGCACCCGCGCTATCGCTGGTTCGGCGCCGCCGACGCCGATGGCGTCTAGAGCCGGTCCCGGCGGCGCGCCTCCCACAGGGCCGCCGCCGCTTTCTCGCCTTCCTCCAGGCTGGCCACCTTTTCCAACCCCCAAAGCACCGCCGCCACAGTCTTGAGCACGGCGGCCTGGCCGTAGGCGTCGTCCGTCTGGCCGCGCCACAGTGCCTGCAGAGGTGCCACCGACACCTCGCCCGGCGGCGTCTGACGGCCCATGGCGGCACTCAGCACGCCGTCCGCCGGCTCGCCGTGGCGCAGGCCGGTGAGGGCGGTGCGCGCGTCGGGACGAATCTCCAGCTCGCCGCCTTCGCCTTTGAACAGCAGCAGGTTGCGGTCACCGCAGGCGCTCGCCGCGCCCAGATGCAGCTCCAGGTAGGCCGGGTGGAAAACGCTTTGCATGCTCAGTGGCGCGCCGGCGGGGTTGAGGCTGCGCGCCAGCGTATTGATCGGCGAGCGCAGGCCCAGCTGGAAGCGCATCATCAGCAGTTCCGGCAGGGCGGGGCAGAAGTGTCCCAGGTCCAGATAGGTCAAGCCGTCGTCGTCCAACTGCTGGCCGGCCTCGGCCACCGAAGCGGGCAACGCCACCCCCAATTCCGCCAGCATATCGTCGCTGTAGCGGCGGTTGGGCGTGTGCGCCGGGCCGCCGTGCATCAGAATGCGCAGGCCATTGTCGGCCAGCAGGCGGGCGGCCAGCAGGTACCAGGGATGGTGTTTTTTCTTGCCGGCGTAGCTGGGCCAGTCCACATCGACGGCGGGCAGGGCGGCCAGGCTTTCCCGGCACACCGGCCGGCAGGCGTCCAGGAAGCCGGCCAGCTCCTCGGTGGTTTCCTCCTTGACGCGCAGCAGCATCAAGAAGGCGCCGATCTGCGCCTGTTCCGCCTCGCCACGCAGGATTATCGCCATGGCGTCGGCGGCTTCTTCGCGGGTGAGACTGCGCCGTGCCCGTTTGCCACGGCCCAGGGTGCGTACATAGGGCGCGAAAGGATGTTCGCTCATGAGTTCTCGGTGTCGTACCAGCCGGTGACCGGGCCCTGTTCGGCGATCAGCGCCACCAGCCGGTCGTAGTCGATGGTTTCCAAATCCGCCGCGCGCGCCGCCGGCGGGCCCTCGTCGCCAAGCAGATAGCCCGGCCCCTCTAGTGGAAAGTCGGTGGCCACCAGATGGCCCTGGTCGACGAACACGCACAGATCGCCGCGTTCGTAGACCGCCAGGCAGTCGCGGCCGATGTTGCTGTCCAGGTCGTCAAAGCCGATCAGATGCAGCATTACAGTATGACCATTTGCGCGGCGCTATGCCGCAGCTGGTGAAGCGCCGTCGGGTCCAGACCTTCGATTCCGGCCAGCCCGTCGGGCAGGTCCTCGCGCCGGGCCACGCAGCGAATGCCGAAGCCGGTCAGCTCGGCCAGCAAATCCGCATGGTCGCTACGGCTCGCCAGCACGTTCAACGGCGAAGCCTCGAACCACACCAGGGTAGCCACGCCGAAGGCGGCCCCGGTGAGCGCCATGTCGACGGTTTCCCGCCAGCCGCCGCCACGGCCCGGCGCGCGCCGCACCAGATAGAGCACCGAATCAGCCAAAATGCACCACCCGGTCGCTCTGTGTCAGGGCGTCCACCCAGTCGCCCAGCCCCACCAGCGTGAAGCCGTCCGCCAGGGTGGCGTTCGCGTCGTCCAGGCCGGCGCGGCGGGCTTCCGTCGTATCGCAGACGCCACGCTTGAGCGCGGCGCCCGCGCACACCGAGGCCGGCCAGCCGTGCTCCGCCACCAGCGTCTGCCAGCCACGCTGGGCGTCGCAAGCGACGTCCTCGCGGCAGGCCAGACGGTTGGCCAGATGCACGCCGTCTCCGTAGAAGAACACGCGGTAAAGCTGATGGGAAGAGCGCGCCACCGCTTGCGCGGTGCGAAGGGCGGTGAGGGCGCCGGGCCGTTGCGGCCCGGCGGTCACGAGAAGACTGACTTTAATCATTCCCGCTGAGGGCGGTAAGAATATGCAGCAGGGACAGGAACAGGTTATAGATCGACACGAACAGCGTGACGGTGGCCATGATGTAGTTGGTCTCGCCGCCGTGGATGATGGCGCTGGTCTGCCACAGAATCAGCAGGGACGAGAGCAGCACGAACGCGGCGGACACCGCCAGCGACAGAGCAGGGATGTTAAAGAACATCGCCGCCAGGCCGGCCAGGAACGCCACCAGAATGCCGATCATGATGAAGTTGGTCAGGAAGCTGAAGTCCTTGCGTGTCACCAGGGCGATGGCCGACATGGCCACGAAGATACTGGCGGTGCCGCCCAGCGCCAGGGAAACGATCTCCATGCCGCCGTTGATCTGCGCGTACATGGTGATGATCGGGCCGGTGGTGAAACCCAGCCAGCCGGTCAGGCCGAACACGGCAAGAATGCCCCAGGCGCTGTTGCGCAGCTTGTTGGTGGCGAACAGCAGGCCGAAGTACACGCCCAGAGTCACGAAAATATTCATGTAGCCGATGCCCGCGGACATGGAGAACACCGCGGCCCCGGTGGAGACCATTAGGGAAAGCCCCAGCAGCATATAGGTGTTTTTCAGGACCTGAGCGGCGCGCTCGCCGGTGACCGCCGTCGCCGCGTGCTGACGGTGGGGGGCGGTATACGGGTTCGGGTGGTTGCTCATACTCGGACTCATTGCTTGAGGGTGTCCCATGGATAATAGGGACACTCGCGCCAAAATCAAGATTTCCCTCTTGAATCACGCGCTTATGGCAGGCTTATTGACCCGGGGCCGTTGACTGCGAAAGCGTCTCAGGTATGATTGGCGCCCATCGGAGAGGTGGCAGAGTGGTCGAATGCAGCGGTCTTGAAAACCGCCGAGGATTTGCGTCCTCCGTGGGTTCGAATCCCACCCTCTCCGCCAAACAAAAGGGGCTGCCAACAGGCAGCCCCTTTTTTTTGGCGGACAGGGCGGTCTAATTTGAACCCACCGGTTCAACGAGCCGGCCTACGGCCGGCGAAGGACGTCGCCAAAGGCGACGGGGCGCAGCCCCGAGCGAAGCGAGTCAATCCCACCCTCTCGGCGCGCGCAAAGCGCGCCCAAGCCTTTCACCAAACACCAAATTCCTCGACTACGCTCCCATGACCTGCTGACCCGGGTTTTTCCCCAAGTCCTTTCCACCCCAATCCACGACGCAAAACCCCATGGCCGCACCCACGCCCCTGTGCCAGCATGCTCATTCCAATTTTCGGAATCTCATTCCAAAAGCGTTATTCCATAAACAACAAAAGGAACCACCATGCTCGGTATCGTAGCTATCCTTACCGCCCAGCCCGGCAAGGGCGACGCGCTCGCCGCTGAAATGAGCCGCATCGCCGTGGAAGTCCGCAAAGAAGAGGGCAATCACGGCTACACCGTTCACCAGTCCGTGGACGACGGCGACACCGTGATGATCTATGAACAGTACAACGATCAGCCGGCGCTGGACGCGCACCGTGAGAACATGAAGGGTCTTGGCGGCGGTTTGAAAGATTTGCTGGCCGGGCGGCCCGATGTAAAGCTGTTCGAAGTCCGAGGCTGACGGCGTCGCGTCGACTTGTCGGCGCAATATAAAACGGGCCCTGAAGCGGGCCCGTGCCCGGTTAGTCAGAGACGGCTCCGTGGCCGTCTTTCTGGCTCGCCGATGTGTTCGCCGGCGGCGATTCCCGGCTCAGGCTATTCACGCTGGCGTCGCGGAATGCTTTGACTTCAGCGTCCTTGACCTCAAGCAGATAATCACCGTCGGAGCGTTTCACGCGCCATTGAGTCCCGCCACCCTCGCGATGCCGGTAAAACCGGTAGATCAGCGGCTCGCCACCGCCTTCCAGGCGGACTTGGAAAGCGGGTTCGTCACTTTCGGCTTCCTTGGGCAACAAGGTCTGCCAGCTAAGAGTGCGGAAATGGTTCAGCAGGTTCTGGACCCGTGCCTGGTCGGTGGTGCGTCCTTCGGGTAACTCCGCCGCTCGCCAGCGGTCCTCTTGCCTCTTCAGGGCCACGTTCGGTAAGCGGATATGGGTCACCCCGGCCAGCTTCGGGCGCAGGTAGCCCGGATCGAGCCAGTCGCTGGTTTTCGCGCTGGCTTTCCACAGAGGCACCTGTACGTCCTGGATGGCGTCTTCCCCGGCGCGACGCAGGTAGACGCGTCCGGCGCCGGCGGCCTTGCCCAGGTAGAACGCCACTTCGGTACCGTTATCGGTGCGCAAGGTCAGATGGCGGGCGAAGTCGTCCCTGGCCACGTCGAACCGGTTTCGCGCGGCGTCCGAGGTGGCCACCGGCATTTCCGGGCGGGCCTGGTGCAGGCCTTGCAGCAGATCGTTCAGCCGTTGCCTGTCGGCCGGAAAACCCTGCCGCGCCGGTACCCGCCATTGACCGTTTTCGCGTTCGAGAGTAACGGTGTTGTCCTTGCCGTCACGCACGGTCACCGAGGCAATGTTATCGAGTGCCATGGGCAGCAGGGCGCCACGGGTACGGGGGGCGGCATTCTGGCCGCCGCTGATGAACAGCGCGGCGGCCAGGGCGACCTGCGCGCCCAGGGCCAGGGTGAGAAAAAGATTGAGTTTTGTCGTCATACCTCCCCCTCATTCAGTGCTCGCAGAAAGGCCGCCTGGCGACGCCGATGCAGTGTGCGGGCGATCAGCCATAACAACCCCAGACCCAGTATCGCCAGGGTGTAGTTCAGGTACTCCCAGAACCGGCGCTCGGTTTCCGTAAGCGGCTGCAGTATGCGCGCGGTCTGGACCTCGTCGCGCAACGCCAGCATGGCCGGATCTTCCAGGGCCCAGTCCAGCGTATTGCGAAACAAAGCCACGGGTTTGCGGTAGCTGCGGCCGGCCGACAATCGCTGCAGTCTCAATACCTGGTCGCTGGCGAATGTCGACGAGGCATACAGCACCAGACGGGTGTTTTTCGGCGATGCCGGGATGACGGAATGCAAGACCGGCGCCGTGTCGTCCGGTGTTTCCTTCGAGTCCGGGTCCTGGCTCTTTTCGGACTTCAGATAAGGGTTGGTTTTGTTCGAGAAATACGACTGGAAGCGCCCGGTGACGGCCAGCCCCAGAGTACGCTGGTCGCGCGCGCCGACTTCCGCCGTCCAGGGCGCGGCCTCGCCTTCCATGGGCGGGGTAATTTCCGTGGCGTCGGACAGCCAGGCTCGTTTGGAGCTGCGTAGCAGCGGCTTGGCGCTAAGGCCTTCGTCGAGCTGGTCGGTAACCAGGGGCGAAGCCCAGGTTACAGTGAGCTGACCCAACCCGCGCGTAATGGCGGTATCCCGCGCCATCCTGGGCGCGCGAATATCCGCGAAATAGGGGTAGTCGACCTGGCTGAACTCACGCACCGGAATGCCACCGATCCGGCGCACCACTGGAATTGGAAAGCTGGCGCTGACGGGATCAAGCACGAACTGTTGTTTCATGTTGATGCCTTTGGCCTGGAGCCACTCGGACAGGCCGCTTTCATGGGCGCTCGCGTTGAGGCCGTCGCGTCCCAGATTCACTCTGTAGGGACTGGCTGAAATCACCACGGTGCCACCGCGCATTAAAAACTGGTCCAGGGTAAACAGCTGTTTTTCCGACAGTGAGTCCGGGGCGAGTACCAACAGCAGGTCGGTGCCCGCGGGCAGATGTCCGGCCTTGAGGTCGGTGTCCTGAACCACATGGTTTTGCGCCAGCGCGGTTTTCAATGTCTGGAACTGTGGTCCGGATCCGCCCATACGGCGTGCCAGGGGCGAACCGCCGCCAGGGGTGTACACGGCGATAGTGTCCAGCAGGCCGGGCTTGAAGCGCTCCAGCGCGACTTCCATATTCGTCTTGAGGGCAGCCTTATCCAGATCCTGAGGCAAGGGCACCGGCACTTGTTGGTCACCCTGTTCGAGTATCACGTTGAAAAAGAACGGTGTCCCTAACAAACCAGTGCGCAGCGGTTGGATCCCGTAGCGCCTGATCAATTCGCGGGCGTTCTTACCGCTTGGTGATCCGGGGTTCTCCACGACGACCTGGAGCTTGTCGCCGGCTTGTTCGCGCCATTGCTTTAAAAGGGCCTGGAAGTCTTCTTTCAATACTTTTACTGCTTCGGGCAGGCGTTCCGGCCCGGAAATGAAGGCACGTAACGTGACCGGTGATTCAATGCCGGTGAAAGGACTGCCGGCGCGGCGATACCGTGATACTACCTTTTTGATGTTATTGGTGATTCGGTATTCCGGATCGTTGAGTACCACCCGCACCTCGTCGCCGCCATGCCGACGTATCTCGATCAGATCACGGAAGTTGAGTACCCGGTGCTCGTCGCCGTATTGAATCAGTACGTCGAAGTAGGAACTGACCACGGACGATTCATACTTGCTCTGGGTACGGAAGGGGACCGGTTTGATGTCGTAGCGCTTTGCCGCTTTCTCTGCGATCTCCGGATCCGTCTGCGGGTCGACGATCTCAACCCTGACATTATCATCACCGTGCACACCATACTCGCGTAGCAGGTCGCGCAGCTGTGGCACCAGGGGCGCCAGCAGCGGGTGGGTCTTGGCGCTGAAGTAACCACGGATCAGCAGCGGCTCCTGAAGATTGTCCAGATAGCGGTCGGTGGTGTCCGAAAGGGAGTAAATATTGCCCTCGGTGAGGTCGATCCGCAGGCTTTGTACCGGTGCCAGCCAAAGATTCACGGCCAGCAGGTTGAGGACGATCAGCGCTCCGGCGACCCGGCTGTGACGGTGGCCGCCACGCGCCCAGCGCAGTCGCTCCAGACTCAATACGTTCAAGGCCAGAAAGACGGCCGTGAGGCTCAGGTAGTACACCAGATCGCGCGCGTCGAGCACACCGCGGGTGATACTGTCGAAGCGGGCGCCGGTACCCAGGCTGGTTAGCAGTTCGCTAACGCCCCGGCCGGCCAGTTGGGTAAGCGGCGGGCTGCCGAGGAGATAGAGCGCCAGACCCAGCAACAACGTGCCGATCAGGCTGATGATCTGGTTCTCGGTCAGCGACGAGATCCAAAGGCCCATGGCAATGTAGGCACTGGCGAGCAGAAAGGTAGCCAGATAGCCTCCCAGGACCGGTCCCCAGTCCAGCGGACCGAGCAAGGCCACGGTAATGGGAATCGGCGCGGTGAGCAGCACCGACACCGCCACCAGCCCCAGGCAACCCAGGAACTTCCCCGCCACCAGTTCCAGACTGGAGCGCGGTGCCGTGAGCAGCAGCTCCAGCGTGCCGGAGCGCTTCTCTTCGCTCCAGCCCCGCATGGTCATCGCCGCCACCAGAAAGATCAGCAGCAGTGGCATCCACTCAAAAAGTGGGCGGATATCCGCCACATTGCGGGCGAAAAAGGTTTCCACCCAGAAAAACACAAACAAAGTCACACCGAGGAAGGCAGCCATAAAAAGATAGGCCACCGGGGAGCCGAAGTAGCCGCGCAGTTCCCGTCGTGCCAGCGTAGCGGTGTCAGCCATGGGCGGCCTCCTTGGATTCGTCGTTGCTTTCCCGGAACAAGGTTTCCAGCCCAAAGGTACGGGGCTCAAGCCGGTACAGGCGGTGGCCGGCGTCGAGAACCGCGCGCGCCACCTGCGGGGCCACCTGATCCGCGGGTGCACTCAATCGAACTTCAAGCGCACCTCCGCCTAGGCCGGTCACGGTGACCACTCCATCGATGTTTTCCAGCAAAGCTTGAGCGCGCCCGGGTTCGATGTCGGTGTCCACACGCAGGCGCCCCTTATCGGATAATTCATCCAGCGGCGAATCGAGTGCCAGGGCGCCATTGCGCAACATCAGTACCCGGCGGCACACCGCTTCCACTTCCTGAAGGATGTGAGTGGAGACAATCACCGTCGCGTGACGCGACAGCTCACGGATCAGATCGCGCATCTGATGGATCTGCTTGGGGTCCAGGCCGTTGGTGGGCTCGTCGAGGATCACGATGTCGGGATCATGGAGGATCGCCTGGGCCACGCCGACGCGCTGCCGAAATCCTCTCGACAAGGTGCCGATGGGAGTGAGCAGTTTGTTCTGAAGCTCGGCTTGTTCCACCGTGCGGCGAATCGCGCCGAGGCGGTCCTGCTGTGATACTTCCAGCATTGTGGCGCGGTGGTGGAGGTACTCGACCACTGTCATCTCGGGGTACACCGGACAGTTTTCCGGCAAGTATCCGATGCGGCGCTGAATCGCGCGGCGGTGATTACGCATGTCCAGACCGTCCACCTGTATGGAACCGCTGTCCGGTTCCAGGGCGCCGGTGAGCATTTTCATTGTAGTGGTTTTGCCGGCGCCATTGCGGCCCAGCAGACCGATGATTTCGCCGGATTCGATGGTGCAAGACAGGTTCTCCACCGCGACGAAATCGCCATAACGGCGGGTTAGAGAGTCAAGTCGGATCATCCTGATTGCCCCCTGGTTGTTATTAAATTCCCTTCCGGCGTGGTCGGGAAGGGCGCTACAAAAGGCCAGACAAGGCGCGTCCGCGGAAAGTTCCCGTGGTGCTGACCGTGCCGATAAGCGATGCGCTATTGGGTGGGGATAAGCGTGGACTCACCCGTCCAGATTGGCGGCGAAGGCCGTAAGGGCGGTCAGCCCCTGAATATCGTCGGCCAGCAACGGCAGCGTTAGCCGGGGCAGGGCGCCCAACCGACGGTCGATGTCCCCCATCAGCCGTTGCTCCCGCTCCCGGCGGGCGCGGAAGAAGGCGCCCTCTACCTGGTCCGGGAGCACCCGGTTGATGATCATCCCGGCCACCGGAATCCTGGCCTCGCCGAGGCTGTCCACCGCACGCTCGGTTTCCAGGATCGGCAGCCGCTCCGGCGTCAGCACGAACAAAAAACCAGTGTGGTCGGTGTCCTGCAGCCGCCGGCGGGCGCGGTGAAAGCGTCGCTGCCGCTCCAGCAGCGGCGCCGCCAACGCCCGGGCGCGCTCGTCCAGGCCTTCCAGCTCCCGCTCCTCCGGTTCGCCCAGCGGGCTTTCCAGGTCGCGTCCCGGCGTCAGATGGCCGAGCACTTTGCGCAGCTGTTCGGTGCGCCGGTTCTGTTTGAGCAGACCCTCGCTCCAGGCGGCCATCATTTCCGGCAGGCTGAGCAGGCGCAGGGTGTGCCCGGTGGGGGCGGTGTCGAAAACGATCAGATCGAAACGGTCCTGCTGATCAATGATCGTGGTGATGCGCTCCAGCAGCGCCGCCTCCTGGGCCCCCGGTGATTGCCGGCTGAGCCGCAACTGGCGCTCCAGCTCCGGGCGCTGGTCGGCGGCCGCGTAACGGGCCATCTGAGCGCGCACCCGTTCCAGATGGGCATCCACCTCGCTGTCCGGGTCTATTTCCAGGCCGGTGAGGTTGGCCGCCAGTTCGGTTTCCTGGTCGCCGATGTGCCGGTCGAAGGCGTCCGCCAAGCTGTGCGCCGGGTCGGTGGATACCAGCAGCACCCGGCGGCCCAGGGCGACGGCGCGCAACGCCAGGGCCGACGCCACCGTGGTTTTGCCGACGCCGCCCTTGCCGCCCACCATCAGCAGGCGGCGTTGACGCAGCAACGTGTCGATACCCAGAGGTGTGTTCGGGTCCGGCATGAATCAGCAGCAGCGGAAGTGGTCGAGGGGCGAGTGGGGCATGCCCATGCGTTTGTGCCAGTCGTGGAAACGGTCCAGCAACAAGGGCTGCAGCTCCAGCGTGTACCAGGTGGCCGGATTGGGAATGCCCAGGTTTTCCGAGAACACCATCAGCATGAACAGGTCCTCCTCGTCCCGCCGGGCGCGCGCGATGGCGGCCCGGTAGGGCGCGTTATAGTAGGCGGCGCCCAGATCGCCGGCGCGCCGGTACCAGCGACGCAGCCGGCCGATCAAGCGCAGCGCCGGTCGCTCGCTGCTCACGAGGCGCTCTCGTCGTTGGCGGCGCCCTTGGCGCGGCGCAGGGCGGCCACGCATTCCAGGGTCACCAGCACCGCCGCCACCAGCACCACCAGATCCAGACCCAGCAGGAACCAGTTTTCTTTGTAGTAAAAGTCACGGAGCTGCATCAGCAGCGCGGCCAGGGTCATCACCAGCAGGAACACCAATGGGCCCAGGGTATAGAAGGTGGGCCGGCCGCGGCGCACCAGCATCACCGTGATCACCAACAGGGTGAGGCCGGCCAGCAACTGGTTGGTGGTCCCGAACAGTGGCCAGATCAGCAGACCGCCGGAACCGTCGGCGCCGCCGGCACCGAACGCCAGAATCAAACAGCTGGCGACGGAAAGCATGGTGGCCGGGAACGCCTTGCGCATCCAGCCGATGTTATAGATCTCGCCCCATTCCTGGAAAATGTAGCGCTGCAGGCGCAGGCCGGTGTCCATGGTGGTGCCCGCGAAC
Organism: Alcanivorax sp.; assembly: GCA_036276955.1. Classification (GTDB taxonomy): domain Bacteria; phylum Pseudomonadota; class Gammaproteobacteria; order Pseudomonadales; family Alcanivoracaceae; genus Alloalcanivorax. The sequence goes on along the minus strand of DASUNW010000063.1, from coordinate 44,874 downwards.
AGCGCCGCCATCACCGTGAGCAGCGTGGCCGCCACGGTCATTTCCATGCCGGTACCGGCGGCGAGAATAAAGGCGCCGCCGTCCACGAACGCGGTCAGGCTGCCTTGGCCGAACGAGGTGTAGACCGCCTGCCAGTCGGCCAGGGAGGCGAAGCCGGCGGAGGCGGCGATGATCGCGGCCAGCGCCAGGGCGCCTTCACCGACGGCGCCGAAGTAACCGACGAAGCGGGCGTCGGTTTCCTTGTTGAGCTGTTTGGAGGTGGTGCCCGAGGCCACCAGACCGTGGAAGCCGGATATGGCACCGCAGGCGATGGTCACGAACAGCAGCGGCAGCATCGAGGGCGTGCCCTCGGGGACGCCGAAGTTGATCATCGGCGCCACCACCGTGGGGCTGGCGATGATCACCGCGCCGTACAGCAGAATCAGGCCGACGAACAGTTGCAGGCCGTTGATGTAGTCACGCGGCTGCAGCAGCACCCACACCGGCAACAGCGACGCGATCGCCGCGTAGCCGAACAGGATCAGAATCCACATCGCGTTGGGCGACAGGCCGGCGGTGCTTTCCGGCAGGGTCACCGGCACCGACGGGCCGATGTAGATGAGCGCGTAAAGCGCCACCACGCCGACCACCGAGACGATGCCCAGGCCGATCTTGCGGCGGTAAATAAGCTGACCGATCACCAGCGCCACGGCGATCGCGCCCCACACCGGCACCACCGCGCCCGGGTTATTGATCAGCAGCTTGGCGATCACCACCCCGAACACCGCGTTGACCATCAGCAGCACCAGGAAAATGACGATCATGAAGACGCTGCGCGCGCGGCCACCGACCACCTCGCCGGTGAGCGAGCCCACCGATTTGGCCCGGTTGCGCACACTCGCCCAGATCGCGCCGCTGTCGTGGACGCCGGCGAAGAAGATGGTGCCCAGAACCACCCACAAAAAAGCCGGTAGCCAACCCCAGATTACCGCGATGGCCGGGCCGACGATGGGCGCGGCGCCGGCCACCGAGGTAAAGTGGTGGCCCCACAGCACGAAGCGATTGGTGGGCACGAAGTCGACCCCGTCCTCGAACTCGTGGGCCGGGGTGCGGAAATCCGCATCGAGCTTGTAGATTTTCTCCGCGATAAAGCGGGAGTAGACGAAGTAGCCGGCAGCCATGCCGCCCAGGCCCAGCACCAGGAGAAAGATTGCGCTCATCGGTCTTGTCCTTGTTGTGAGATTGGCCGGAACCCAGATTTACCCTTAAGTGCCCGGGCGTCAATGCGCCCCTGGTCGAATCGTGATCGCCACCACTAGGCATCGCGACGCGGGCGCGCTAGGCTTGGACGGTTCAAAATACATCCACTATCAAGGACGCTAAGTGGGGAGGATAAAAATGATCAAGGTACTGGTGGTCGATGACCACGATCTGGTAAGAACCGGCATTACCCGTATGCTCGGCGATCAAAAAGGGATTCGCGTGGTCGGCCAGGCCGATTGTGGGGAGGAAGCGGTGCGCCTGGCCCGGGAACTGAGCCCGGATGTGGTGCTGATGGATATCAAGATGCCGGGCATCGGCGGGCTCGAAGCGACCCGGCGGATGCTGCGCCAGGACGACGGGCTGCGCGTGATCGCGGTGACCGTCTGCGAGGACGAGCCGTTTCCGTCGCGCCTGCTGCACGCCGGCGCCGCCGGCTACCTGAGCAAGGGCGCCGATCCGGAGGAAATGGTCCAGGCGATCAAGGTGGTAAGCACCGGGCAACGCTACATCAGCCCGGCCATCGCCCAGGCAATGGCGCTGCGGCCGTTCGTGCCGACCCCGGACGCGCCGCTGGACATGCTCTCCGAGCGCGAGTTGCAGATCATGATTCTGATCGTCAACTGCCATAAGGTGCAGGATGTGGCCGATCAGCTTTGCCTGTCGCCCAAGACGGTGAACACCTACCGTTACCGCATTTTCGACAAGCTCGGCATCAGCAGCGATGTGGAAATGGCCCTGGTGGCGGTGCGCCACGGCATGGTGGACGCCGACGAAGCCAACCCGGCCTGAGGGTCCGGTCGGCGGGCGGAAATGATCGGCGCGGGCTTGACAGTATCGCGCCAGTGCCGATCCTATGCAGCCTTTCGTTCGCCGACCCCGGAGTGGCCTTGCCGCAATTCGACGCCAAGCAGTTTCTCGCCCATTGCGCCCGCAAGCCCGGTGTTTACCGGATGCTGGACGACGATGGCGGGGTACTCTATGTGGGTAAAGCCCGGGATCTGCGTGCCCGGCTGAATTCCTATTTCCAGAAGAACGTCACCGGCGCCAAGACCCGCGCGCTGGTGGGTCGCATCGCCCGGGTGGAGACCACGGTCACCGCCAGCGAGGCGGAGGCGTTGCTGCTTGAACAGTCGCTGATCAAGTCCCTGCGGCCGCCGTACAATATTCTGCTGCGCGACGATAAATCCTACCCCTACATCAAGATCACCACCACGGACGAGTATCCGCGCATCACCTTCCATCGCGGCAAGCGCCGCCCCGGCAGCCGCTATTTCGGCCCCTATCCGAGCGCCGGCAGTGTCCGCGAAACCCTCGCCCTGGTGGAAAAGGTGTTCCGGGTACGTAATTGTCGGGACAGTTTTTTTCGCAACCGAACCCGCCCCTGCCTGCAGTACCAGATTCAGCGGTGCTCGGCGCCCTGCGTGGAATTCGTCAGCCGCGAGGCGTACGCCGAACAGGTGCGCATGGCGATGGACTTTCTCTCCGGCCGCAGTCGGCAGGTCAGCGACCACCTCACCGTCCAGATGGAGAAAGCCGCCGAGGAACTGGATTTCGAACGGGCGGCGGAACTGCGCGATCAGCTTGCCGCGATCCAGGCAGTGCAGCAAAAGCAGAACGTGGAGACCGACCGGGGTGGCGACGTGGACGCGGTGGCCATCGCCGTACGGCATGGCCTGGCGGTGGTGGAGGTGCTGATGGTGCGCCAGGGCAGGGTGCTCGGCCACCGCAGCTTCCGGCCGGACACCCGCGGCGAGGAAGACAGCGACGAAATCCTGGAAGCGTTTCTGGCCCAGTATTATCTTGGGGAGCGCGACGACCAGTCGATCCCCCGGGAGATCGTGCTGCCCGGCGCGCTACCGGGGCAGGAGGCGTTGCAGGAGGCCATGGAAACGCAACTGGGGCGGCGAATCCGGCTCGCCGCCCGCGTGCGCGGCCAGCGCCAGGCCTGGCTGAACATGGCGCGGACCAACGCTGAGCAGTCCCTGCACACCGATCTGGCCGCCCGCGAGCATCTGGAACAGCGCTTCCATGCCCTGGAAACCCTGCTCGAAGCGGACACCCCGATTCGTCGCATCGAATGCTTCGATATCAGTCACACCCAGGGCGAACGGGCGGTGGCGTCCTGCGTGGTGTTCGACCAGCAAGGCGCGCGCAAGGCGGACTACCGCCGCTTCAATGTCAGCCCGGAACACGGCGGCGACGACTATGAGGCGCTCGAAGAAGCGGTGCGGCGCCGCTACCAGCGGGTGGTCAAGGAAGAGGCGAAGCTGCCCGACCTGCTGCTGATCGACGGCGGCAAGGGGCAAATGCAGCGCAGCTTCGAGGTAATTCAAAGCCTGAATCTGGATAATCAGGTGCTGGTGATGGGCATCGGTAAGGGCCCCAGCCGGCGCCCGGGTCTGGAAGTGTTGTATCTGCCGGACGGCCGCGAGCTGGTGCCCGGCGGCGCCCATGCGGCGCTGCACCTGCTGCAGCAAGTGCGCGACGAGGCCCATCGCTTCGCGATCACCGGTCACCGTGCGCGGCGGGGCAAGGCGCGCCGTTCCGGTTTGGAGGACATCCCCGGTGTCGGCCCCAAGCGGCGCAAGGCGCTGCTCAACCATTTCGGCGGCCTCAAGCAACTGCGCAACGCCTCCCGGGAAGAGCTGGCCCGGGTAGAGGGCATCAACGCCCAGACCGCGGAGACGCTCTACAACTGGTTTCACGAATAACCGGCGAGATGCGGCTCACGCGAGCGGATCAACAATGAGGCCGGCGCCGCTTTCCGTTATACTCGCGTTTTCCGCCGACGGCATAGAAGTTATCCATGTCCAAGCACGCTCCCATTCTCAACTTGCCCAACATTCTTACGCTGATCCGGGTGGCGACCATCCCGGTGCTGGTGGCGGTGTTCTACCTGCCTTTCGGGTGGAGCGATTTGCTCGCCGCGGCACTGTTCCTGGCCGCCGGCCTCACCGACTGGCTGGACGGCTATCTGGCCCGGCGCCTGGGACAGACCAGCCCGTTCGGTGCCTTTCTGGACCCGGTGGCGGACAAGCTGATCGTGGCGGTGGCCCTGGTGATGCTGGTGCAAACCCACGCCAGCGTCTGGTTCGCGGTGCCGGCCATGGTGATCGTCTCCCGTGAAATCACCGTGTCCGCGCTGCGCGAATGGATGGCGGAGCTGGGGCAGCGCGGCCGCGTGGCGGTGAGTTCCATCGGCAAGATCAAAACCGTGATGCAAATGGTGGCGATTACCCTGTTGCTGGCCCTCAAGCCCGCCCACGGGGTGGACGGCGACATTCTGATGACCCCGGGTCTTTGGCTGGGTTACGCCTGTCTGTACCTGGCCACGGCGCTGACGCTGTGGTCCATGTTCTCGTATCTGCGCGCGGCGTTGCCGCAGCTCACCGGCCTGGGAAACGACCGGGACGACCCCTGAACGGGCGACTTTGAAGGGGCCGGCGTGGCTGCGCAAAGTTTGTCCAAGATATTGAATCGGCAGCAAAAACAGTCTTGACAGAGACCCGCGCTCGGGTAGAATGCGGCTTCGCGTCGGGGTCAGCCCGGCGCTGGAAAAAAAGCGGGAATAGCTCAGCTGGTAGAGCACAACCTTGCCAAGGTTGGGGTCGCGAGTTCGAATCTCGTTTCCCGCTCCAGGTTTCAAAGTGAATCTCGACGTTGGGGTTTGGGGTCGCGAGCTGGAACGCCAGCCCGGTCGAATCCATTTCCCGCTCCAGATTCCCAACCTCGGCCCAAGCCGGGGTTTTTTGTTCGTACAGGTTTAACGGCGCGGTGGCAGAGTGGTTATGCAGCGGACTGCAACTCCGTATACGCCGGTTCGATTCCGACCCGCGCCTCCATTCCCAGGCCTGCATCTGTTGTGTAAAGTTCGGCATGCCCCGCGGGTATGGTGAAATTGGTAGACACAAGAGACTTAAAATCTCTCGGCCTTATGGCTGTGCCGGTTCGAGTCCGGCTACCCGCACCAACATCCTTTCTCTCCCCCTGATCGTCGCCTTTTATTGCCGCCTTGAATCGCTTTCTGGTACTTTAATGCTTTAGTCTTAATCCTGCGGGAAAGCACGAATACCGAGGCCATAGCATAACGCCATAACAAACCTCGGATTCAGGGGGAAACGGTTAATGACTGGGTTTCAGCATCTGTCCGTGCGGCTGAAGATTTTGTCCGTGGCGGGCCTGGGGATCTTTCTGTTCCTCGCCTATTTCTTGTACAGCTACTACATCGCGGAAACCAATATTGATCATCTGCGCCAGGTGGAGAGTCATGACTTTCCGGTGCTGGAGCTGGTCAATGCCAATAACGTGGAGTTCCTGGCGATCAGCGACGCCTACGGCGACGCCATCACCCAGATGGACGCCAGCCTGCTCGACGAGGCCCGCGAACGCTCCGACCGCTTCCTGGAGCGGCTCGGCGACATCGAGCGTCTCGATCCCGCCTTGAGCGGCCCGGTGGACGACCTGCGTTCCGCGTTCATCACCTATATCACGGTCGCCAACAGCACCGCCGCCGCGCTGATCGAGGACCCCGGGTCCCAGGTCGGCAGCTATGAAGCGCTCACCGAGATGCAGCAACTGGAAGCGCAGTACGCCGACGAACACCGCGCCTTCGAGCAGCAGCGGTACCAAAGCTTCCGCGACAACCTCAACGCCAGTCGTGAGGACAATAAAAGCACTCAGCTTATCGGCCTGGCCCTGGGCAGCGTGGCGTTCACCTTGCTTGGCCTTATCGCGTTGCGGGTCACCCGTTCCATTACGCGCCCCCTGGAAGACGCCATGGGCGCCGCAGACAGCATCGCCAGCGGCAACTGGGACACCGAGATCCGCAGCGACAGCCGTGACGAAACCGGCCACCTGATCCGCGCCATCCGCAAAATGCGCGACACCCTGAAAGCGCGCACCGACGAGGACCGGCGTCAGGAGCAGCTGAAAAACCAGCTGTCCGAACTCAACGCCTTGATGCGCGGTGATCTGAGCATCGAACAGCTGGGCAACAATCTTCTCTCCTATGTGGTGCCCACCCTGGAAGCTCAGGTCGGCGCCTTCTATACCTTCGACACCGACAGCGAAACACTGCGCCTTTCCAGCGCCTACGCCATGCAGCGGCGCAAGCAGCTGGCCAACGAATTCCGTCTGGGCGAATCCCTGGTCGGGCAGAGCGCGCTGGAAAAGAAAACCATTATTCTCGAGCAGGTGCCCGAGGAGTACATGCTGGTGGGCTCCGGCACCGGCAACGCGGCACCGCGCAACGTCATGGTGCTGCCGATTCTTCACGACGATGAATTGAAAGGCGTGCTGGAAGTGGGCGCCTTTCAGTCGTTTTCCGATTCCGACACCGCCTTCCTGGAGCAGGGTGCCGCCCTGATTGGCGTGGCCCTGCACAGCGCCCAGAACCGGCTGCGGCTGGCCGGCATGCTGGAGCAGACCCAGCAGCAGGCGCGCGCGCTGGAAGCGCAGAAAGAAGAGATGGCCCAGGTCAATCAGGACCTGGAAGAGCAGGCCATGGAGCTGTCCGCCTCCGAATCGCGCCTCCAGCAACAGCAGGAAGAGCTGAAAGCGATCAACGAAGAGTTGGAGTCGCAGACCCAGGCCCTTCGTGCGTCGGAGGAATCCCTGCAGGCCCAGCAGGAAGAACTGCGCGTCACCAACGAGGAACTGGAAGCCCAGGCCAAGGTGCTTGGCGAGCAGAAAGCGGAAATGGGCCAGAAAAACAAAGAGCTGGAGCTGCTGCACCAGGAGCTGGAAGACAAGATTAAGGAATTGGAGCTGTCCTCCAAGTACAAGTCCGAGTTCCTGTCCACCATGTCCCACGAGCTGCGCACGCCGCTTAACTCGATTCTGATTCTGTCCAATGCCCTGGGCCAGAACAAGAAGGGCAACCTCAACGACAAGCAGGTGGAACACGCCCAGGTGATCCATTCCGCCGGCGCCGATCTGCTGTCGCTGATCAATGACATCCTCGACATCTCCAAGATCGAGGAAGGCAAGATGGACGTCATGGTGGACGCCATCGCGCCGCCGGAACTGTGCGACCATTTCCGCCGCCACTTCAGCCATATCGCCGAGAACCGCAACGTGGCCTTCCACGTGGAGCAGGGCGCCGGGCTGCCGGAGAACGTCTACACCGACCGGCAGCGCCTGGAGCAGATTTTGAAAAATCTGCTGTCCAACGCGCTCAAATTCACCGACGACGGCTCCGTGACTCTGAGCATCGAACGTCCCGGCGAGGACGAGCGCATCCCCGGCCGTCTGGATCGCGCCAGCACGGTTAAGTTCGCGGTCCGGGACACCGGGGTGGGCATTCCGGAGGACAAACAGAAGCTGATCTTCGAGGCGTTCCAGCAGGCCGACGGCACCACCAGCCGCAAATACGGCGGTACCGGCCTGGGCCTGACCATCTCGCGGGAGCTGGCGCGTTTGCTGGGCGGTGAAATCAGCCTGCACAGCGACGGGCCGGGCACCGGCGCCACCTTCATGCTCTACCTGCCCGAAGGCTACGCGGAGCAGGGCGCGCAGACAGAAGACGGCGAGCGGCCGGCGACCCCGGAACCGGTGGACATCGGCGCCAACGCCGAAGCGCACACCGCCGCCAATCTGCCGCTCAACGAGGGCGACGACGGCTACGTGGTACGGGAAAAGACCGTGCTGGTGGTGGAGGACGACGGCGAGTTCGCCAATGTGCTGGTGGACCTGGCGGCGGATTACGGCCTGGAAAGCCATATCTGTCACGACGGCGAGAGCGGTTTGGAGTACGCGCGCCGCTACCGGCCCAGCGCCATTATCCTGGATATCGGCCTGCCCGGCATCGACGGCTGGGAAGTGATGGAAAAGCTCAAGGCGGACGCGCGCACCCAGGACATCCCGGTGCACTTTCTGTCCGGCAAGGACGAGCGCAAGAAGGCGCTCGACCTGGGCGCCATCGACTTTCTCGCCAAACCGGTCAGCCAGGACCAGATGCTCAGCGCTTTCGCCAAGATCGAAACCGCCATCGAGACCAATGTGCGGCGCCTGCTGGTGGTGGAAGACAGCGCGATTCAGCATGAAAGCATTCGCGAGCTGTTCGACCAGAAGGGCGTTCAGATCACCGCGGTGACCAGCGGCGAAGCGGCGCTGAAAGCCCTCGGCGAGACCGTCTACGACTGCATGATTCTGGATCTGACGCTGCCGGACATGAGCGGCTTCGAGCTGCTCGAGCGCCTGCACGGCAACGACGACTACGAGGCCGTGCCGGTGGTGATTTACACCGGCAAGGACCTGACCCGCGACGAAGAGGCGCGGCTGCGCAAGTACGCCGACCGCATCATTCTGAAAACGGAACGGTCCCACGAACGGCTGCTCAACGAGGCCTCGCTGTTCCTGCATTGGTTGGAGTCCACCTTGCCAGCCCATCGGCGCGGTAATCCGGAATTGATCGAACACCGCGACGATATTTTCGAAGGCAAGAAGCTGCTGCTGGTGGACGACGACATGCGCAATATCTACGCGCTGTCCGCGCAGTTGGAGGAGCTGGGTTTCGATATCCATCTCGCCAACAACGGCCGCGAGGCCCTGGAAGCGCTGGACGAGAGCCCGGATTTCGACATCGTGCTGATGGACATCATGATGCCGGAAATGGACGGCTACGAAGCGATGACGCATATCCGTGGCCAGGCGCGCTTCGCCACCTTGCCGGTGCTGGCCCTGACCGCCAAGGCGATGAAGGACGACCGCGCCAAGTGCCTGGACGCCGGCGCCAACGACTACTGCTCCAAACCCATCGACATGAGCAAGCTGACCTCGCTGATGCGGGTCTGGCTGCATAAATAGGAGTGCCTGAAGTGGAATCGCAGCCGGCAATCAGCGACGAACAGGTGCAGGTAGAGGACATTGAAATCCGCCTGCTTCTGGAGGCGATTTATCAGCTCTACGGCTATGATTTCCGCTCCTACAGCCCGGCATCCATGCGCCGGCGCATTATGCACCGGCTCACCATGTCCGGGTTTTCCACCATTCTGGAAATGACCGACCGGGTGCTGCGCGACCGGCAGTTCTTCGTCACCCTGCTCAACGACCTCACCGTCAACGTCACCGAGATGTTCCGCGATCCGGAGTTCTACAAGGCGTTTCGCGAGGAGGTGGTGCCGGTGCTCAAGACCTTTCCGTTCATCAAGATCTGGCACGCCGGTTGCGCCACCGGGGAAGAGATTTACTCGATGGCCATTCTTCTTGAAGAAGAAGGGCTCTACGAGCGCGCCATGCTGTACGCCACGGACATCGACAAGAACGTACTGGCGGCGGCGAAGAAGGGCATCTACCCGATCCATGCCTTCAAGCAATACACGGATAACTACCGTCGCGCCGGTGGCCGCCAGTCCCTGAGCGACTACGCCACCGCCCGCTACGACAGCGTCATCATGGAGCAGCGCCTCAAGCGCAATATCGTGTTCGCCGACCACGATCTGGCCACCGACCAGGTGTTCGGCGAAATGCATGTGATACTCTGCCGCAACGTTCTGATTTACTTCGATCGCCCCCTGCAGCAGCGCGTGTTCAAGCTGTTCGGTGAAAGCCTGGATATGGGTGGCTTCCTGTGCCTGGGCACCAAGGAAAGCCTGCGCTTCAGCGGCAACGAAGAGGCGTTCGACGTGGTCAACCGGTCGCTGCGGATCTTTCGAAAAAGACAATTGCGTCCTAACGCCTAACAAACACGCTTAATCGAGAATAATCATGATCGAGCAGAAACTGCTGTTGGTTGATGATCAACCCGCCAACCTGGTCTCCCTGGAAGCGATTCTGGAAGATGAGGGGCGCACGCTGTTGAAGGCCGAATCCGGCCAGGAAGCGCTAAAAATTCTGCTCAAGGAAGATGTTTCCCTGGTGCTTCTGGATGTGCAAATGCCGGGCATGGACGGTTTCGAGGTGGCGGAATTGATGCGCCAGCGCAAGGACACCCAAACCATCCCGATTATCTTCGTCACGGCGATCAGCAAAGAGAAGAAGTATGTGTTCAAGGGCTACCAGGCGGGCGCGGTGGACTACCTGTTCAAGCCGCTCGACCCCTTGATCCTCAAGAGCAAAGTGAATTTCTTTCTGGAGCTGGACCGGCAGCGCCGCGAGCTTCAGGTGAAACTCAAGGAAGCCCAGGCGCACCGCGCCGCCTACGAGGCGGAAAAGCGTAACCGCGGCCAGGGGGAGTAAGTGCCCGGTGCGGCGCCCGTTAAAGCGGTCGTGATGGGGGCGTCCTGGGGTGGCTTGAACGCCTACTCCTCGGTGCTCGCCAGCTTGCCTGAAGGCTTCCCCGCGGCCATCATGTTGGTCCAGCACCAGAACGCCAGCGCCGAGAACAGGCTGGCCTGGCTGCTGGCCCGCTACAGTCGGCTGCCGGTGGTGGCACCGGAAGATAAAGAGCGTATCCGCCCCGGGCACGTCTATGTGGCGCCGCCCGGTTACCATATGCTGGTGGAAACGGATGAGACCATTGCCCTGTCGATGTATCGGCCGGTGCATTTTTCGCGGCCGTCGATTGATGAGTTGTTCTTTTCGGCGGGCCACGTCTATGGCAAAAGAGTGATCGGGGTGATCCTCACCGGCGCCAACGAAGACGGCTCCGAGGGTCTGGACTATATTCGCCGCCGCGGCGGGCTGACCCTGGCTCAGTCGCCGCAGAGCAGCGAGGCTCCGGTCATGCCGGAAGCGGCAATAACAAAGGGATCGGTGCGGGAAGTACTGGATCTGGAACGCATCGGCCCGTATCTGGCGGAATTCTTGATTGGGTTGCGAGATGAAAAAACAGAATATCCTGGTCGTCGATGATCACCGGGAGAACCTGATCGCCATGGAGGCGTTGCTGGAAGGCGAGGACCGCAATCTGGTCATGGCCGAATCCGGCAACGACGCCCTGGCATTGGCGCTCAAGCATGATTTCGCGCTGGTACTCCTCGACGTGCAGATGCCGGAGATGGACGGCTTCGAAGTGGCGCAGTTGATGCGCCAGAACCGCAAGACCCGCCACATTCCGATTATTTTCGTTACCGCCATTTCCAAGGAACAGAGGTACGTGTTCGAGGGCTACCGCCACGGCGCCGTCGATTACCTGTTCAAGCCGGTCGATGAACAGATTCTCGATGCCAAGGTCAATGTCTTTATGGAGCTCGACCGTCAGCGGCGCAAGTTGCAGCAGGCGGTGGTCCAGATGAAGCGCCTCAAGGACGAGAACGAGCGGCTGCTGCACGCGCTCGGCGAGTCGGTGGTGGGGGCCGACGCCAATGGCCTGGTGACGTTCTGCAACGAATCCGCCGGCGCCCTGTTGAACGTGGAGCGCGATGCGCTGCTCGGCACGCCGGTGACGCCGCTGCTGTTCGGGCACGGCGAGTGGCCGGATTCGCCGGTGCTTGCCCGTTGTGCCGAGGGGCGACACTGGGAGGACGACGTTGATGTGCGTCCACGGGGCGACAGCGAGCCGGTGCCGTTGCGGGTGCACGCCAATCCGGTACTGCGCGAGAGCGGTGAGTTCACCGGGGTGGTGTTCATGCTGCGCCCGCGCGACCCGGACGCCGCCGGTGACGACCGCCGCGAACGCCGCCGCCACCCGCGCAAGCGCATGTTCCATGAGCTGGTGGTGTTTGATCGCAGCACCGGTGGTAACGTGGGTCGGCTGACCAATCTCAGCGTCGGCGGCTTCAAGCTGTCGCTGCGGCGGGATGTGGCGCCCAGCGAACAATTACAATTGGGAATGGTGCTTCCGGATCAGATTGGCGGCGTCAACACCATGAGCTTCAACGCCAGGGTGGTGTGGAGCGAGGCACTGGACGAACCGGGGGAATACCACGCCGGTTTTCAGTTCCTGGATCTTTCCGACAGCAACGGCGAGATCGTGGAAATACTTATGGAAAGGTACTGAGCGTATGAGTGAAGCAGTCATGGAGCAGTCCGAGCTGCCGGAAGTGGGCGACGGCCCGCTGCTGTTGCCCTACGGCTATGCCCGCCGGTTCGGTGTGTTGCTGAGGGAGAAAGACGGCCGGCGGGAACTGTGTTGCCGCGACGACGTGTCGCTGTCGGCGGTGGCCGAGGTGCAGCGCTGGCTGGGCGGGTTGCCCGCCATCGTGCGCCTTGATGACGGCGCCTTCAGCGCCGCCATGGCGATCACCTACGAACAGCAGCGCGGCGCCGCCGCCGAGGCCGCCGATAACCTCGAAGGCCTGGATCTGGCCAGCCTGGCGGACTCCCTGCCGGAAACCTCGGACCTGCTGGAACAGGAAGACGACGCCCCCATCATCCGGCTGATCAACGCCCTGTTCCAGGAGGCAATCCGCGAGGACGCCTCGGACATTCATATCGAAACCTTCGAGCGCCGCCTGGTGGTGCGCATGCGGGTGGACGGGGTGCTCCGTGAAGTGCTCACCCCCAAGCGCGAGCTGGCGCCGCTGCTGGTGTCGCGTATCAAGGTCATGGCGCGCCTGGATATCGCCGAGAAACGTATCCCCCAGGACGGGCGTATTTCCCTGCGCCTGGGCGGCCGCGACGTGGACGTGCGGGTCTCGACCATGCCGTCCAGCAACGGCGAGCGGGTGGTGCTGCGTCTGCTCGACAAGCAGGCCGGCCGGCTGCAGGTGTCGCACCTGGGCATGGGCGACGTCTGCGACAGCCACATGCGCGAGCTGATCCACAAACCGCACGGCATCATTCTGGTCACCGGCCCCACCGGTTCCGGTAAGACTACCACCTTGTACGCCTCGCTCACCGAGCTCAACGACAGCACCCGTAATATTCTCACCGTGGAGGACCCGATTGAATATCAGTTGGAAGGTATCGGCCAGACCCAGGTCAACACCAAGGTGGACATGACCTTCGCCCGGGGGCTGCGCGCCATTCTCCGTCAGGACCCGGACGTGGTGATGGTGGGTGAGATCCGCGACCTGGAAACCGCCGAAATCGCGGTGCAGGCGTCCCTTACCGGCCATCTGGTGCTCTCCACGCTGCACACCAACACGGCGGTGGGCGCGGTGACCCGGTTGCAGGACATGGGCATTGAGTCGTTCCTGCTTTCCAGCTCCCTGCTCGGGGCCTTGGCCCAGCGCCTGGTGCGGGTGCTGTGCCCGGACTGCAAACGGCCCTACCGGCCCAGTGAAAGTGAGCGGCGCATGCTCGGGCTGGCCCCGGACCAGGATGTGACCCTCTATCACCCGGAAGGCTGCGAGAGCTGCAACAACCAAGGCTACCGGGGCCGTACCGGTATTTACGAACTGGTCATCATCGACGACGCCATGCGCGAGCTGATTCACGAGCGCGCCGGGGAGTTGGAGATCACGCGTCACGCCCGCAAGCTCACACCGAGCATCCGCGAGGACGGCTGGCGCAAGGTGCTGGCCGGCGATACCAGTATTGAAGAAGTACTGCGCGTCACCAAGGAAGACTGATGCCCGCTTTTGAATTCCGCTCCCTGGATCACCGGGGCAAAGTAAAACGCGGCACCCTGGAGGCGGACAGCGCCCGCCATGTGCGCCAGCAGTTGCGCGGCAAGGGCTGGGTGCCGCTGGAGGTCTCCGAAGCCAAGGACCATCAGTCCGCCGGCGGACTGTCCGGGCACCTGTCCGGTACCGGCAAACTCAAGGGTGGCGAGCAGGCATTGATCACGCGGCAAATGGCGACGCTGCTCAAATCCGGCCTGCCGGTGGAGCAGGCCTTGGGCGCCGTGGCCAAACAGGCCGGTAACCCGCGTGTGGAGAAAATCGTCATGGCGGTGCGCGGCAAGGTGTTGGAAGGGTTCAGCCTGGCGCGGGCGATGACCGAGTACCCGCGTGCCTTTCCGGAAATGTACCGCGCCACCGTCGCCGCCGGGGAGCAGAGCGGCCACCTGGAGCAGGTACTGGAACAGCTCGCCGACTACTTGGAAACCCGCGATGACACCGGTCGTTCCGTCAGCCAGGCGATGATCTATCCCGCTTTCATCATGGTCTTCTCGGCGTTGGTGATCGGTTTCCTGATGGCGTTCGTGGTGCCCAAGATGGTGGCTGTGTTCGACAACCGGGAACAGGCGATGCCCTTCATCACCGTGGCGGTGATCGCGCTCAGTGACTTCGTGCGCGCCTGGGGCTGGTTGCTGGCGCTGGTGGTCGTCGGCGCGGTGGTGGCCTTTTCCCGCGCCATGCGCGAGCCGGCTTTCCGCATGCGTGTGCACCGCAGGCTGGCCACACTGCCGCTGATCGGCACCATGATGCGCGCCTCCGACAGTGCCCGCCTGGCCAGCACCCTGGGGATTCTCGGCCGTTCCGGGGTGCCGCTGGTGGACGCCTTGTTCATCGCCGCCCAGGTGGTGGGTAACCTGGCGATACGCGAGGCGGTGGTGACCGCCGCCGCGCGGGTGCGCGAAGGCGGTAGCCTGAGCCGGGCGCTGGAGACCAGTGGCTACTTTCCACCCATGCTGGTACAGATGATCGCCAGCGGTGAAACCAGCGGTGAGCTGGACAGTATGCTCAGCCGGGCGGCGGATTATCAGGAACGGGAACTCACCAGCACGGTCCAAACCATGGTGGGGTTGCTGGGCCCGTTAATGCTGTTGACCATGGCCGGGTTCGTGATTCTCATTGTTCTGGCGGTGATGCTGCCGATCATGCAGATGAACAACTTCATGGCGGGCTGAACCCGTCAGCGACAAGAAAAAGTGCAATCCCCAAAACAAGGAAGTGACTTCCAGACAACACGAAAAGGTGTCTCATGAACAAGATGCAATGCACCCAGAGCGGTTTCACGCTGCTGGAAATCATGGTGGTAGTGGCCATTATCGGTCTGCTCGCCGCGATGATCGTGCCCAATGTGATCGGGCAGGGGGAACAGGCCAAGGTGGATATCGCCAAGACCAACATGTCGCGGATCGTCCAGCAGCTTGATATGTATAAGTTCAACAACGGCACTTACCCGTCCACCGAGGAGGGCATTCACGCCCTGGTGGAGCGCTCCGCTTCGGCGCGCAAGTGGCCGGAGGGCGGTTACCTGCCGAGCGTGCCGGAGGACCCTTGGGGTAACGAGTACATCTACATCAGCCCCGGCGTGGGCGGCCCCTTTGACCTTTACTCGCTGGGCGCCGACGGCGCGGAAGGCGGCGAGGGCACCGACGCGGACATCAGCTGGCGCGATAACGACAACTGATGTGGCGGCCCGGGTCTGACGGCAAGCGATGCCATCGCGAGCACGGCTTCACCCTGCTGGAAATCCTGGTGGTGGTGGGGCTGGTGGCGATGCTGTCACTGGCGGTGTTGGTGGTGCCGGTGTGGGTCGACGACCAGCGCCAACTGGACAGTGAAAGCGCCAGCCTCGCCGACACCCTGATCATGCTCAACGAACAGAGCCTGTTCTCCGGACGTCTGATGGCGTTACGGGTCACGGAACGGGGCTGGACGCCGCTTACCTACGACGTCGGCCAGCGCGAGTTCGTGCCCGCCCAGGGCAACGGTCTGCAGGCCAACCGCCTGCCCGAGGGTCTGGAGCTGACCTGGCAGTACGACGACCTGCCCGATGACAGTCAGGGGGAGCGTGTTTCCCTGCAGGACGCCGCCAAACAATTGGTCAGCGACGATCCGTTCGGCGGTGACGACGAGGGCCTGCTGGGCGACGACCGCGACGAGCGGGATGGCGAAGGGGGCGACGAAGAAGACCAGGACCCACTGCCCCAGGTGTTCTTTTTCCCCAGTGGCGAGACCACGCCGATCACCTTCACGGTGCGCTCCCGTGAGGACGTCGACCTGGAAGCGCGGCGCCAGATGAGCGCCCTGGGTAAAGTCCGCGACCCGGACCGGGACGAAGAAGAAGAGGCGCTCACCGCGCCGGACGAAAAGCCGGACGACAGTTTGATCGACGACGATTTTCTGGAGGATTGACCATGGTTTCGCGCGGTCGCCAAAACAGTCAGGCGGGTTTCACGTTGGTGGAGGTGGTGCTCGCGGTGGCGGTGCTGGCGCTGGCCATGGTCACCCTGGGTCAGACCCTCGGCGCCAGCGCCGTGGCATACCGTAATATCGACGACACCCGCCGGGCCTATCTGGTGGCCGCCGACAAGCTGGTCGAAATGCAGGTGTACCAGCAATGGCCCAAAACCGGCACCAATGACGATCAGGTGACCCGTGGCGAGCGGGAATGGTGGGTGCGCACCACCATCAGCGCCGGGCCTTACCCGGACACCCGCCGGGTGGATATCGAGGTGGGCGCGATCCGCGACGACCAGCGCGGTGGCCTTGAATATGAGCTGTCCAGCCTGATCGGCAAGCCGGCCCAGGAAGGGCAGTCCTTTACCGGTGGGCGGCAAGGCGGTGGCGGCGCTGGCGGCCAGGACCTGACGGGGGGCTGATGCGCTATTCCAGACGGCGCCAGCCGGGTTTCACCCTGCTGGAAATGTTGATCACTATCGCCATCTTCGCGTTGATGTACGTGGTGGCGGTGGAGTTTCTCAGCAGCGCCATGAAAAACCGTGACATCCTCAGTGAAGGCGCCACCGAGCTGGAAAACGCCCAGCGGGCGGTGACCTACCTGACCCTGGACTTCGAGCAGATGATCGCCCGGCCGGTACGCGACCCCTACGGCGACCCGCGGCCCGCCTTGATCGGTAACGACAACTACGTCGAATTCACCCGCCTGGGCTGGGCCAACCCGTTCGCGTTACGCCGCCGCAGCGAAATGCAACGCGTGGTGTACGCCTTCGAGGGCGACAAGCTTTACCGGCGTTACTGGCCGGTACTGGACACCAACGTAGCGACCAAATTCCAGGAAGACGTACTGCTCGACGACGTCGCCGACTTCACGGTGCGTTATCTGGATCAGGCGCAGACCGGTGAGGTGGGCTGGCTGGAATTCTGGCCGGCACCGGCCATGGTCAACACGCCGGTGTGGCAGCAGCGGCTGCCGAAAAGCGTGGAAATCGACATCGAAATGGAAGACGGTCAGCGCCTGCACCGTTACTTCCGGACCGTGGTGAACCCATGGGCGTCCTGATGGTTCACCCGCGCAGCGGCGGTCGGCGCCGCCAGCAGGGCATGGCGCTGATCATCGTGCTGATGCTGTTCGCGATCCTGGCGGCGGTGACCACCGAGGTGATGTTCCGCCAGGACCGTTTCCGGGTGCGCACCGAGAACCTGCTGGAATGGGACAAGCGCTATCAGTACGCGATGGCCGCCGAAGTGGTGGCGGTGCAGGGCCTGATCGACGATCTTGAAGAAGACCGTCGTACCAGCCAGCAACTGGACGAATGCATCGAAGAGCAGTGGGCGGTACAATTGGCGCCCACGCCCTACGAGGACGCCATCCTCAGTGCCAGTGTTCAGGATCTGCAGGGGCGGTTTAACCTGAACTGGCTGGTGGAAGCCAACGGCGCCGGCTTCACCCGCGACAATCAGGCCCGCGACATGCTCCAGCGGCTGTTGCAGCAGACCCTGCCGGACCCGGCCAAGGCGAGCCTTCTCGCCAACGAAATGACCGACTGGATCGACAGCAACAACATTGTCGATGCGGTGGAAGGCGCCGAAGATGCGGAATACCGGCTCAGCCGTACGCCCAATATGCCGGTGGCCCACGAAACCGAGTTGCGCGCACTGCGCAGTTTCGAGGTCACCGATCTTTTCCCGGATCCGGCCATGTGGGGGCTGTTCACCGCGCTGCCCAGCGACACCACGCTCAACGTGAACACCGCGCCTTCGCTGGTCCTGGACGCCGTGCTCGGCCCTCTGGCCGGTTCCGGCGCCGCCGAGGCGGTGGTGTCATTGCGCCAGGAAGAACCGATCGAAGACATTGGCACCTTGATGCAGCAGGAGCCTTTCAGCAGTCTCGAAGCGGACGCGAAGCAAGCACTGAGCGACCGGCTGGGGGTGGCCAGTGAGTACTTCCAGGTGATGGTGGATGTGGAAGTGGGCGGCAACTTCAGCCGTTTGGTCAGCCGAATACAGCGCTCCGCCGGCGGCGGCCCCGACGGCACGCGGGTCTACAGCCGCCAGGTCAAGCCGCTGCTGTCGCCGCTCGAACCCGCCTGCAATCCCTTTTACAATGCGGGCGATGACAACAACAATGTGATAGACAGTATTCCAGGGACGTAAAGGATTCTTATTGTGGCCGATTCAGCTTTGATCTATCTGGCCCCGGGAGCATTTCAGGACGCACTGGCCGACGCCAGGGTGCTGTTCCAGGAAAGCCGCGCGGACAGCCCGCGCCACGGCAGCCTGACCGAGGCGCTGGAAGCGCTCTCCGGGCGGGCGGTGAACCTGGTGGTGACCACCGCGGAGGCACTGCTCACCAGTGTCACCTTGTCGCGCAAGCAGGCCCGCCATCTGCAGCGGGTGCTGCCGTATCTGCTCGAGGAGCAATTGCTCGAAGCCCCGGAACATCTGTGGTTCGCGTCCGGCAAGGCGGAGCACGGGCGCTATCCGGTGGCGGTGATCAATCGCCCCAATCTGGGGGCGCTGATTCACCTTTGCCGCGAACATCGGGTGCGTCCGCAGAGCCTGAAAGCCGACGCCGACCTGCTGGCCGCGCAGACGCCGGTGTTGATCACCGTGGAAGGGTGGGGCTCCTTGATTCTCGAGCGGGATCAGGCCTTGGTCGCCGATGAAGCCCAGCGCGAAGCGGTGCTGGCGCTGCACGGCGATGACGAACTGCATTTCACCCGCCTGGAAGACCCCGCCACGCTTTGTGATCAACTGCAGTCCGCGATAGCGGCCGATCACGGCGTGGAAGTGCTGCACGGCGCCTTTTCGCAACGGCAGAATCAGGCCAGCGGCCCCTCTCCCTGGCAGCCCTGGAAACCGGTCATGGGCCTGGCAGCGGCGGTGTTCTTTATCGCCCTGGCGGCGGTCTGGGCCCAGCAATGGCGCTATCAGAAAGCGGCTGATCAGACCTTCGCCGAGGCCGCCGAGCTGTACCAGTCGCTGTTCCCCGGTGATCGCGCCACAGCCGGTCTACGGCGCCAGTTCGAGGCGCGCCTGATGCGTTTGGACAGCGGTGACGGAGCCACCGGCGGCACGCTTTTCCGCCTGTTGCCGGCGGTGGCCTCGAGCCTCTCGCAAAGCGAGGTCGAGCCCAAGCGCCTGCAGTTCGATCAACGCGACGGCAGCCTGCTGCTGGACCTGGGCGCCAAGGAATACAACCAGGTGGAGAAGCTGCAGAGCGCCTTGAATGAGAAAGGCGTGCGCGCCACGATTGCCAATTATCGGAACGGTGCCAGCGGCGTCAGCGCCCGGGTGAAAGTGGAGCAGGCGGGATGAATAAGAATCTGCAACAGGCGCGGAAAAAACTGGATGCCAGGCTGGCGCCGGCGCGCGCCTGGTACGAACAACGGGAACCCCGCGAACAACGCATTCTCCAGGTGCTGGCGTTGCTGGTAGCGGCGGCGCTGGTGTACTTACTGATCTGGCAACCGGCCTGGGACGCCCGTGATCAGGCCCGCCAGCGTTACCTGGCCAATCAGGAAACCCTGGCCTGGATCGAAAGCAACGCGGATGCGGTGCGTGCGGCACGTGGCGGTGGCGCCAGCGCCGATCTGGGCCCCAACTGGACCAGCAATATCAGCCGCTCGGTGCAGTCCTACGGCCTGACCCTGCGGGGCTTCACCCCGGACGGCAACCGTTCGGTGCGCGTGCAAATGGAAAATCAGCCGGCCAGCGACATCCTCCTTTGGTTGCAAGCCATGGAAGAAAAGGGCCTGACCCTGGCGACCATGGAAATGAGCGCCGGCGACAAGCCGGGTACCGCCTCCCTGCGTGCCACCCTGGCGCGCTGACCGGTGGCAAAAGCCACTGGCAAAACGGCCAGCCGGCGGCGCCCGGCCGCCGGCGTTGTCCATCTTACCGTCTGGTTCTTTTACGCCCTGACGGCGCTGGTGCTGGCCCTGGGCGTCACCTGGGCGCTCTACGCCCAAGCCGATTACGGCTATTCATTCTGGTATGAGACGCTGGATATCGACCGGCATATCGAGCAGTACGGGCCTTTAAACCGTTACCAGCGGCCGGATCTCGAAACCCTGCACGCCCAGCGCCACGCTGAACTGTTCCATGAAATCCGGGTGGCGGTGCACGACGGCGGCCGGGGGCTGGCGTCAATCCACTACCGCGACCGTAGCGGTGTGCCGGTGACCTTGCTGCGACCGGCGGAAGTGCAGCATTTGCGTGACGTGGCCGATCTGATCGACAGCGGCCGCTGGGCGCTGACGGTGGCGTTCCTGGCGTGGCTGCCGCTGGCGGCGTGGGTGGTGAAGCGGCCGCCGCCGGATTGGCGGCGCCGGGCGCTGGTCGCTGTGACCCCGTTGCTGGCTATGGTAGTTTGGCTGCTCATTTCCGGCCCCGAAGCCGTGTTCTATCAGTTCCATATCTGGCTGTTTCCCGCCGACCACGAGTGGTTCTTCTACTGGCAGGATTCATTGATGAGCACGTTGATGAAGGCGCCGGTGCTATTTGGCGGCATTGCCGTGGTGCTCGTGGGGGGCACCCTGGTTCTCACGCCGTTGTTTTACCGTGGCGGCCTTTGGTTAATCAGGTGCTTGATCGGGCGCCTGCGTCACGGCCGACTCTGATAATTAGACACTCATGAGCATAGATGTATTGGCCGCCGACGAGCGCGGCGACGAGAACGTGCAACGCTGGATGGCCGCCGGGTTGCCGGTGCCGCCGAGCTGGCGTATCCGCCGCCAAGCGGTACAGGATCTGGACACCGCCGGGCTGATTCGACGGCTGCGCGCCTTGCCGCGCATGTTCAACGGCGACCGTTACTGGGTGCTCCATCAGGGCGCCATGAACCCGCAATCGCAGCGCGAGAGCTTGCTGAATCTGGATTCCGACGAGGCTCTGGCGGCGGCGCTGACCACCGTGTTCGGGCGCGATCCGGCGCCCGAACAGGTGGTGGTTCAGGCCTTGCCCGGCCAGCGCGCCGCCGGGGTGCTGTTCACCCGCCATCCTTTGCGCCAGGACCTGCCGCATATGGTGGTGGAAGGCGTGGTCGAGGGCGGCGCCGAACGGCAGCGTTTGATTTTCGACCAGGACGGGCGGCTGGTGTACCGCGCTGACAACGACGCCGCGCCGCTTGAGGAGGCGGTGGCGGCGTCGCAATTTCTTGAACTGGGCGAGCAGTTGCGGCGCGGCTTCGAACGGCCCCAGGCCGGCGAGTGGATCCACGACGGCGAGCGGCTATGGCTGCTGCAGACGCTGCCGGTGGGGTCGCTGCCGGTGCCCAAGGAAGTGTGGACGCGGCGCGCGACGCCGGCCCTGTTCAACCAGGCGGTGACGCCGCTCTGGTACACCCTGGCCGGGCGCTGGCTGAAGACCCACTTCTGGCGACCTCTGGTGGAGCGCCACGGCTGGAGTGACCTGGCCAGGGTGGAGCCCTACCGCCGTCAGCAAAGCCACCTCTATACCAACAGCGAATTTTTCCGGCGTCTGCGCGAGTACCACCCCGGCGCGGCCGCCAAGGTGCCGCCGGCCTGGCAACCGCTGGAAAGCGTGGCCGGCTATCCGCTCGCCGGCAAACCGCCCGGGCGCGTGCAGCATTGGCGGCAAAGCGCCGAACTGGCGACCATCGGCCGTCGACTGAAAGGCTGGCGGGCACCGCACCGGGACCGTGAACGCCTGTGGCGAAGCCTGATGGAACTGGACCGTCTGGGCGAACGTCTGGCCGGCCAGGAGGGCACGCTGGCCTATCTGTCACTGCCGGACCGCCTGCTTGGCGAGCGCGATCCGCTCCCTCTGGCGCTGCTGCTCAGCCGGGTGGAAATGGCGGCCCTGCGGGCGGTGCTGGCCGGGGATCAAGCGGCGCTTGAGGCCAGTCGTCTGCGCACCGGCGCCGATCCAGTGCACGCGCCGCTGTGCGACAAACCGGCACAATGGCAGAGTCTGCGCACCCCGTCGCGGACGCTGTCGTTGCCCAGCGAGGTCGCCGAGGGTCTGGATCAGGACGTGTTGCTGCTGGCGCGGCGGGCACGGGGGCTACGCTTTGCCCTCGGCAACCGTCTGCGCACGCTGCTCACCGACGTCGCCGCGCTGCTGGTGCGCGACAAACTTCTCGCCCACCCGGACGATGTGTTCTTCCTCTACTTCGATGAGCTCTGGGAGTTGTGGATGCAGGGCAGGGTGCCGGCGTCCGCGTCCGGGGACGTGATCGGGCAACGCAAGGTCCGCTACCTGGAAGACGCCCACGCCGGCGCGCCGGACTGGAAGATGGACCGCATCGGCTTCGGCTTCGGTGGCGGCGGGCGCCTCAGCCCGGTGCTGCGCGGCGCCACCCTGGTGCCCGGCTCGGCGGCCGGGCCGGTACGCCGCTTGTGCAGCGCCTGGGCCCTCAACCGCATTCAACCCGGCGACATCGTGGTGGTGGATCAGGTCGACCCGAGCTGGGCCCCCTGGCTGGTGCAGGCCGCCGGCCTGGTGATCACCGACCGCGACCCGGCCAACGTCGCCGCCAGCCTGGCGGTCGCCTGCGCCATCCCGGCGGTGTGGGGCGTCAGCGACGTCATGCACAGCGTCGTCGACGGCCGCGCCGCCACGCTCGATGGTGAGCGTGGCGAGTTAATAGTTGACGGTTGATAGTTGATAGCCGCGGCGGTTACGCATTGTTTTAGCTATCAACTGTCCACTTTCTTAGTCGTCTATGTATCCAAGGAGGTGCGGCACCATCTTCTCGATGTCCTTGCGCGACATGCCTTTGCGCGCCGCATAGTCGTCCATCTGGTCCTTGCCCAGTTTGCCGGTGCCGAAGTATTTGGACTCCGGGTGTGAGAAGTACCAGCCGGACACCGCCGCCGCCGGGAACATGGCGTAGTGGTCGGTGAGGGTCATGCCGGCGTTTTGTTCCGGCTCCAGCAGTTCCCATAGCAGGGCTTTTTCGGTGTGGTCCGGGCAGGCGGGGTAGCCCGGCGCCGGGCGGATGCCACGGTATTTCTCGGAAATAATGTCCTGGTTGCTGAGCGTTTCGTCGCCGTCGTAGCCCCAGAACTCCTTGCGCACCCGTTCGTGCAGACGCTCCGCGAAGGCTTCGGCGAGACGGTCGGCCAGGGCCTTGATCATGATCGAGGAATAGTCGTCATGGTCCGCCTCGAAGCGTTGCACGTGCTCGTCGATGCCGATCCCGGCGGTCACCGCGAAACCACCCAGCCAGTCGGTTTTGCCGCTTTCCTTCGGGGCGATGAAATCGCTCAGGCAGTAGTCCGGCTTCTGGTTTTTGGAGCGATCCAGTTGCTGGCGCAGGTGATGCAGCGTCATGAACGGCTGGTCGTCGCCGGGCCGGCGGTACAGGTGGATATCGTCCATGTCGGAGTGGGCGGGCCAGAAGCCGATCACGCCCCGGGCGGTGAGCCATTTCTCCTTGACGATTTTATCCAGCATGTCGCGGGCGTCGTTGTACAGCTTGGTCGCTTCCACGCCGACCACGTCGTCTTCCAGAATGCGCGGAAATTTGCCGGCCAGTTCCCAGGAGCGGAAGAACGGCGTCCAGTCGATGCGCTCCACCAGCTCGTCCAGGGGATACTCGTCGAACACCTTGAGGCCTTTCACGTTCGGCTCCGGCGGCGTGTAGCTTTGCCAGTCCGGCTGGAAGCGGTGCTCGCGGGCCTGGTCGATGCTGATCAGCGAGCGATCCACCTGCTGTTGCTTGCGGCGCACACGCAGGTCTTCATAGGTCTGTTTGATCTCCGCCACGTAGTCCGCTTTCTGTGTCTTGGACAGCAACCGCGACGCCACGCCCACCGCCCGCGAGGCGTCCGCCACGTGGATCACCGGGTTGTGGTAGTTGGGGTCGATCTTCACCGCGGTGTGAATGCGGCTGGTGGTGGCGCCGCCGATCATCAGCGGCTGCTCCATGCCCAGGCGCTCCATCTCGCTGGCCACGTGGACCATCTCGTCCAGGGACGGGGTGATCAAACCGGACAGGCCGACGATGTCCACCTTTTCCTCGCGCGCTGCTTCCAGAATCTTATCGCAGGGCACCATCACGCCCAGGTCCACCACGTCGTAACCGTTGCACTGCAGCACCACGCCGACAATGTTCTTGCCGATGTCATGGACGTCGCCTTTCACCGTGGCCATCAGGATTTTGCCGTTGGCCTCGTCCTGGGTGCCCAGTTCTTCTTTCTCTTTTTCCATGTACGGCAGCAGATAAGCCACCGCCTTTTTCATCACCCGGGCGGATTTCACCACCTGGGGCAGGAACATCTTGCCTTCGCCGAACAAGTCGCCGACCACGTTCATGCCGTCCATTAACGGCCCTTCGATCACATGCAGTGGGCGCTCCGCGTTCTGGCGCGCCAGTTCAGTGTCTTCTTCCACGTAATCGGCGACGCCCTTGATCAGAGCGTGTTGCAGGCGTTGCTCCACCGGCCAGGAGCGCCATTCCTGGTCTTCTTTCTTGGTTTCTTTTTCGCCGGAGCCTTTGTATTTTTCCGCCAGGTCGAGCAGACGCTCGGTGCCGTCCTCGCGGCGGTTGAGCACCACGTCTTCCACCGCCTCGCGCAGTTCATCGGGGATGTCGGCGTAGATCGCCAGTTGCGACGGATTGACGATGCCCATGTCCATGCCGCTTTTGATCGCGTAGTACAGGAACACCGCGTGGATGGCCTCGCGCACCGGGTTGTTGCCCCGGAACGAGAAGCTGACGTTGGACACGCCGCCGGAGATCATCGCGTGGGGCAGGGTGCGTTTGATCTCCGCCACCGCTTCGATGAAATCCACCGCGTAGTTGTTGTGCTCTTCGATGCCGGTGGCGATGGCGAAGATGTTGGGGTCGAAGATGATGTCTTCCGGCGGGAAGCCTACTTCCTCGGTGAGCAGCTTGTAGGCGCGGGTACAGATGCGCACCTTTTCGTCGCGGCTTTCCGCCTGGCCGTTTTCGTCGAACGCCATCACCACGGTGGCGGCGCCGTAGCGCCGGATCAGGCGTGCCTGATCGAGGAAGGCTTTCTCGCCTTCCTTCAGGGAAATGGAGTTGACCACGCCCTTGCCCTGGATGCATTTCAGGCCCGCTTCGATCACCTCCCACTTGGAGGAGTCGATCATGATCGGCACCTTGGAGATCTCCGGTTCGGCGGCCACCAGATTCAGGAAGCGCACCATGCACTCCTTGGACTCCAGCATGCCCTCATCCATATTGATATCGATCACCTGGGCGCCGTTTTCCACCTGGTCGCGGGCCACGTCCAGAGCGGTGTCGTAATCTTCTTCCTTGATCAAACGAAGGAAGCGCTTGGAGCCGGTCACGTTGGTGCGCTCGCCGACGTTCAGGAACAGATCGTTGGGCGCGATGTTGCAGGGCTCCAGGCCGGACAGCCGGCACTGCACCGGGATTTCGGGAAGACGGCGTGGCGCTTTGCCGTGCACCGCTTCGGCGATCGCCGCGATGTGCTCTGGGGTGGTGCCGCAGCAGCCGCCGATGATGTTCAAGAATCCCGATTCCGCCCATTCGCCGATTTCCTCGGCCATGGTCTCGGCGTCCAGGTCGTATTCGCCCATTTCATTGGGCAGGCCGGCGTTGGGGTGGGCGGAGATATGAAACTCGCTGATCCGCGACAGCTCTTCCACGTAGGTGCGCAGCTCCATGGGGCCCAGGGCGCAGTTAAGCCCCATGGAAATCGGCCGGGCGTGGCGCAGCGAGTTGTAGAACGCTTCGGTGGTCTGGCCGGTGAGCGTGCGGCCGGAGGCGTCGGTGATGGTGCCGGAGATCATCACCGGCAGATCCAGGCCTTTCTCGTAGCAATACTGGTCCACGGCGAACACCGCCGCCTTGGCATTGAGGGTATCGAAGATGGTCTCGATCAGGATCAGATCGATGCCGCCCTCCACCAGGCCGTCAATGGCGTCGAGATAGGACACCACCAGACGGTCGAAATCGGTGTTGCGGTAACCCGGGTCGTTGACGTCCGGGCTGATGCTGGCCGTGCGGTTGGTGGGGCCCAGCACCCCGGCTACGAAGCGCGGCCGCTCGGGCGTGGCGACGGCGTCCGCCGCGCGGCGGGCAACCCGGGCGGCGGCCACGTTGATGTCTCGTGCCAGATCTTGCATATCGTAGTCCGCCATCGCGATGGCGGTACTGTTGAAGGAGTTGGTCTCGATGATGTCGGCGCCGGCGTTCAGGTAATCCCTGTGCAACTGTTCGATCATCTCCGGCTGGGTGATGCTCAGCAGGTCGTTGTTGCCCTTCAGGTCGGAAGGCCAGTCCGCGTACTGACTGCCGCGATATTGCGCTTCGGAGAGCTGCAGGCGCTGGATCATGGTGCCCATACCGCCGTCGAGGATGACGATTCGCTCCCGAAGGAGGGCGGTGAGTTGTTCGCGGCGGTTCGAGGACATGCAAGGCTCCATCGTTGTGTGGCCCGTGGGAAACCGGGGCGCGCATTATACCGCCTGTGGCCGGGTTACCCAACGTGGCAGTTGCGTTATACTCCCGCCCATTCAACAGCGCCGCTCTCCCGCGGCGGTTTTACGTAAGTGTAAGGGGGGTTTGATGCGCCGTACCGTTATCGTAGTGCTGGCTTTGGCTGGCTTCGCTTTTCTGTGGCGCGTAGTGCCGCACGATTTCAATATGACGCCGATGGGCGCGCTGGCATTGTTCGCCGGTGCCTGTCTGCGTCACCCCCTGGGCCGGGTGCTGGTGCCGCTTGTCGCTCTGGTGGCGTCGGATCTGATTCTCGGCTTCCACGATACCGCGCTTTACGTCTATGGGGCCTTCGCCCTGATCGCCCTGGGCGGCGTGCTGCTTCGTCAACGGGGCCTGTTGGCCCATACCGGTGGCGCGGTGGCGGCGGCGCTGCTGTTCTTCGCCGTTACCAACTTCGGCGTCTGGGCCGCCGGCGTGCTGTATCCGGCGGACGCTTCCGGTCTGTTGGCCAGCTACGCCGCCGGCCTGCCGTTCCTGTGGAAGACCCTGGCCGGCAATGTGTTTTTCACCGTGCTCTTTTTCGCTGTTTTCCAGCTAGTGGAACGTTACCAGCCGCAAACACAGAGTACTTAATCCCGTTGATCGAGGCCCACGGCAAGGTGTCTTTACGCTGACTTGTCGTGGACACCTGTATCTTAAGGGTGGCGGAGCCTTGTCTGTTTGATGAGCGTCATCCCGGGTACCCGATCGACAATCACTTCGAGGAGGAAGAATGCGTAAAAAATGGTTGGCCCTGGCGTGCAGCGCGGCGGTATTGCCGGCGATGACCCACGCCCAGGAAGCGGAGCCGGAAAGCGCTCAGGAACGAGCCTGGGACATTGAAATGGAGGCCTCCTACCTCCTCGCGCGCGGCAACAGCGAATCCGAGTCGATTGTCGGCAAGGTCAATGCCGCCCATGATGGCGTCAACTGGCGCCAGACCGCCAAGGCGGAAGCCGTCAATACCATGGGCGAAAACGATGACGGCGAGGAAGAGCGCACCGCTGAACGCTACTACGCCTCCTACAAGCTCGACCGCAAACTGACCGACAACAACTATCTGTTTAACGTGTTGACCTACGACAAGGACAATTTTTCCGGATTTCAGTACCAAGCCAGTTACGCGCTCGGTCTCGGTCGCCGCTTCCTGGAAACGCCGAGCCACATCCTGGACCTTGAAGCCGGTCCCGGTTACCGCGTCGAGTGCCTGGAGCCGGAAGATTCCTACGGTGGCTGTGATAACAAGGACGAAAGCGTGATCGCCCGTTTCGCCGGCAACTACAAATGGACGATTAGCGAGAACGCCTCCTTCCGTCAGACTGTTTCCACGGAAGTGGGCGAGGACAATACCTCGGTGCGTTCCGAGACGGCCCTGACCTCGAAGATCAACGATCACTTCGCCATGCGCCTGAGCCATCTGGTGACCCGTGACTCCGAGGTGCCCGCCGGCACCCACAATACGGATCAAGAAACCAGTGTCTCGCTGGTGTACACCTTCTGATTGCCGGTCTGCAGGCAATAAAAAAGCCGACCCGAGGGTCGGCTTTTTTTATTTGGTCGGAGTAGCAGGATTCGAACCTGCGACCCCTACGTCCCGAACGTAGTGCTCTACCAGGCTGAGCTATACTCCGAATGTGCGGCGTATTCTAGCAGCGAATTTTCAGATTGCCACCGTTTTAACCCGCTCGGTGCGCCGGTTGCGCATATTCTGGCCAACGCCCCACGTGGCGGGCACAATGCGCCCTTCCTTGAGCCTGCTGCCACGCTGATTATGGCCGAAGCCACCCTGGGACCCCTGGTCCTCAAACGCTGGCCGCACCGACGCGGCGACCCCTTGCTGCCGTTCGACGCAGCCGACCGCTATCTGCTCAAACAACTCGATGAGCACCGGCGCGGCCCCGCGACCCTGGTGCTGAACGATCAATGCGGCGCCCTGTGGCTGACCGCCGCCGCGTCCGGGCCGGCCTGGAGCGCCGGCGACGACTGGCTGTGCCGGCGCGCCGCCCGCACCAACGCCGAGGACAATGACCGCGCGGAGCCTGGCGACGCCTGGCTGTGGCCCTGGCAAACGCCGCCTCGGGCGCCGGATCAGGTGTTATTGAAATTGCCCAAAGCGGTGTCGCTGCTGGAAGCGCAACTGGCCTGGCTGGCGGGTTGGCTGCCGGCCGGCACGCCGGTGTGGCTGGCGGGCATGGACAAGCATTTGCCGGCGCAGCTGGTGCCGCTACTGGAACATTGGCTGGGCAACGGCCGTGCCGGTCTGGGCTGGAAAAAGGCGCGCCTGTTCTCCGCCGAAGCACCGGGCGCGGCTCTGCACGCCGAGCCCGAACCGGCACGCGTGGTCGTCCCGGAGCGGGGCTGGGATCTGCATGCCGGCCCCGGTGTGTTCGGACGGCGACACCTGGATATCGGTGCCCGCTTCCTGTTGGATCATCTCCCCGACAATGTCAGCGGCGAAGTGGCCGACCTGGGCTGCGGCAACGGCGTGCTGGGGCTGAGCCTGGCTGCGGATAACCCGGCGGCGCGGGTCACCTTCTGCGACGTGTCTTATCTGGCGGTGGAGAGCGCCCGCACCAATGTGGCCGACCACGACCGGCAACCGGAGCGCCACGATTTCCATCTCGGCAACGGCCTGGAAGGCGTGGACAAGCACTTCGATCTGATTCTGCTCAACCCGCCGTTCCACCGTGGTCACGCGGTGGACGACCGGGTCGCCCGCGGCCTGTTCCGCCAGGCCGCCCGGCACCTGGGCGAGGGCGGCGAACTCTGGGTGGTGGCGAACCAACATCTCGGTTACCAGCGGCCGCTGGGCAAGCTGTTCCCGCGCGTGGACACCGTGGCCCGCAACGCCAAGTTCGTGATCTTCCGCTGCATTAAGGGGGGCCGTTAAAAGCGAGGTACCGGGCCAAAACACCGCCCGGACCGTCTAGCCGTAACCCGACACTCGCTGGGTGCGGTGTCGGACAGACCGTGTCGGGTTACGCTTCGCTAACCCGACCTACGCGGCTTCAGTTCCCGGAAGGGCCTAACACAGACCCGCGCCCCCGCTGGAGGGACCACGCGGTGAATACTTAGAAGGAAGCGGGATCGATGGCGTCGAAGTCGGTAACCCTGGGGTGGACACCGTCGGGCAGGGCGTCGTCCCGATCCAGCAGCACGGTGTGCAGGCCGGCCTCGCGGGCGGCGTCCAGTTCGGCTTCCACGTCGGAAAGAAACAGAATTTCGTCGCCGGGCAGGCCGATGGCGTCGCTGATACGGCGGTAGCTGGCCGCTTCTTTCTTGCCGCCGCTGGTGGTGTCGAAATAGCCCTGGAACAGCGGCGTCAGGTCGCCGGCTTCCGAGTAGCCGAAGAACAGCTTCTGGGCGGCCACCGAACCGGAGGAGTAGACGTACAGAGGCAGGCCCTGGTCGTGCCATTCCCGCAGCCGGCGGGCGGCGTCCGGGTACAGGTGCGCCTGGTAATCGCCGTTGCGGTAGCCGCTTTCCCAGATCAGGCCCTGCAGCGTTTTCAGCGGTGTGGCTTTGCGGTCCTCGTCGATCCAGGCGCGCATCAGCGCGGCCGCCTGTTCCGGCGTGTCCAGCGCTTCGCGGCTGTCGCGCCGCGCGGCCGCCACCTGTTCCGCCACCGCCGGATCGTCCCAATGGCGTTCCAGGAAGGGGCCCATCTGTTCGGCGGCGTAGGGGAACAGCACCTCCTTAACGAAGCGAATGCTGCTGGTGGTGCCTTCGATGTCGGTGAGGATGGCGCGGATCATTAATTCTCCAGCCGGTTGAAACGCTGGGCGATGTCGCTGCCGGTGAAATTGGCGACCCAGCCTTCCGGGTTGTTAAACAGGCGGATCGCGGTGAAGTTGGGGTTCGGCCCCATATCGAACCAGTGCGGCGTGTTGGCCGGCACCGAGATCAAATCGCCCTTGGTGCACAGCACTTCGTAGATGCGCTCGCCGAGATGCAGGCTGAACAGCCCCTGGCCGTCGACGAAGAACCGTACCTCGTCTTCGCTGTGGCTGTGCTCCTCGAGGAATTTTTCGCGGGCCGCCTGTTTTTGCGGGTGGTCCGGCGTCATGCTGACCACGTCCACGGTCTGGTAGCCTTCTTCGGCGATCAGCCGGTCGATTTCCCGGCGATAGACATCCAGCACTTCCTCCTGGCTGGGCTGCTCGGTGAGCGCGCCGAGAGCCTGCCACTGTTCGTAGCGGATGCCGACCTTGGCCAGTTCATCGGCCATGGCCAGCTTATCGTTGATGATTTGTTCGGGTTGCTCCGGGTGGCCGTCGCGAAAGACTTTCAAATTACTCATGGGTGCTCCTCCTCAGGTCGGCGCCAGTCAGCCCAGGCGGCGGCGGTCCAGTTCCACGGCCAGCAGGGTTTCCAGCGCTTCCAACTGGCGATAACAGGCGCTCATGTCCGCCGCCCAGGTGTACAGGCCGTGGCCGCGAATCAGGTAGGCGTGACCGGCGTCGCCGGCGTCCATGGCCCGGTCCACGTCGGCCGCCAGGGCGGCGATGTCCTGGCTGTTTTCGAATACCGGGATGGTAAGCCGCGTGTCATGGGTTTGCACGCCGTCCAGTGCCTTGAGCAGCTCGTAGCCTTCCAGGGTGAGGTGGTCGGCGGGCCAGTGCATGGTGAGCACGGTGGAGGCGTGGCTATGGGTGTGCAGCACCGCGCCGCAGTCCGGCAGCCGGCGGTACAACTGGGTGTGCAGCAGGGTTTCGGCGGACGGCTTGCCGTCACCGACGGCGGCGCCCGTCATGTCCACCACCATGATGTCGGTTTCTTCCAGCAGGCCCTTGTCGCGGCCGGAGCGGGTAATCGCCGCATAGTCGTCGTTCAGGCGCAGCGAATAATTGCTGCTGGTGGCCGGCGACCAACCGTTGCCATAGAGGCGGCGGCCGACGGCGGCGAGGGCGCGCGCCGCTTCCCGGTAGCCGGCGGTGGAGTAGGGGCGGTGACTCATCAGGACCTCCGGTTCAGGCGGGACAGATGCTCGCCGACGCTGGCCGCGCACGGCGAACGCACCACGCCGCTTTCCGTGACGATGGCGGTGATCAAAGAGGCCGGGGTCACGTCGAAGGCGGGGTTGTACACCGGGCAGTGTTCCGGCGCCAGATCCCGGCCGCCCACCTGGCGCACTTCCTCCGCCGGACGCTCCTCGATGACAATGCCGCTGCCGTCCACCATCGCCGGATCCAGGGTGGAATCCGGCGCGGCGACGATAAATGGCAAAGCGTGGTGGCGGGCCAGCACGGCCAGGCCGTAGGTGCCGATCTTATTGGCGGTGTCGCCGTTGGCGGCGATGCGGTCCGCGCCCACCACCACGGCATCGACGCGGCCCGCCGCCATCAGCATGCCGGCGGCACTGTCCGCCACCAGGGTCACCGGGATGTTTTCCTGCATCAGTTCCCAGGTGGTAAGACGGGCGCCCTGCAACCAGGGGCGGGTTTCACCGGCGATCACTTCGCGCAGATGGCCGCCGCGCCAGGCGGAGCGAATAATGCCCAGGGCGGTGCCGTGGCCGCCGGTGGCGAGCGCCCCGGTGTTGCAGTGGGTGTAGACGCGGGCGTCGTGGGGCAGCAGGGCGGCGCCCAGCTCGCCAAGGCGCAGATTGGCCGCTTGGTCTTCCTGGTGGATGCTTTCCGCTTCCCGGGCCAGACGCCGGCCCAGGGCGTCGCCTTCCAGGTCGGCGCCAAGCCGTTGTAAGCGTTCCAGTGCCCAGAACAGATTGACCGCCGTGGGTCGACTGGCGGTCAGCACCTGCAACGCCGGGCGCAGGGTATCCATGGACGCGCGCGGCCCCAACCGCAGGGCTTCCAGCGCCAGGCCGTAGGCGGCGGTGATGCCGATCGCCGGCGCGCCGCGCACCGCCATGTCGCGGATCGCGGTGGCGGCGCCGTCGGCGTCGTGGATCGCCAGCCACTCGGTGCGTGCCGGCAGGTGGCGTTGATCCAGCAGCAGCAAATGATCGTCGAGCCAGCGGATGGCGGGACTATCAATGGGCATTCAGGGCCTCTCGGTGTCGCGGGGTGGGTTGAGCTCGGGTCTGCCGTGGCGGCGACGAATCCAGTTGGCCGCGCGCAGCACGCTCGGGCGGCGCATGATAGCGCGTTCCAGGCGGTATTTCCCCGGGAAAGTGCTGACCATCAGCGCGATCAGGATGGTCAGAACGCCCTGGCCGGGCAGTATCAGCATGAGCATGCCCGCCGCCAGCAGGACCAGCGCCACGGCGTTGCGCAGCAGCCAGATCACCCAGCCCAGGGGGCCGCGATAATGCAGCGGCCGACCGGGCGTGTTGAAGTAATCCGCGGGCATGCGCACCAGCAGCCAGGGGATCGCCATCATTGAGGCCACCGCCATCACCACGCCGGCGGCGGTGAGGGCGGGGAACAAGGGCTGGAGTTGTTCAAGCAGCGCTTGCCAGCCGCGCTCAGAGGTCAGGTCCAAAGGTTCTCCATCTTCGTTATCACGATAGTGTTCATGGGTTGCTAAGGCTTCGTGCCGTACAATGGTGGCTTGGAGATCGCAAATCAATCGCTTTAAGGATGCACCACCATGGCTTGGAAGTTGGTTCTCGTCGCCCTGACCGGGCTCGCCATCGGCGCGGTTCTCGGTTTGCTGATCCTGCGTTTCTCGCGCCGGCGCGACGAGCGGCGCCGGCAGGCCGCCCGGCATCTCGACGTGTTGGATAACCTGAGCATCCTGTGCCGCGCCCTGCTGCAAGAGCAGGTGGACAGCGCCGAGGCCAGCATTCGCATCAGCGTACTGCTGGATTGCCTGCCCCAGGGCATCGAACCGAAAGTGGACCTGGCGGCGATTCACCGTCTGGCGGAAGAGTGTGGTGACTTCACCCGTGGCGAGCAGCGCCGCGAGCTGGCGCCGGCGGAGCGTAATCGTCAAGACGTGGCGCGGCTGCGGCTGGAGGAAGAGCAGGGCGCCGCGGTGCGTGCCGCCGCCGAGCGCCTGGCCGGTGTGCTGGAGGCCTGGCGGGCACGCGTCGCCGTCTGAGCCGTCCCGACTGACCCCACAGACAAGGCCCGCAGTCGCGAAGGCGGACGTTTCCGGCGCGGGCTTCAATTATCATCCGCGGCTTCTGAATTGCAGTAAGCCGAGCCGACAACTATGAGCCAACCCACCCTTTACGTGGCCTTTCCGGCCACCGACGAGTTGCGTGACCGGATCGACGCCTTCCTGGCAGTAACCCGCGACGAACCGGACAGCAATCATGTGCAGGAATTGGAAGCGATCATGGATCCCTTCCTGAATGAGGTGCTGCACACCTATTTCACCGGCCCCATCGACGCGGTGAACGCCAAGGGCACGGCGGTGAACGTGATCCTCAGCGCCATGAAGGTGATCAACAAAGCCGCCCACGGTCTTGCCGGCCGCCTGATGCGCAAGACCAGTGTCGAGGAGCAGCGCGCCCTGGCCGAGCATTTCGGCAATCTGCGTCTGGAGAAGGACGGTCAGGTCTACATCGGCTATCCGTTGTCAGCGTCGCTGGCCGAGCGCGCTTCGCTGGTGTTCCAGGAATTCGCCGACGGCAACGGCCAGATGCCGCGCCTGGTGGAAGTGATGGACGGCATCAGCAGCGGCGCCATCGAGAACTATCTCGATAAAACCGTGGGCAATCTGGAGCTGGGTCGTATCAATCGGGGGCTGGTGTCCGGCGCCCGGGCCACCATCAAGAAGGCGTCCGCCTCGTCGGTGGAGAAGGGCATTCCGGCCATGGAGAAATCCCACCAGAAGCCGGTGGTGGCCTATTTCGAGTCGTTGCTGCTGCAGCCGTAACGACGTTCAACCGGTGTGAACCGAAGCGGCCCGGGTGGTGATGCCCGGGCCGCTTTGCGTTCAGTTGGACGGAGTGCTGCCGCCGGAATCGCCGGAGGCGGCTTTTTTCGCCGGTGCTTTGCGAGCCGCTTTCTTCTTGGCCGGGGATTTCTTCACCGCGCTCTTCTTGGCGGGGCTTTTCTTGGCTGCGCTCTTCTTAGCCGTACTTTTCTTGGCCGCACTCTTCTTGGCGGGGGGTTTCCTGGCCGCGGCTTTCTTGGCCGGTGCCTTGCGCGCGGAAGGGCTGACCCGCTTCTCGATGTCCTTGGCGCGCTTCTCCAAATCCTTCTGGTACTGATTGATCACCTTGGCCAGGCTGTTGGCCTGCTTGGCGGTGGCCTTGAGGACTTTCACCTCGGTTTCCAGGAAGCGCTTGCGGGCTTCGGAGTCATCCACCCGTTTGCGGGCGTCGTCCACGGCTTTGCGGGCGCGATCAAGCTGGCGCTGTACCGTGGCGTTGGCTTTGTCCCGATACTCGTTCTGCAGCTTCTCCAGCCGGTTGAGGCTGTCGCGGCGGCGCTTCATCTCTTCGTTGACCCGTTGGCGGGCCTTGTCGAGCTGAGATTCAAGCTGGGCGATTTGCTTGTCGCGTTCATTGTCGAAGCGCTCGGCGAGCTTGCGAATCTGCGCCTGCAGTTCGTCGAGACGACCTCTTACCTTATTAACGGCCATGGATGACTCCCTTTCCCCGTGCTGATTTGGGTCCGCGGTGCGGACGTCGGGAGACTCTAGCCACCCCTTGCATGCTCGGGCTTACAGAACGCAGAGGGATGTTCAGAGACTCCCGAGAAACTGTATGTCACATTTTTAAGCTGGACAACCGCCATGGGGGTTGGCTTTGCAGGCTTTCTGGTCAATTCCTGTAACACCGTGGTCGTGTTGTGGTTTCAACGGTCAGCGGTGATACTGCGCGACAATGAATCACGGTGGAAAAAAGGTGGGCTATGCCGGCGTCCTTTGATGGAAAATTGGTGGTGGCGATCAGCTCCCGGGCGTTGTTCGATCTTGGCGACAGCCACCGGGTTTTCGAACGGGAAGGCCTGGACGCCTACCAGGATTATCAGATCGCCCATGAGGACGACGTGCTGCCACCCGGGGATGCGTTTCCCCTGGTGACCAAGCTGCTGGCGATCAACAAGCTGGAAGAAGGCGCGGGCCGGGTGGAAGTGATCCTGCTGTCGCGCAACAGCTCCGACACCGGCCTGCGCGTGTTCAACTCCATCGAGCATTACCGGCTGCCGATCACCCGGGCGGCGTTCGCCGGTGGCGAAAGCCCGCACCGCTATGTGTCCGCGTTCGGCGCCCACCTTTTCCTGTCCACCGACCCCGAGGATGTCCGCCAGGTTCTCGACGCCGGCTACGCCGCCGCCACCATTTTGTCCGGCGCCGGGCTGGAGCATAAGGACGACCTGTTGCGCATTGCCTTTGATGGCGATGCGGTGCTGTTCTCCGACGAATCCGAGCAGGTGTTCCAGAGCAGCGGCCTGGAGGCGTTCACCGCCAGCGAAAAGCAGGCTGCCCGGCAGCCGCTCAGCGACGGGCCGTTCAAGGCGTTTCTGGAAGCCCTGCACCAGATCCAGCGGGAATTCTCCCCGCAGCGGTGCCCGATCCGCACCGCGCTGGTCACCGCCCGTTCGGCGCCGGCCCATGAAAGGGTGGTGCGCACCCTGCGCGGCTGGGGCATTCGCCTGGACGAAAGCCTGTTCCTTGGTGGGTTGCCCAAGGGGCCGTTCCTGAAAGCGTTCGGCGCCGACGTGTTCTTCGACGATCAACAGGGCCATTGCGAATCGGCCCGCGAACACGTGGCCGCCGGCCATGTGCCCCACGGCATTTCCAACCCCCGCCCGGACGACGCCTGATACCCTCTTTGGGGAGGCCGTTGCCAGCGTCTTTGCTTGCCTCTATGCTTGGAACGCATAATTTCGGCTATTCTTATAACTCCGCGTAAAAGGCGGGTGCCGCCGGCAAGGAGCATTCGATGAAGCTGCAGCAGCTACGCTACATCTGGGAAGTGGCGCGCCATGATCTCAACGTATCCGCCACCGCCCAGGCGCTGTATACGTCGCAGCCCGGTATCAGTAAGCAGATCCGCATGCTGGAGGACGAGCTGGGCGTGGAAGTGTTCGCCCGCAGCGGCAAGCATCTCACCCATGTGACGCCCGCCGGCGAGGCGATCCTGCGCATCGCCGGGGACATTCTTCAGCAAACCGAATCGATCAAGCGGGTGGCCCAGGAATTCCGTGACGAAACCAAGGGCGACCTGAGCATCGCTACCACCCACACCCAGGCCCGTTACGCCTTGCCGCCGGTGATCCAGCAATTCACCAAGCGGTTCCCCGATGTGTCCCTGCATATGAACCAGGGCACGCCGATGCAGATCGCGGAGATGGCCGCCGACGGCAGCGTCGATTTCGCCATCGCCACCGAGGCACTGGACCTGTTTTCCGACCTGGTGATGATGCCCTGCTACCGCTGGAACCGCACCGTGGTGGTGCCTGAAGGGCATCCGCTGGCCCAGGTGAAGCCGCTGACCCTGGAAGCCCTGGCGGACTACCCGCTGGTCACCTATGTGTTCGGCTTCACCGGGCGCAGCAAGCTCGACGACGCCTTCGCCCGCAAGGGCCTGGAGCCGCGGGTGGTGTTCACCGCCGCCGACGCGGACGTGATCAAGACCTACGTGCGGCTTGGCATGGGCGTGGGCATCGTCGCGCACATGGCGGTGGATCCGGTGCAGGACAAGGGTCTGGTCAATCTCGAGGCCGGCCATCTGTTCGAACCCAGCACCACCCGCATCGGCTTCCGCAAGGGCACCTTTCTGCGTGGCTTTATGTACGAGTTCCTGCAGACCTTCGCCCCCCATCTTACCCGCGAGCGGGTGGACGCGGCGGTACGCGCCAGCACCCGCGAAGAGCGCGAGGTGCTGTTCGCCGACCTGGACCTGCCGGTGCGCTAACACGCCCGGCACCGGCCCCTGGCCGTTGCAAAGCGCCGGGCGCGCGGCTACATTGTGCCCGCCTTCAACGACCTAGGGGAACATCGTGGAATTGCTTTGTCTCGATTTGGAAGGGGTGCTGATTCCGGAAATCTGGATCAACTTCGCCGAGCGCACCGGCATCGACGAGTTGCGCGCCACCACCCGGGACATTCCCGATTACGACGAGCTGATGAAAATGCGGCTCGGCATCCTCGACCAGCACGGCTACGGCCTGCCGGACATCCAGAAGGTGATCGACACCCTGGATCCCCTGGACGGCGCGGTGGAATTCGTCGAGTGGGCCCGCGAGCACTTCCAGCTGATCATCCTCTCCGACACCTTCTATGAATTCGCCCGCCCGCTGATGCGCAAACTCGGCTCGCCGACCCTGCTGTGCCACCGCCTGACGGTGGACGACAACGGCCGCATCACCGATTACATCCTGCGCCAGAAGGACCCCAAACGGGCCTCCGTGAAAGCGCTGCACACCCTCAACTACCGCATCATCGCCGCCGGCGACTCCTACAACGACACCACCATGCTCAGCGAAGCGGACCAGGGCATCCTGTTCCACGCCCCCGACAACGTGATCGCCGAATTCCCCCAGTTCCCCTCAGTACAAACCTACGGGGATTTGAAAGGGGAGATTGTTAAGGCCAGTGAGCGGGAGCTGCCTCTGTAGTGGCTGCAAGCCTCAAGCTTCAAGCTGCAAGCAGGCCGTGCTGGAGAAACCGCCGTGCCGCTAGCGGGCGGAGGGGAGGCGATACAGGATTCAGGATGCAGGATACAGGGGCGCGGTCGATGCTATCCGGTTGGCGCCTCGCTCCGCATCGTGGGCCGGTGACTGAGGGTGGTGCCACGGCCGAGGATTCGCACCACGCCATCCCTTGTATCCTGCATCCTGAATCGTCTTTTGGTGCTCGACAGGCACGACCCCGTCGCCACGATACCCTGGCTTGCAGCTTGCAGCTAGCCCCCCAACGCTTCCATCAACCTCCTCACCTTAAACCAACTCTCCTCGTATTCTTCCTGGGCGTCGGAGTCGTAGACGATGCCGCCGCCGCCGTGGCAGTGGAGGCGGTTGCCGTCGGTTTGCAGGGTGCGGATCAGGATGTTGCTGTCGAAGTGGCCCTGGTCGTCCTGCCAGAACAGGCTGCCGCAGTAGGCGCCGCGAGGGGCGGGTTCCAGTTCCTGGATGATCTGCATGGCGCGCTTCTTGGGGGCGCCGGTGATGCTGCCGCCGGGGAAGGCGCTGATCAGCGCGGCGAGGGGCGCGATGCCGTCGCGCAGCCGGCCGCGCACGGTGGACACCAGGTGCTGCACGTTGCTGAAGCGGCGCAGTTCGAACAGTGGGTCCGCCCGGATCGAGCCGGCTTCGCAGAAGCGGCCCAGGTCGTTGCGCAGCAGATCCACGATCATCAGGTTTTCGGCACGGTCCTTGGGGTGACGGAGCAGGGCGCGGCCCAGGGCCTGGTCCTCCACCGCGTTGGCGCCCCGGGGCCGTGATCCCTTGATCGGTTCGGTGACCACCTGCCGGCCCTGAATGCTCAGGAAACGCTCCGGGGACACCCCGAACACCGCGTCGTCCCCGTCCCGGAAGAAGCAGGCGTGCGGCGCCGGGTGCGCGGCCACCAGCCGCTGGAAACCGCCCAGGGCGTCGCCGTCCCAGCGGGCCTGGAAGCGCTGGGCGTAGTTGACCTGATAACAGTCGCCGGCGCGCAGGTAGTGCTGAATGTGCGCCAGCGCCTGGAGGTATTCGGCGGCGCTTTGCTGGGCTTCGAATTCCCGGCGCAGTTGAAAGGGCGCGTGCTCTTCCGGCAGGGGGCCGGGCGGGTGATCGAACAGATGGACGGTGACGGCGGCGCGCTCCGGCGCGCCGGGCAGCCCCATCAGCAGTGCCCCGGCCTCGTAGGGCAACAGACCGCAGGCGAACCGGCAGCCTTCGGCGAGGGCCTGCTCGACGCGCGCGGGCAGGGCTTCGATGTCCGCCGCGCTGTCGGCGCGCAGCGTCAGCGCCGGTGGCCCCAGGGCCTGGAGCCCACCGTTTCGAGTCACCACAACTTGCACAGGTTGCACGCTTCGACCCTGAATTCTCTGAGCGATGGCGGCGGGGCGGGCGCCCGGCCGCGGGG
The DNA here is from genome assembly GCA_036276955.1 of Alcanivorax sp. Classification (GTDB taxonomy): domain Bacteria; phylum Pseudomonadota; class Gammaproteobacteria; order Pseudomonadales; family Alcanivoracaceae; genus Alloalcanivorax. The sequence goes on along the minus strand of DASUNW010000063.1, from coordinate 5,358 downwards.
AGCGCGTAGTGTAGCGCCCGTGGCGGCGGCCCGCGAGCCCGGCGCCATTGTCGACAATAACCATTGAAAGGTGCGGCGGGTGCGGGTAGAGTGCCCGCCACTTGGAACAATTGTCGACAATGGCCGCCGCCGAACGGTGAACCGGCCAACCGGAATGAGCGCCCCCATGAACGAAGTCTTGGCAGACAGCTCGCGCACCCTGGCCGACCGTGTTTTCAGCCGGCTCCAGGACGATATCGTGCGCGGCGTGATCGCCCCGGGCAGCAAGGTCAGCGAGACCGACCTGGCCGGCCGCTACGGGGTCAGCCGGGGTCCGCTTCGCGAGGCCATTCGCCGCCTGGAATCGCGCAAGTTGCTGGAGCGGGAAGTCCACGTCGGCACCCGGGTGGCGTCGCTAAGCTTCGACGACCTGATCGAAATCTACCATGTCCGCGAGGCCCTCGAAGGCCTGGCCGCCGGGCTCGCCGCCCGCCTGATGACGGCCGACGAAGTGGCCGGCCTCGCCGAGTTGCTCGGCCAGCACGAGCAACAGCAGGATCTGCGCCACGACACCGCCTATTTTCAGCGCGAGGGCGACCTGGATTTCCATTATCGGATCATCCAGGGCAGCCATAACCACACCCTGATTCGCATGCTGATCGGTGAGCTCTATCACCTGGTGCGCATGTACCGCTATCAATTCAGCACCGTGGCCAACCGGCCGCAAAAAGCCCTGCACGAGCATCGCCGCATTGTCGAAGCCATCGAGGCGCGGGACGCCGAAATGGCCGAGTTGCTAATGCGCCGGCACATCAGTCGGGCACGGGAAAACATCGAACAGCAGGCCCAGCAAAGGAGTCCACAATGACCCAGTCGAACAGTGCCGGCGCCCGTTTCCGGCGCGCCCTGGCCGAGGAACAGCCGCTTCAGATCATGGGCACCATCAATGCCTACACCGCGATGATGGCGGAGCAGGTCGGCTACCGCGCCATCTATTTGTCCGGTGGCGGCGTGGCCAATGCCTCCTATGGGCTGCCGGACCTGGGCATGACCACCATGAACGACGTGCTCGAGGACGTGCGCCGCATCAGCGCCGCCACCGAGGTGCCGTTGCTGGTGGACATCGACACCGGCTGGGGCGGCGCCTTCAATATCGGCCGCACCGTGAAGGAAATGATCCGCGCCGGCGCCGGCGCCGTGCATCTGGAAGACCAGGTGGCGCAGAAGCGTTGCGGCCATCGCCCCAATAAGGAAATCGTCTCCAAGGCGGAAATGGTGGACCGCATCAAGGCCGCCGCCGACGCCCGCACCGACGAGGATTTCTTTATCATCGCGCGCACCGATGCGTTCCAGAAAGAAGGCCTGGAGGCCGCCGTGGACCGTGCCCGGGCCTGCCTGGAAGCCGGCGCCGACGGCATCTTCGCCGAAGCCGTGCACACCCTGGAAGACTACAAGGCGTTCGCCGAAGGTCTCGGTGGCGCGCCGTTGCTGGCCAATATCACCGAATTCGGCGCCACGCCGTTGTTCACCCGCGATGAGCTGAGTGACGCCGGCGCCAGCATGATCCTGTACCCCCTGTCCGCGTTCCGCGCCATGAACCAGGCGGCGCTGAACGTGTACCGCGCGATTCGCGAAGAGGGCACCCAGAAAAACGTGGTGGACACCATGCAGACACGCATGGAACTGTACGATTTCCTGGGCTACCACGACTACGAACGCAAGCTTGACGACCTGTTCGCCCAGCAACGCGGCGAGTAAAAACCAGCTACCGGTCGCCGGCGGCTTTCAGAGACCGCCGGGTCGGTAGCGTTCCACTTCTTGAGCAGAGGACAACGACGATGGCAGAGAAGAAAGTTGGCGGCGCCGGCCTGCGTGGCCAGGTAGCGGGCAAAACCGCGCTCTCCACGGTGGGCAAATCCGGCTCCGGCCTGACCTATCGCGGTTACGACGTGAAGGATCTGGCGGAGAACTGTCAGTTCGAAGAGGTGGCGTACCTGATCCTCAAGGGCGAATTGCCCAATCAGAGCGAGCTGGACGCCTACAAAACCAAATTGAAAGGGCTGCGCGGACTGCCCCAGGCGCTCAAGGAAGTGCTCGAGCGGGTACCCAAGGACGCCCATCCCATGGACGTGATGCGCACCGGTTGTTCCATGCTCGGCAATCTGGAAACCGAGACCGGCTTCGAGCAGCAGGCCGACCAGGCCGACCGCATGCTGGCCGCGTTCCCCAGCATCATCTGCTACTGGTACCGCTTCAGCCACGATGGCGTGAAAGTGGAGACGGAAACCGACGACGATTCCATCGGCGCCCACTTCCTGCACATGCTGCGCGGCGAGAAGCCCAACGAGCTGCACGAAACGGTGATGAACGTATCGCTGATTCTGTACGCGGAGCACGAGTTCAACGCCTCCACCTTCACTGCCCGCGTTTGCGCCTCCACGCTCAGCGATATTCACAGCTGTGTCACCGGCGCCATCGGTAGCCTGCGCGGCCCGTTGCATGGCGGCGCCAACGAAGCGGCGATGGCGATGATCGAGAAATTCAGCGACGCCGACGACGCCGAGAAGGGCATGCTCGGCATGCTCGAGCGCAAAGAAAAAATCATGGGCTTCGGGCACGCCATCTACACCGAGTCCGACCCGCGCAACGCGATCATCAAACACTGGGCCGAGAAGCTGGCACAGGACGTGGGCGATACCAAACTCTACCCGGTGTCGGTGCGTTGCGAGGAAGTGATGTGGCGCGAGAAGAAGCTGTTCTGTAACGCCGACTTCTTCCACGCTTCCGCCTACCACTTCATGGGCATCCCCACCAAGCTGTTCACGCCGATCTTCGTGATGAGCCGCCTGACCGGCTGGGCCGCCCATGTGTTCGAACAACGCGCGGACAATCGCATTATCCGTCCCAGCGCAGATTACACCGGCCCGGAACTGCGCAAGGTCACGCCGATCGCCGAGCGATAAAAGAGACCACCGGACGTTTCGCCTTCCGCGGACGTCCGGCGTCTTCCCCGCACTACCCATTTTCTACTCAGGTACTCCCAGGCATGAACACCGAATACCGCAAACGCCTCCCAGGCACTGATCTGGAATACTTCGATACCCGAGCCGCGGTGGACGCGATCCAGCCCGGCGCCTATGACAAGCTGCCGTACACCTCCCGCATCCTCGCCGAGCAGCTGGTGCGCCGGTGTGAGCCGGCGGCGCTGACGGCTTCGCTGAAGCAGCTGATCGAGCGTAAGCGGGATCTGGACTTTCCCTGGTATCCGGCGCGCGTGGTGTGCCACGACATTCTCGGCCAGACCGCGCTGGTGGATCTGGCCGGCCTGCGTGACACCATCGCCGAGCAGGGCGGGGACCCGTCCAAGATCAACCCGGTGGTGCCCACCCAGTTGATCGTCGACCACTCCCTGGCGGTGGAACACCCGGGCTTTGAAGAGAACGCCTTCGAGAAGAACCGGGCGGTGGAAGACCGCCGCAACGAAGACCGCTTCCACTTTATCAACTGGACCAAGACCGCGTTCGACAACGTCGACGTGATCCCGCCCGGCAACGGCATCATGCACCAGATCAACCTGGAGAAGATGTCGCCGGTGGTGCAGGTGCATTCCTCTGAAAACGAGAGGGGTGTCGCCTACCCGGATACCTGCGTGGGCACCGACAGCCACACGCCGATGGTCGACGCCCTGGGCGTGATCTCCGTCGGTGTGGGCGGCCTCGAAGCCGAAAACGTAATGCTCGGCAACCCGTCCATGATGCGCCTGCCTGACATCGTCGGCGTGCAGCTGACCGGCAAGCTTAAGCCGGGCATCACCGGCACCGACCTGGTGCTGGCGATCACCGAGTTCCTGCGCAAGGAACGGGTGGTCGGCGCCTACTTGGAATTCTTCGGCGAAGGCGCGGACAGCCTGTCCGTGGGCGACCGCGCCACCATCGCCAATATGACCCCGGAATACGGCGCCACCGCCGGCATGTTCTTTATCGACGACAACACCCTGGATTACCTGAAGCTGACCGGTCGCGAAGACGAGCAGGTGGCCCTGGTGGAGAAATACGCCAAGGAAACCGGCCTGTGGGCGGACGCCCTCAAGGACGTGGAGTACGAACGGGTTCTGACGTTCGACCTGTCCTCGGTGGGCCGGAACCTGGCCGGCCCCTCCAACCCGCACGCCTTGCTGCCGGCCGCCGACCTGGCGGCGCGCGGCGTGGCCGGCGCCTGGGAAGAGAAAGAGGGCGAAATGCCCGACGGCGCGGTGATCATCGCCGCCATTACTTCCTGCACCAACACCAGCAACCCGCGCAACATGATCGCCGCCGGTCTGATCGCCCGCAACGCCAACAAGCTGGGCCTGATCCGCAAGCCGTGGGTGAAGTCCTCCCTGGCGCCGGGTTCCAAGACCGTGAAGATGTACCTGGAAGAAGCGCAACTGCTGCCGGAACTGCAGCAGCTCGGCTTCGACGTGGTGGCGTTCGCCTGCACCACCTGCAACGGCATGAGCGGCGCGCTGGACCCGGACATCCAGAAAGAAGTGATCGACCGGGATCTGTACGCCACCGCCGTTCTGTCCGGCAACCGTAACTTCGACGGCCGCATCCACCCCTACGCCAAGCAGGCGTTCCTGGCCTCGCCGCCGCTGGTGGTCGCCTACGCCATCGCCGGCACCATCCGCTTCGATATCGAAAAGGACGTGCTCGGCCACGACGCGGACGGCAAGCCGATCATGCTGAAGGATATCTGGCCGGACGACGCCGAGATTGACGCCATCGTTAAGGAAAGCGTCAAGCCGGAGCAGTTCCGTCGCACTTATATCCCCATGTTCGAGAAGAAAGAGGGCGCGGCGAAGGCGGTCAGCCCGCTGTACGACTGGCGCCCGCAATCCACCTATATCCGTCGCCCCCCTTACTGGGAAGGCACCATGGCGGAGGCCCGCGCGCTGAAGAGCATGCGGCCGCTGGCGGTGTTGCCGGACAACATCACCACCGACCATCTGTCGCCGTCCAACGCCATCCTGCTGGACAGCGCCGCCGGTGCTTACCTGCACAAGATGGGCCTGCCGGAGGAGGACTTTAACTCCTACGCCACCCATCGCGGTGACCACCTCACCGCTCAACGGGCCACGCTCGCCAACCCGAAACTGTTCAACGAAATGGTGCGCGACGAAGACGGCAACGTGGTGCAGGGCTCGCTGGCCCGGGTGGAGCCGGAAGGCAAGGTGACGCGCATGTGGGAAGCGATCGAAACCTACATGGAGCGCAAGCAGCCGCTGATCATTATCGCCGGCGCCGACTACGGCCAGGGCTCGTCCCGCGACTGGGCCGCCAAGGGCGTGGCGCTGGCCGGTGTGGAAGCCATCGTGGCGGAAGGCTTCGAGCGTATTCA
>DASUNW010000062.1:0-43580 GCA_036276955.1 Alcanivorax sp. | reverse complement strand
CGGGCGCCCTCACCAAGGTCGGCAACGGCACCCTGGTGCTGTCCGGCGCCAACAGCTATCAAGGCGCCACCTCCGTGGAGGCCGGCACCCTGATCGTGAACGGCAGCCTGGCCGCCTCGTCGCCGCTGACCATCCACAACGGCGCCGGCCTCGGCGGCACCGGCACGGTGGGCACCACCACCCTGGGCGCCGGCAGCACCCTGGCGCCGGGCAACTCGATCGGCACGCTCACCGTGGACGGCGACCTGACCTTCGACAGCGACACCACCTACCGGGTGGAAGTGGCCCCCGACGGTTCCAGCGGTGATCGCGTCCAGGTCACCGGCCAGGCCCACCTTAACGGCGCCGAGGTGGCCCACATCGGCAACAACGGCAACTACCGGCCCGCCACGGTCTATACCATCCTCAGTGCCGGCGGCGGCCTCAACGGCGCCTTTGGCGGCGTCACCTCCGACTATGCGTTTCTGGTCGCCGATCTGTTCTACGACGCCAACAACGTTTACTTGCAACTGGCCCGCGACACCTACGCCAGCTTCACCGACCGGGCCGTCACCGACAATCAGCGCGCAGTGGCCGGTAGCGCGGAAAAACTGGGGCCGGGCAACGCCGTCTACAGTGCCCTGCTCGCCCTGCCTGACGACAACGCCCTGATCCGCGGCGCCTTCGATCAGCTCGCCGGCGAAATCCACGCGTCCACCCGCAGCGCCCTGATCGAAGACAGCCGCTTCCTACGCAATACCGCCGGCGAGCGCCTGCGCGCCGCCTTCGATGAGCGCCCGGCCGGCACCGTGGTGTGGAGCCGGGCCTACGGCAGCTGGGGGGAAACCGACCGCGCTGGCGGTGCCGCGTCGATGGATCATTCCAGCGGCGGTCTGTTCATAGGCGCCGACGCGCCCCTCGACCCAAACTGGCGGCTCGGCCTGCTGGCCGGCACCGGCCGCACCTCCGTGGACATTGACGACCGCGACGCCTCCGGCAGCAGCGACGACCACCACCTGGGGCTCTACAGCGGCGGCCGCTGGGACGCGCTGCGCCTCACCGCCGGGGTCGGCTACACCTGGCACGACATCGAAACGGACCGCCGGGTGACGTTCAACAACTTCGACGAAACCCTGCGCGGCGACAACCGCGCCGATACCGTGCAGATTTTCGGCGAGGCCGGCTACCGGGTGGCCACCGGCGCCGTCGATCTGGAGCCCTTCGTCGGCCTCGCCCGGGTGCGCCTGAGCAGCGACGGCAGCGACGAAGACGGCGGCGCGGCGGCCCTGCGCGACGACGGTGACAGCACTGACACCACCTTCAGCACACTCGGGCTGCGCGCCGCCACCGGCCTGGGCATCGCCGGCGTGCCGACCCGGCTGCACGGTACCCTGGGCTGGCGCCACGCTTTCGGCGACACCGAATCGGAGGTCACCCAGACGTTCGCCGGCGGCGAGGCGTTCACCGTCAACGGCGTGCCCATCGCCGAGAACGCGGCGGTGGTCGAGGCCGGCCTGGACCTGGAGCTCTCCGAGCGCGCCACCCTGGGCGTCAGCTACGGCGGCCAGCTGGCCGGCGACCGCCGCGACCATGGCCTCAACGCCCGCTTCGAGATGCAATTCTGAGTGGCACAAAAAAGGGACCCGATTGGGTCCCTTTTGATTTGGAGCGGGAAACGAGATTCGATCGGGCTGGCGTTCCAGCTCGCGACCCTCGCAACCGGTCCTGCTACAAATTGGAGCGGGAAACGAGATTCGAACTCGCGACCCCAACCTTGGCAAGGTTGTGCTCTACCAGCTGAGCTATTCCCGCTTATAAAGAGTGGCGTCCCCTAGGGGAGTATTCGCCGCTTCGCGGCTCACCCCTTCGGGGCTGTCTTCGCGTTGCGAAGACATTCCGCGTCGCCGGCTTCCAGCCGGCTCCTGGTCAAACCCCATCAATGATGGTTCGACTTGATCAGGTCGGACACTTCGATGTGTATTCCGTCTAAGTGCCACTTGTTAAGAGTGGCGTCCCCTAGGGGAGTCGAACCCCTGTTACCGCCGTGAAAGGGCGGTGTCCTGGGCCACTAGACGAAGGGGACCCGGTGCTCTCAAGCGGCGCGTAGGATAGAAATCGGCGCCCCGATCGTCAAGGAAAAATTTGCCGGAAGCGGTCATTGACCCGCCCCCCACTCTGCTTTATCCCTAGGTGCCTGAGAAAAACGCCTGCTAAAAAAACCAACCGGGAGAGAAAACGCATGCCCATGAAACTGTACGGCGCGGTAATGTCGCCCTTCGTCCGCAAGACCCGCATGGTGCTGGCCCTGAAAGGGCTGGACTACGAAGCGGTGCACGTGGACCCCAACAACAAACCCGGCGGCTACGAAAAAATCAGCCCGCTGCAGCGGATCCCGGCGCTGGAAGTGGACGGTCATTGTCTGGCCGATTCAGCGGTGATTTGCGCCTACCTGGAAAAAACGCACCCGGAACCGGCGGTCTACCCCAGCGCCCCCTACGAGTACGCGCGCACCCTGTGGTTCGAAAAATACGCGGACTACGAACTGGCGCCGCATTGCACCTTCACGGTGTTCCGCAACCGGGTGGTGAAACGCCTGATGGGCCAGGACTGCGACGAGGAGGCCATCGCCAAGGCGCTGGAGAGCCGCCTTCCGCCGCTACTGGCGTATCTGGAGCAGGAACTGGAAGGCCGCGAATATCTGGTCGGCGACAACCTGACCGTGGCGGACATCGCGGTGGCCAGCCAGCTGGTGAATTTCCACCACGGTGGCGAAAGCGTGGACGCCGGCCGTTACCCCAACCTGGCGGCGCACACCGATCGCATGCACGCCCTGGCCCCGTTCGCCAAAACCATCGAAAAAGAAAGCGGCTTCATCAGCAAGATGTTGGGCTGATTCAAGCCCACGGCGCCCGGCTAGGGCGCCGCCCCTTCGCTAGCGGCCTCCACGGCCACCAGCGCGGCACGGCCGCCCGGTGCGATACGCACCCGGGCCACGCCGCCGTCGGCCAGTTCCCGTTCCAACCGCAGGGCTTCCTCCGGCGCGGCGAACCAGGCCTCGATGCCGTAACGGATATGCAGCTCACCGCCGCTGACGCGGGCAATGGTGCCACGCAGGTACAGCGGTTCGCCTTCCGGTTCACGCAGACGCACGCCGGCCGCACGCCACAGGGCCCCGTCCCGTTGCAGCAGCACGTACACCGGATCACCGGCGCGGGGCAGCTCCATCTCCGGCAGCGGCTGGCGGGACAGCGCGTAGTTCAAGCGCACGTATTGCCCGCGGAACAGGTCGCGCGGGTCCACCGGCACGGTGGCCAGGCGCACCTCGGTGCCCACCCACAGCGGGTACTGGCTGTACACGAACAGGCCGCCCAGCACCGCCAGTTGCAATAGCACCGCCGCCACCAGACCGGCCAGCCAACGGCGGCTCATGGGGTCACCTCCCGGCGCCGCCAGTGGCGGCCGGCGACGAACAACAGGGCCGCCATCACCAGGAACAGGCCGGCGGCGCCCAGATAGCCGCCGATCAGGTCCAGGTAGCGCAGCAGCGCCAGGGTGAGAATGGTGATCAGGCCGGTGAAGTAGAGGCCGCCCTCGCCTTCCGCCAGGCCGCGCCGCATCCAGTGCATCGCCAGTAGCAGCAGCACCAGGTTGGCCGCCACCGCCCACACCAGGGCCTGATCGGGCACGCCGCCGGTGTGCACCGTGATCAACAGCGCGGCCACCGCCACGGCCACCAGGGGCCGCCCCAGCAGGGCGGCCGCCAGCAACGCCACCAGCGCCGCCCACAGGCCCGGATCGAGCCAGGTCCAGGCGTAGGCCAGGTAGTGCGCCCAGCCGTCCACGAAGGTGAACGGCAGAATCGCCAGCACCGTGAGGCGCGGTATCCAGTTGCCGACGCCGGCGTTCCACCAGCCCGGGCGGGCGGCGAGCGCGCCGGCCAGCACCAGCAGGCCGAAATTGAAGCTGATCATGCCTTCCTGGCCCTGGGGGCCGAAGTCGGTGGCGTAGACCCAGGCAAGCATCAGGTTGAGCCACACGGCGGTGGCGGCCAGCGCCGCCAGGGTAAGGCCGGCGAACCGGCGCCGCCAGGCCACCCAGAACGCCACCGCCAGGAACAACGGCATCAGCCAGGGCGCGGCGAATGGGTACTCGATCAGCATCCACGCCACCGCCACCGCCAAGCCCAGCAGCGCCAGCAAGCGGCCGCCGCTGAGCAGGGTCAGGGGTGCCAGGCCCAGGGCCCACAGCAGCAAGCCGTTGGGGAAATGCTCACCGAGGTGGTACATCTGGCCGACCAGCATGATCGAGGCGCCGTAGGCGAAACCGCCCAGGAACAACAGGCCGTCGCCGGTGCCGGTGCGGGCCAGGCGCCACACGCCCCAGCCGTTGAGCACGGCGGTCAGTGTGACCAGACCGGCGTAACGGGCCAGGCGCGGCAATTGTTCCCAGTTGGCGGAGACGAGCAGCAGCAGGGCAAGCCCGGCGAACAGGCCGGCCAGGCCGGTGAGCAATCCCAGTGCCGAGGGGCCGGCGGCGTCCAGGGAGGTGCCGTAGCGGCTGAGGATGCGCTCCGCCTGGAACGGCTCGATCAGGCCCTCGTCGAGCCAGCGACGCGCTTCCCGGCGCAGCAGATTCTTGCGCATCCAATCAATCATCAGAGCGGCAGCCCCAGCCGGCGCGCGTCCATGCGGCGCAGGAATTCCAGCATGATCTGCCGGTACAAATCCTCGCCCAGCCACAGGTCCTCGACGCCGGCGTCCACGTTGGGGTTATCGTTCACTTCGATCACCACCACCTCATCGCCGGACTGTTTCAGGTCCACGCCGTAGAGTCCGTTGCCCATCAGGCGCGCCGCCTTGAGCGCCATGCGCAGCACCTTGGCGGGCACGTCGCGTACCGGCAGGGTGGCGAAACGGCCGGAGCTGGTCTTGCCGCTGTCCTTGTGGTGGTAGATCTGCCAGTGCCCCTTGCTCATGAAGTACTGGCAGGCGAACAGCGGCCGGTTGTTGAGCACGCCGATACGCCAGTCGTAGTCGGTGTACATAAACGCCTGGGCCAGCACCACCGCGGACTGCTTCAGGTAGCCGCTCAGTTCGGCGCGCAGCTCGGCCTTGTCCTTCACCTTGCTGATGCCCCGCGAAAAGCTGCCGTCGGGGATTTTCAGCACCATCGGCAGCCCCAGCTCGGCGATCAGGGTGTCCGCCTGGGCTTCGGAGTCGTCGAACACGAAGGCGGTGGGCGGCACCGGCACGCCGTTGGATTGCATCAGCTCGGCCAGGTAGATCTTGTTGGTGCAGCGCAGGATCGAACCGGGGTCGTCGATCACCACCATGCCTTCCTGTTCCGCCTTGCGGGCAAACTGGTAGGTGTGGTGATCAATGCCGGTGGTTTCGCGGATAAACAGGCCGTCGTACTCGCCCAGCCGGGTGTAGGCGTCACGCCCTATCGGGTCCACCTTGATGCCCAGTTGCCGGCCGGCTTTGATGAAGCGTTTCAGGGCGGCGCGGTTGCTGGGCGGCATGGCTTCTTTTTCGTCCACCAGCATGGCCAGGTCATAGCGGTCGCCGCGCCGGCGGCGGGGGTTGCGCCATACCCGCGCGTTGAACTGTTCCAGGGCACGGGCGAAGGCGTCTTCCTCGTGGCCCTTGAGCTGTTTCAGGCTGACCGGCCGGATCGACTCCAGGGTCCACTCTTCGCGACGACGGAACGAAACACGCAGAATCGGACAGGGCATCTGATCGAAAATCTGGCGGCCCAGATCGGTCAACCCCTCCTGTTCGGTGTGACCGAAATGGAGCGTCAGGGTGACGCGGGTGGCGTCGCCGCCCTGCTTTTTCATGGCGATCTTTTTAAACGCACGGTCGAGGGCCGCTTCGAAGCGCTCGAAATGCAGCCCGTACAGCGCTTTGCGGCTGAGGTCGTTGACCGTGCGCACCGACGGCAACACACGCTGGCCGCGTGCTTCCGCCAACAACGAGCAATAGTAGCCCGGCGACAAATACTTGTAGCTGCGGCACAGGTTGATCACCTGCACTTTCTTGTCGGTGCACACCGGTTGAGCGGCCTGCAGATAGTCTCGCGCCGACAACAGGTGGCGGGTGGGGTAATAAGCGGCCCAGTCCGCCGGGTCGTCGACCAGGATGATCACTTGGCTCATGGACGGCTTACTCGGCAGGTCACACCGGCGCTGTCGTCGGGCGACGGGCTAGTCGTAATAGCCCTGTGGATAACCGGCGTCTTCCTTGGCGTTCGCGTCGGCCTTACTGCTCGGGTGTCCGGCTTCTTCGAGTGCATCCTGTACCTCCGGCGGCATGTAGGTCTCATCGTGTTTGGCCAGGACCTCATCGGCTTCAAAACGGTCGCGGCTGACCAGCGTGCCGTTAGCGACCACGCCCTGGCCTTCGCGGAACAGGTCGGGAAGAATGCCCTGGTAGTGGATGTCAAAGCTACCCTTTCCATCGGTGACCGTGAAGACCACCTTCAGGGTGTCCGGATCCCGTCGCACCGAGCCGTGCTCGACCAGACCGCCGACCCGCATTTTGGCACCCACCGGCGCCTCGCCGTTAACGATTTGCTGCGGGCTATAGAACAAATTGATGTTCTGGCGCAGGGCGTAGACCGTCAGCCCCACCGCCACCGCCAGGCCCGCGAGCACCGCCAGCACCACCAATAGACGTTGTTTGCGAACCGGATTCATTGGTTAGTCTCCACACTCTTGGGCGACACCTTGACGGCGTCGCGGCGCGCCTGGCGCGCGATCTCTGCCCGTACCCGTCCCTGCCGTCGAACCGCCAGCAACATGTTGGCGGCAATCAAGAGCGCGCTGAGTCCGTAGGCGCTCCATACGAAAAAGCCGTGATCGCCCATGGCGATGAAGGCGGCGACACTGTCGAAATAGGGGTCGAACATGATTACGCCTCCCCGTCACGGACCAGCCGGCGCACCCAGCCGCTGCGTCGTTCGCGGTTAAGCACCTCGGTGCGGGCGCGTATCAAAACATTGGCGGCGTACAGCAACCAGAGCCCGGCCATGCTGATCAGCAACGGCCATTTCATGGAGGGGTCGATGGACGATTCCCCCACCACCTTGAGGGTGGCGCCCTGGTGCAGCGTGTTGAGCCACTCCACCGAGTATTTGACGATCACCACGTTGATCACGCCCACCACCGCCAGCAGGGCGGCCGCCCGGGCCGCCTGGCGCGGGTCACGGATGGCGTTCTGCAACGCCATGATGCCCAGGTACAGGAACAGCAGGATCAGCATTGAGGTCATGCGCGCGTCCCACTGCCAGTAGGTGCCCCAGGTGGGCTTGCCCCAGAGTGCCCCGGTGAGCAGCGACACCGCCGCCAGCGCGGCGCCGAACGGCGCCAGCGCCTTGAGCATCACCTCGGCCATTTTCATGCGCCAGACCAACGCCACCAGGCCCGCCACGCCCATGGCGATGTAGCCCATCAGGGCGCCGCTGGAAGCCGGCACGTGAATGTAGATGATGCGGTAACTGTTACCCTGGTAGCGCTCCACCGGGGCGTACAACAGCCCCCATACCAGCCCCACCGCCAGCACCGCGAGGGCGACCGGCACCAGCCACGGCAGCACCGCTTCGCAGAAGCGGTAGAAGTACCGGGGCGAGCCCAGTTGGTGGTACCAGCGTTTTAACGTCTTCCACATAATCGCCATCACTTCGTTCGATACAGGATTCAGGATGCAGGATACAGGGGCGCCGTTTCTTTCATCCTGTATCCTGCACCCTGTATCGCGCCCGAAGGGCGCTAATCGCCGGCGCTGATGCGCAGGCCCAACGCCACGGCCACCGGACCGAGGCTCACCGCCAACGCCAGAATCGCCCCCAGCACCGCCAGCAGGCCGCCGGTGGGCAGGCCGTCCAGGGCGGTGCGCACCACGCCGGCGCCGAACACCAGCACCGGCACATAGAGCGGCAACACCAGCACCGCCAGCAGAATACCACCGCGGTTCAAGCCCACCGTGAGCGCCGCGCCTATGGCCCCCACCACGGTGAGCGTGGGTGTCCCCAGCAACACACTGACCATCAGGGTATCCAGCACCGCCACCGGCAGTTGCAGCATGTAGCCCAGCAGCGGCGCGATCAGCGCCAGCGGCAGGCCGGTCAGCAGCCAGTGGGCGAGCAATTTGGCCGTCACCGGCACCACGCTGACCCCCGGCGCGGTGAGCAGCAGGTCCAGGGCGCCGCTTTCCTGGTCGCGGCGGAACAGACCGTCCAGGGACAGCATCACCGCCAGCAGCGCCGCCACCCACACCGCGCCGGGCGCCACCAGCGCCAGCAGCGCCGGTTTCGGCGACAGCGCCAGCGGAAACAAGGTCACCACCACCACGAAGAAGAACAACGGTTGCACGATGTCCGCCGGCGAGCGCCAGATCAGGGTCAGCTCCCGGTGCAGCGACGCGGTCCACACGGTGGTCAGCGTCGGCGCGCTCAAGCTGTCACCTCCGTGTTCTGGCCCAGGTGCAGGCGGTGCACCCCGTCGCCGACCCGGTGATGGGAGGTGTAGATCACCAGCACGCCCTGGGCCGCCGCCTCGCGCAAACGCTGGTCCAGGGCCGCCACGCCCTGCTGGTCGATGGCGGTGAACGGCTCATCCAGAATCCACACGGCCTTGCCGTCCAGCCACAGGCGCGCCAGCGCGATGCGGCGCTGCTGACCGGCGGACAAACGGCCCGCCGGCACGTCCTCGAAACCGTACAGGTCGACGGCCGCGAGGGCGGCGTCCAGGTCACCGGTCTGACCGCTCAGGGCACGGCTGTATTCGAGGTTTTCGCGGGCGGTGAGTTCCTCACGCACGCCGGGCTGATGGCCCAGGTAAAGCAGCGCCGGCGATAAGGGCGCGGCCCACTCGACCCGGCCGTCGTAGAAACCGTGCAAGCCCACCAGGATACGCAACAGCGTGGTTTTGCCGGCGCCGTTGGCACCGGTGACCTGCCAGATCTCGCCGTTGCGCGCGGAAAAATCCAGATGCTGGAACAGCATCCGGTGGTCGCGCTCGCAGCCGAGTTGCCGCACTGTCAGACGTGGTGCGTCCATGGTCGCTTGTGCCCCCTGAATCGGCCGCGGAGTATAGCATGCCTGGGCTTGCCGACGAACGCGGGCGCGCCAGTGGTGAACGGTCCCGCAACAGCGGCGCATTTTAAGCTAGACTGGGCGACTAGCGTCGAATGGATTCCGACTATGACTCTCCAGATCAAGACTCTCGCTCGCCGATCCCCGGTTTCAAAATGTCTGGTGGTGATCGCCCTGCCCCTGCTGCTGGTCGCCTGTGGCGGCGACGATCGCCCTCTCGCCACGGTGGACCGGGTGGACCTGCAACGCTATGCCGGCACCTGGCATGAAATCGCCCGCCTGCCGCAATGGTTCCAGCGCGGCTGCTACAACTCCACCGCTACTTACAGCCTCAACGACGACGGATCGGTCAAGGTGGTCAACCGCTGCCAGCGCGAGGGTGACGAGCCGAGCGTGGTGCAAGGCGAGGCCCGGGTGGTGCCCGGCTCCAATAACGCCAAGTTGAAAGTCCGCTTCGACAATTGGTTCTCCCGTTTGCTGCCGAAGGTCGCCGAAGGGAATTATTGGGTGCTCGCCCTGGATAAGGATTACCGCACCGTGGTGATCGGCGAGCCGGGCCGCGAGTATCTTTGGATACTGGCCCGCCAACCGCGCCTGCCGGAAGACCAGTACCAGGCCCTGGTCGGTGTCGCCGAAGAGAAGGGTTTCCCGGTGCAAGAGTTGCAACGCAACCGGGATCTGGTGCCGGACGACGAGAGCGACAACACCCACTGACCGACTCGCGACCCGCAAGGAGCCCGACCATGGCCGTGGAAATCGAGAGAAAATTCCGCACCACCGGCGTCGACTTTCTGGCGCATCAACACGGTGAGCGTCTGACCCAGGGCTATTTAAGCCACGACCCGCGCGCCACCGTGCGCCTGCGTGTGCAGGGTGATAACGCCTGGCTGACCATCAAGGGCCGGACCCACGGCGCCAGCCGCAGTGAGTTCGAATACCCGATCCCGCGCGCCGACGCCCACGCCATGCTGGACGAAATGTGCCCCGAAGGCGTGATCGACAAAACCCGCTACCGGATTCCCGTGGGCGAGCATATCTGGGAAGTGGACGTGTTCCACGGCGATAACCAGGGCCTGGTGGTCGCCGAAGTGGAACTGGACAGCGAGGGCCAGCCGTTCGAGCGCCCGCCTTGGCTCGGCGAGGAAGTCACCGGCGACCCCAGGTACTACAACAGCGCGTTGAGCCGCACCCCCTATGGCCAGTGGTAACACCCAGTACGTCCTATGGCGGCGGGACGACAACGGGCGAATCCTGTTGATGTGCCGTTTCCACTCCAATAGCCAGGCGCAGCGCGTGTGCGCGCGCTATCAACGTCAGACACAAACCCGCTACCGCTATTGGGTCACCACCCTGGCCCCGCGCGGCCCCGTCTAACCGCCGGCGCGGCGGATACCACTGAGGTTGCCGAAACAGTGGGCGCGGGCGGTGTCCATGAACTCCTGAATAAACGGCACCCGCTCGTCGCCGTCGCGCACCGCCGCGTACAGTGTGCGCCACACGCCCTCGCCTTCGCCGAGCCGCGCCGCGCGCACCAGATCCAGATCCAGATACTCGGTGAGCGCCCAGTTGGGCAGCGCCGCCACGCCGCGCCCGGCCGCCACCAGTTGCACCATCATCGGCGTCAGCTCGGCGGTGCGCAGCGCCGCCGGCGCCACCCCGGCCGGGTCGAGAAAGGCGGTGAACACATCCAACCGCTCGTGCTCCACCGGATAGGTGATCAGGGTGGCCTCCGCCAGCGCTTGCGGCGCCACCGCGCGCCCGGCGGCCAGCGGTGATTGCCGCGCCACCGCCAGCACCAGCTCATAGCGGAACAGCGGCAGGTAGCGCACCGCGTCGTTATCCACCGGGTCGGAAGTGATCACCATGTCCAGATCGCCACGCACCAGCGCCGCCTGGGGCGTAAAGCTGAACGCGGCGGACAGATCCAATTCCACTTCCGGCCAGGCCTCGCGAAACAGGTCCAACGCCGGCATCAGCCACTGAAAACAGGAATGACACTCGATGGCGATGTGCAGCCGCCCGCTCTGGCCGTCGGCCAGCCGCCGCAACTCGGTCTCGGTGCGTTTCACCTGCGGCAACACCTGACGGGCCAGGGCCAGCACCCGGCCGCCGGCGGTGGTGAAGCGGATCGGCCGGGTGCGCCGCACGATCAGCGCTACCCCCAGCCGATGCTCGAGATCCTTGAGTTGGTGGGACAGCGCCGACTGGGTGACATGCAGCCGCTCGGCGGCCTCCACCAGGCTGCCGGCCTCGTCGATGGCCTGCAGGGTGGCCAGATGGCGCAATTCAAGCACGGACGACATGAGCATTACTCATAGTAACGATTAGATATTTGATTTTGTCTCAACTTGGGGGTGGCCCACAATAGCCGGCAATCGACCCTCCTCTCTTCGCGTGACAAAGGATTCATCATGACCACCCTGCATAACCTCGGCTTTCCCCGTATCGGCGCCCGCCGCGAACTGAAACAGGCGGTGGAGGCCTACTGGGCCGGCACCCTGCAACAAAGCGAGCTGGAACATGTGGGCCGCAGCCTGCGCGAGCGTCACTGGATGCTGCAGGCGGAGGCCGGCCTGGACGCGGTGCCGGTGGGCGACTTCGCCTGGTATGACCAGATTCTGGAATTCTCCTGCCTGCTGGGCGTGGTGCCGCCCCGCTTCAATCAGCCCGCTGATCAGCCGGTGTCCCTGGACACCCTGTTCCGCATGGCCCGTGGCCGCGCCCCCAGCGGCGAGCCGGCGGCGGCCTGCGAGATGACCAAGTGGTTCGATACCAACTACCACTACATCGTGCCGGAGCTGGAAGCGGACCAGGACTTCCGCATCGCCCGCGAGACGCTGTTCGACCAGGTCGATGAGGCGAAAGCGCTCAACCTGAACGCCAAGCCAGTGATCCCCGGCCCGCTCACCTACCTGTACCTGTCCAAGGGCGCGGCGTTCGACGGCGCCGCCGACAGCGCCAAGCTGGCGTTGCTGGAGCGACTGATTCCGGTGTACCGGGCAATACTGCAACGCTTCGCCGACCAGGGTGTCGCCTGGGTGCAGATCGACGAGCCGATCCTTTGCCTGGACCTGCCCGACGCCTGGCAGCGGGCCTATCTGCGGGTCTACGACCAGCTCGCCGGCGCCGCCTCGGTGAAGCTGCTGCTGGCGACCTATTTCGAAGGCCTGCGCGACAACCTGTTCACCGCGCTGCAACTGCCGGTGGCCGGCCTGCACCTGGACCGGGTGCGCGGCGCCGACCCGCTCGACCAGGTGCTGCCCCGCCTGGGCGACAAGGTGCTGTCGCTGGGCGTGATCAACGGCCGCAACATCTGGCGCGCCGACCTGGACGCCCTGCTCGATACCCTGACCCCGCTGAAAGCGCAACTGGGCGGACGGCTGTGGCTGGCGCCCTCCTGCTCGCTGCTGCACAGCCCGGTGGATCTGGACCAGGAAGACCGCCTCGACGACGAACTGAAAAGCTGGCTTAGCTTCGCCAAGCAGAAGCTCGACGAGCTGGCGGTGCTGGGCGGCGCCCTGGATGGCGAGGACAGCGTGCAACCGGCCCTGCGGGCGCAGCGCCAGGCGGTGGCCGCGCGCGGCCAGTCCCGGCGCATCCACGACCCGGCGGTGGGCGAGCGCATGGCGGCCTCCGGCCAGGTGTCCCGCGACCGGCTGAGCCCGTTCGCGGCGCGCATCGGCAAACAGCAGGCGGCGCTGAAACTGCCCGCCTACCCCACCACCACCATCGGCTCCTTCCCGCAGACCAAGGAAATCCGCGCCGCGCGGCGCGACTGGAAAGCGGGCAAGTTGGATGACGCCGGCTACACCGAGATGATGAAGCAGGAAATCACCCGCGCGGTGCGCTACCAGGAACAGGTGGACCTGGACGTGCTGGTGCACGGCGAAGCGGAACGTAACGACATGGTGGAATACTTCGGCGAACTGCTGGAAGGCTTCGCCTTCACCCGATTCGGCTGGGTACAGAGCTACGGCTCGCGCTGCGTGAAACCGCCGGTGATCTTCGGCGACGTGAGCCGGCCCAAGGCGATGACCGTGGACTGGACCCGCTTCGCCCAGTCGCTCACCGACAAACCGGTGAAAGGCATGCTCACCGGCCCGGTGACCATTCTGCAGTGGTCTTTCGTGCGCGACGACCAGCCCCGCGACACCACCTGCCGGCAGATCGCGCTGGCCCTGCGCGACGAGGTCCAGGATCTGGAAAACGCCGGCATCGGCGTGATCCAGATCGACGAGCCGGCCTTCCGCGAAGGCCTGCCGCTGCGCCGCGACGACTGGCAGGCGTACCTGGACTGGGCGGTGGACTGCTTCCGCCTGGCCACCGTGGGCGTGGCCGACGAAACCCAGATCCACACCCACATGTGCTATTCCGAGTTCAACGACATCATCGAGGCGATCGCCGCCATGGACGCGGACGTGATCACCATCGAAACGTCGCGCTCGAACATGGAGCTGCTGGAGGCGTTCGAGAACTTCCAGTACCCCAACGATATCGGCCCGGGGGTGTATGACATTCACTCGCCCAACGAGCCGCAGGTGGACTGGATGGTGGCGCTGATGGAAAAAGCCGCCCAGCGGCTGCCCAAGGAACGCCTTTGGGTGAACCCGGACTGCGGCCTGAAGACCCGCAAATGGGAAGAGACCGAAGGCGCCCTCGCCAACATGGTGGAAGCCGCCAAGGCGCTCCGAAAGAGCGCCTGAGCGGAGCCTTTGGTTGCTTCGTAGTCCGGTTCGGTCTCGGTGCCCCTGTCCAGAGTCGTAGGTCGGGTTAGGCTGAAAGCCGTAACCCGACAATCGTTGAGTACCGCACCCACCATTGGTGTCGGGTTACGCTTCGCTAACCCGACCTACGTGGCTAGCGATAACCCGGGGCGGTGGAATCTACCCAGCGAGCGTGTCTGTGTTCTGCCCTTCCGGGACCCTGGAGAACAGGACGTTCGACAGGGAGCCTACAGGGACGTATTCACGGCGTTCCCGGAAGGGCAGAACACAGACCCGCGACCCCGGCTGGAGAGAAACACCGTTACAGGTCGGTCAGGGCTTTAAGATCGTCGGCGACTTGTTCGACGGGCTGGTCGTTGCGCATTAGCAGGCGGACTTTGCCACTCTTGTCGAAGCCGTACATGGCCAGGCCGTGGGACACTTCGTAATTGCCGTCCTCGTCCTTATCGCCGTAGCCGTAGGCGGTGCGGTAGCGCTTGGTGATGTCGTCGAGCTGGTCCTTGTCGCCGGTTAGGCCGATCACTTCGGGGCCGAAGTACGCGGTGTATTCCTTGAGCAGGGCCGGCGTGTCCCGTTCCGGGTCGACGCTGACGAACAAGACCCGCAATTGTTCGCGTTCCTGCTCGGACAGTGTGTTCATGGCCTGGGCAAGAAGGGTCAGCGTCATGGGGCAGAAATCCGGGCAATGGGTGTAGCCGAAGAACAGCACCACCGCCTTGTCCTCGACGATCTCTTCGCTGACGGTGTTTCCGTTTTCGCTGGTGAGAGTGAAACTCAGGTCCTCCATTACGCCGGTGATGTCCTTGCCGTGGAAATCCACGCGGGATTCGCCGCAGCCCACCAGCAGGACCGTGCATACCGCGACCAGCAAACCGGTGAGGCGCATATCAGTCTCCTTGCTCTTCATGACGTTGCTCTTCATGGCGTAAGTAATATCGCAAAACCACCAGCGCGCCGAGGATGGTCATCATGGCCGGTGGAATCCAGGTGAGGACGCCGCCCAGCACCTGGTCGGTGGCCGGATTGAGCGGCCAGGCGCGGCCGCAGATGGCGTAGATATCATAAAGGCCCGGCTCCGAGAAAGTGATATAGGCGCCCAGCAGGATTTGCGGAAACAGCGCCGCCATCAGCATCAGGAAGCGCACGCCGAAGCCGGAGGTGCGCGCCTGGCGCGGGTCCCTGGGGTCCAGGATCACCAGCCAGAAGATCACCCCGTCGATCAGCATCGACCAGTTCATCACTTCGTACAGCCGCAAGCTGAGCATGGCCTCGAAATGCACCGACGGCCACAGCCAGAAGAAAATCAGCCCGACGAACAGCACCGTGGCCACCACCGGGTCGAACAGCACCCGCCGCAGCGGCGCGAACACCCGCGCCAGCCTCGGAAAACGGCGGCCGCCGGCCACCGCCGCCAGCACCGGCAAAGGATTGGCCAGGGCGATCAGGAAGGCGCCCAGATGATGCAGCACCAAATGCTGGATGCGGTGCATGAAAAACATATAGCGGGCGTAGTAATCAAACTGGGTGTGGATTACCGCGTAGCACAGTAACAGGCCGGTGAAGAACGACAGCGTGCGCCACACCGAGGGCGCGCGCCCTTGCCGGGCCAGACGGCGGGCGCCCAGCACCCAGCCGCCGGCGGCCAGCAGGCACAGCAGTACCGTGAGCGGGGACAGGATGTAAGGCGTAAGCGCCGCTTGCAGGGTCTGCCACATGGGTCGGCTCGACGATGAAGGTAAGCATGAAAAACGGCGCCAAGGGTGCGCCGGGGCCAGGGCGCCGTCAAGACGGTGTCAGCCGCCGGCGCCGTCCACTATGTTGAAACGGAGCACGCCGATGATCTGTTCCTTGGCGGTGCGCACTTCCACGCGCCAACGGCCGCTGGCGTTGTCCGGAAAATGCAGTTTGTGCGACCAGGTGCGGTAGCCCTCTTCGCGGCCGCCGGTGACGCTCAGAGGCACCTTGTCCACCAGCTCTCGGCCGTGGAACCAGTAATGGTAGATCGGCTGCCCCAAGCCCAGGGGGGCGCGGATCGCGGTGTAGGCATACAGGCCTTCGTCCAGCTCGCCCAGGCGGAAAGTGTCACCGGTGACCAGCGGCTGGCGGCGCTCGCGGTTGAAGCTCAGCGACACCGCCCGGTGCTCCAGGGACAGGCTTAGCGGCGGTACCAGCCGCGCGCCCCACCAGGGCACCGACACAATCGAAGCGGAAACCACCACCAGCACGGCCCAGCGCCACGCGCGGCGCGGGCCGCCCACCCGCCAGAAGCTGGGCAGCGCGAACAGCGCGGTCAACAGGGCGGCGCCGTCCAGAGCCTGGTTGGTGGGCCATTTGAAAATCAGCGGCAACAGCACCAGCAGCGCCACGAACAGGGCCCAGGCGTGGAAGCCGAAAAACCAGCCGCGGCGATCGGCGAGCCGAAAGTAAAGCGGATCAAGGATACTCACCAGGGCCCCGGCGACCACCAGACCGGTGAACAGGAAATATTCCGCGCCGCCGGACCATTGCAGCACCACGAACGGCAGACTGAAGAAGAAGGCTTCCTGGTGAACACCCTGCAGCATCAGCTTCAAAGCGCCTTGGGCGACCTGCTCCATGGGCGTGCCACGGAAACGGCGCAACCACAGGTTCTCGGTGATCAACACCAGCCAGGTGACCACCAGGATGGCGGTGAGCACCGCCGCCAGCCAGGGTTGGCGCTCGACCAGAAAATAGCTGGCCAGGCCCAGGCTGAAACTGCCCAGCGCCCAGACATGGCGCAAACGGAACAGGACCGCGTTGAGACGTTCGAGCCAGTGGGCGTTCATATCCGATTTATCCAGCCAGATTGAGCAAGACCCCGGCGGCGACGGCGGAGCCGATAACGCCGGCCACATTAGGCCCCATGGCGTGCATCAGCAAATGATTTTGCGGGTTGGCTTCCAGGCCCACCCGATTGGCGACCCGGGCCGCCATTGGCACCGCCGACACACCGGCGGCGCCGATAATCGGATTGATCGGGACCTTGCTGAAGCGGTTCATGACCTGCGCCATCAGTACGCCGCTGCCGGTACCGATCACGAACGCCGCCAGGCCCAGCACCAGAATCCCCAGGGTCTCCGGCACCAGAAACTCTTCGGCGCCCAGTTTGGCGCCCACCGCCAGACCGAGCAGGATGGTCAGGGTGTTGATCAGCGCGTTGGTGGTGGTGTCCACCAGACGATTGACCACACCGGATTCCTTCATCAGGTTGCCGAAACAGAACATGCCCAGCAGCGGCGCCGCGTCCGGTAGCAACAGCGCCACCAGTACCAGCAGCAAAATCGGGAACAGGATCTTTTCCAGGCGGCCCACCGGCCGCAGTTGTTCCATTTTGATCCGACGCTGTTTTTCGGTGGTCAGCAGACGGATCACCGGCGGCTGTATCAAGGGCACCAGAGCCATGTAGGAGTACGCCGCCACCGCCACGGCGCCGAGCAATTCCGGCGACAGCCGGCTGGCAACGTAAATACTGGTGGGACCGTCGGCGCCGCCGATAATGCCGATGCTGGCGGCGTCGGCGAGGGAGAAATCCAGCCCCAGATAGTTCAGCGACAACGCCCCCAACAGGGCCACGAAGATGCCGAACTGAGCGGCGGCGCCCAGCAACAGGGTGCGCGGGTTGGCCAGCAAGGGGCCGAAGTCGGTCATCGCCCCTACGCCCATGAAAATAAGCAGCGGGAACACCCCGGTGGTGAGGCCCGCTTCATAGATCAGGTAAAGCAGCCCGCCGGGTTCCGCCAAACCGGCCACCGGAATATTGGCGAGAATGCCGCCGAAGCCGATGGGAATCAGCAGCAGCGGTTCGAAGTTCTTGCGGATCGCCAGGAACAGCAGCACCAGGCCGACCAGGATCATTACGAACTGGCCGACGCTGAGCTGGTACAAGCCGGTGCTGAGCCAGAGGGTATGGAGCTGTTCCATGGTTAGCCCCCGATCGTCAGCAGTATGTCGCCCACGGCCACGGCGTCGCCCGGTTTAACCCGCACCTCGGCCACGGTGCCGGCGCGAGGCGCGGCGACGTCGGTTTCCATTTTCATCGCTTCCAGCACCAATACCCGCTCGCCCTCTTCCACTTTCTGTCCGGGCTTCACCAACACCTCGAAGATGTTGCCGGCCAACGGCGCGGGTACCGGCTCGCCGTCGCCGGCGCTTTGCCCGCCGTCCGACGACGCCGGCGCGGCGCCGCCATCCAGCGATTTAATACCGTCGATGTCGCCGCCGTCGCTGACCGTGACGGTGTAGCGCTGGCCTTCCACGGTGACGGTGTAGGCGCCCTCGCCTTGACCATCGCCTTCGGCTTGCGGCGCCGGCTCGAACGCCTCCGGATCGCCGCGGTTGGCAAGAAATTTGAGGCCGATCCGCGGGAACAACGCGTAGGTAAGCACGTCGTCCAGACGGCGCTCGCCGGACGCCAGTTCGATGCCTTCCTGTTCGGCTTGCTGTTCGAGCTGCCGGCCCAGGGCGTCCAATTCATTGTCGAGGCGGTCCGCCGGGCGGCAAGTGATCGGCTCGTCGCCGTCCAGCGCCCGCTCGCGCAGAGCGTTGTCGAAGGGCGCCGGCGCCTCGCCGTACTCACCGCGCAGGATGCCGCGGGTTTCCTTGCTGAGCGCCTGGTAGCGTTCGCCGGCCAGCACGTTCATCACCGCCTGGGTGCCGACGATCTGCGAGGTGGGCGTGACCAGGGGAATATAGCCCAGGTCCTTGCGCACCCGGGGAATCTCCTCGAGCACCGCGTCGAAGCGGTCCAGGGCGTTCTGCTCGCGCAACTGGCTTTCCATATTGGTGAGCATGCCGCCGGGCACCTGCGCCACCAGAATGCGCGAGTCGACGCCGCGCAGGCTGCCTTCGAACCGGCGGTACTTGAGCCGTACCTCACGGAAATAAGCGGCGATTTCTTCAAGGGCGCGGATATCCAACCCGGTGTCGCGCTCGGTGCCTTGCAGCATCGCCACCACGGTCTCGGTGGGGCTGTGGCCGTAGGTCATCGACATTGACGAGATCGCCGTATCGACGTTGTCGATGCCGGCCTCCGCCGCCTTGAGCGCGGTGGCGGTGGACAGGCCGGTGGTCGCGTGGCACTGCATGTGCACCGGAATATCCAGTGCCTGCTTGAGCCGGCTGACCAATTCGAACGCGGTGTAGGGCGTGAGCAGCCCGGCCATGTCCTTGATCGCCACGGAATCGGCGCCCATGTCCTCGATGCGTTTGCCCTGCGCCACCCACACATCGAGGGTGTGCACCGGACTCACCGTGTAGGCGATGGTGCCCTGGGCGTGCTTGCCCTGTTTGACCACCGCCGCCACCGCGCGCTCGATGTTGCGCATGTCGTTCATGGCGTCGAACACGCGGAACACGTCCACGCCGCTTTCCGCCGCCCGTTCCACGAAGGCGTCGACCACGTCGTCGGCGTAGTGCCGGTAGCCAAGCAGGTTCTGGCCGCGCAGCAGCATTTGCTGGGGCGTGTTGGGCATCGCTTTTTTCAGCTCGCGAATGCGTTCCCAGGGGTCTTCGCCCAGGTAGCGGATGCAGGCGTCGAAGGTGGCGCCGCCCCAGGATTCCAGGGACCAGAAGCCGATGCGGTCGAGTTTCTCCGCGATCGGCAGCATGTCGTCCAGTCGCAGGCGGGTGGCGAGCAGGGACTGGTGGGCGTCGCGCAGCACCACGTCGGTGATGCCGAGAGGCGTTTTTGTCGTCATGGGAAGGTTCCGATCAGCGTTGGGCGCGGTGTTGCCGGATGGCGTCCTGGATGGCCGCCAGAATGTGTGGAGCGGGGGTGTCCTCGGTCGGGGACGGCTCGGCGACGGGTTCGTTGCCGGTGGTGTCGGGGGCGAATCGCGTGACCAGGGCCGACAGGCCGGTCATCACCGCCACCAGAATCAGTAGAAAGGCGAGCACGACGCCCATGCCCAGCACCATGAGCTGTACGCCCTGGGCTAATAAATCATTCATGGTCCGCTCCCGGGTAGGTTCAAGCGTGAGGCTGTTGCTCCGCCGCCTTTTGGGCGGGGATCCGGCGCCCTGATTCGGCGCAATGTATCGGGATTGTCGACAACAGGCAAGGTAAGGGGGGACTGGGGTGGTTGATTTTGGGGAGCGGGGTGGAGTTTTGGGGGTGGATTGTTGACATTGTTTTGGGTTGGGTGGATGTGGCTGGGTGGGGCTTCGTAGTGGGGCGCCTGGCTTTGCTTCGCTTGCCTGGCTTGGGGTGGGGCTGCGGGGGCGGGGGCTGCTGGGGAATTTGTGGGAGCGGATTTGTGGGAGCGAGCCTGCTCGCGAAAGGCGGGCCCTGGCCCGCCGGCGGGATACCAGAGAGCTTGGATCTGGTGGGTGCGGATGGGGGGAGGATTGATTCGTCCGGCTTTGGCCGGACTCACCCCTTCGGGGCGTCGCCGTTGGCGACGTCCTGCGCCGGCCGTTGGCCGGCTTGTCGAACCCGGGGGGCTTCTCTAGATACTTCCCCGGTATGCCATACAAACAAAAAGGCCCCGCTCTTTTGAGCGGGGCCTTTTTGTTTGTATGGCGCACCGGGGAGGATTCGAACCCCCGACCTCCTGGTTCGTAGCCAGATGCTCTATCCAACTGAGCTACCGGTGCGGGACTTGCGACGTTGGTCGTCAAGAGGCGCGCATTATTCCCAATGCCCCCCGGGGAGTCAAGCCGGGGGCGGTGATTTCTTGCGCAAACGCGCCGGCGGGCGCGTTATTCTTCGCCGCTTTCCATTTGTTTTTGCAGATAGTTTTCCAGGCCTACCTTGTCGATCAGGCTGAGCTGGGTTTCCAGCCAGTCGATGTGCTCTTCTTCGGAGGCGAGGATTTCGCGGAACAGGTCGCGGGTGACGTAATCGCGGACCGATTCG
Source organism: Alcanivorax sp. (assembly GCA_036276955.1). Classification (GTDB taxonomy): domain Bacteria; phylum Pseudomonadota; class Gammaproteobacteria; order Pseudomonadales; family Alcanivoracaceae; genus Alloalcanivorax. The sequence goes on along the minus strand of DASUNW010000062.1, from coordinate 22,907 downwards.
CAGTGCTCAATGCCGTCGCGCAGGTCGGGCACCGCCATTTGCTCAAGCTTAAGGTCGCAGTTGAGCATTTCCTGGGTGTTTTCGCCGATCATCAGCTTGCCCAGGTCCTGCAGGTTGGGCAGGCCTTCGAGGAACAGAATACGCTCGACCAGCATGTCGGCGTGTTTCATTTCATCGATGGATTCGTGGTATTCGTGCTCGTACAGGGCCTGGAGACCCCAGTCCTTGTACATCTTGGCGTGCAGGAAGTACTGGTTGATCGCCACCAGCTCGTTGCCAAGCGCGCGATTGAGGAATTCGATGACTTTCTGGTCGCCTTTCATGTGCGTTCTCCGTGCCGGCGGGGTAATAGCGACTATTGTTCAGCAACAAGGGGGCACGGACAAGGGATAGTTCGAAAAAAATCGAGTAAATACAAGTAGTTATACTAATGAGAATCAGTGCCTCAGGCGGTCTGGGGCCAGTATTGCACCGGTTCGCCCCGGGTGGCTGAGAGTGAAGAGACCGCCGGTACGGCGTTACGGGTATCACGCAATACCTGACGCGCGTGCCGCGCACATTTAGCACACTGACTGCCAACCCCAAGTTCCCGACGAAGATCGCGCAGGCTGTCGCAGCCGCTTTCCGCTGCTTCCCGTATTTGACCGTCAGTGATGCCGTTACATAAACAAACGTACATAGCTACGCCACTCCTCAAACTCGGGAGCAGAATAACCCTAATGCGAATTGTTATCAATACCTTTCTTGGCCCTGAAACGACAACGCCCCCGGCAAGCCGGGGGCGCTGAATCAAACGGGCGGTCGGTCCGGTCAGCTGCTCTTGGCCGGGGCCTTCCTGGCCGCCGCTTTCTTACGGGGTGCTTTGCGCGCCGGGGTCTTACGGGTGGCGCTCTTCTTCACCGCGGTCTTGCGGGTAGCGGCTTTCTTGGCCGCCGGTCGCTTACTGGCGCTTTTCTTCGCCGGGCGCCGCTTGGCGGCTTTCTTGGCGGTGGAGCGCTTGGCGGCGGTTTTGCCCGCGGTGCTTTTGCGAGCGGTGGTCTTTTTGCCGGCGGCCTTGCGGGCGGCACGCTTGGCTTTTTGCTCCGCTTTCTTCTGAGCCACCTTGGCTTTTTTCGCCAGCTTGCGCTCGTACTCGCGCATCTTGGTGGTCAGATTGCGCTGCGCGGTACGCAGCTTTTTGTTCTCGCGGGCGACCACTTTCTTGGCGGCCTGCATTTCGGCGCGAATCAGTTTTCCTTCACCGCGCAGATCCTGAAGTTTCAGGCGCTGGGTGTTCATACGGCCGCGGGCGGTTTCCACGGCGCGTTTCGCGGCGGCGGTAGCCTTGCCCTTGGCTTTGTCCCGCTTGGCCGCCAGATCGGTGCGCAGCTTGGTGAGTTTGTCGTTTTCCGCCTCGATCTTTTTCTTCTGGCGGTCCAGCTTGGTGCTGGCCTGGGTGACTTTCTTTTCCGCCTGGGTAACCGCTTTCTCCTGAAGTTTGAACTTGGATTCGGCGTTGGTTACCGACTTCGGCAGAGCCGTAGCCTTATTGGCGGTGGTTTTGGCGGTGGTGGTTTTCTTGCGTGCGGCTGTCTTACGAGCCGCGGTTTTTTTCCGAGCGCTACTTTTTTTTGCTGCTCTGGCCATGATCGATCTCCTAATCTATGACGTCATTTTTCTGCGACAGTCGGAAAGTAGCATAAAAAAAAATCACTTGGTACATTATTTGATCAGGAGTTTGTAGGAATCAGTAAAAAAATAAAAAGGGGAGAGTTTCAGGGGAGAAAAATAAAACGGGGCGGCCTTTCGGTCGCCCCGTGTCGATCCGCCTTCGGCGCGTTTCATAAATGGGCGCGGGCGATCGATTCCAGCGCGTCGATGTGGGCGGACTCCGCGTTAAGGGCGGGGATATAGGCGAACGATTCGCCGCCGGCGTGCAGGAACACCTCACGGTTTTCACCGTCGATCTCTTCCAGAGTTTCCAGACAATCGGCGGAGAATCCCGGGCATACCACCTGTACCGAGCGCACGCCTTCCCGGCCCCATTTTTCCAGGGTCTTATCGGTGTAGGGGTTAAGCCATTCCTGCGGGCCGAAGCGGGATTGAAACGTCACCATCCATTGTTCGGCCCGCAGCCCGAGGCGCTCGGCGATCCGCGCCGCGGACTGGTGGCAGCGCTCGCCGTAGCGATCGCCTTTATCCTGATAGGACACCGGGATGCCGTGAAACGAGAACAGCAGTTTCTCGGCTTCGCCGTGTTGCTCGCGGAAACGGCGGATGCTCCCGGCCACCGCGTCCAGCCAGGCCGGGGCCTGCCAATAATCCTTGATCAGGGTCAGCCCCGGCACTTCACGGCGGGTTTTCACCCAGCGCGCCAACGCATCCGCCACCGCGCCGTTAGTGGAACCCGAGTACTGCGGGTAGAGCGGCAAAATCAGCAGATGGTCGTGCCCCTGGTCCGCCAGCTCGTCGAGGACGGTTTCAAACCCGGGGCTGCCGTAGCTCATCGCGTAGCGCACGGTGCAATCGAACCGGCGGCCCAGCGCCTCGGCCTGCGCCTGGGCCACCAGCCGAATCGGTGAGTCCTGCTGCCAGATGGAGGCGTACAGTTTCGCCACCCGGCGTGGCCGCAGCGGCAGGATGATCAGCCGCAGCACCCAGAACCAGATCAGGCGGGGCGATTCCACCACTCTGGGGTCGGACAGGAACTGTTTCAGATAACGGCGCACCGCCGACGTGGTGGGCGCGTCGGGGGTACCCAGATTGACCAGGACCACCGCCGGTTTCGTCACGGACATAACAAGCCTTCTCCTGAGTATGCGTCGGGGCGCATCACAACCAATGAGGGGTGAATGATAGGTGAGACGGGCGCTGGGGGCACGCTATCGGGGTAATAGGGGGGGGATGTGGGGACCCGCGATCGCAGGCCCTCCGGGGTTCAGCCTTTCAGTTTTTCCATGATGCGCTGACGGATGTCGTCGACGCCGCCGACGCCGGCCACGCACACATAGGTGGGCGCGTTCTGTTCGCCGTTCTGGGCCAGCTCCTGGTAGAAGTTGACCAGCGGGCGGGTTTGCTCCTGATACACCTCAAGGCGCTTACGCACGGTGGCCTCCTTGTCGTCGTCGCGCTGGACCAGCTCGTCGCCGGTCTCGTCGTCCTTGCCGGCTTCCTTGGGCGGGTTGTGCTTGACGTGGTAGACCCGGCCGGAAGCGGGGTGTACGCGGCGGCCGCTGAGGCGCTCGATGATTTCTTCGTCATCCACGTCAATCTCAACCACGAAATCGATATTAACGCCCTCTTCCACCAGAGCCTGGGCTTGGGGGATGGTGCGCGGGAAACCGTCGAACAGGAAGCCGTTCTTGCAGTCGTCCTCGGTGATGCGCTCTTTGACCAAGCCGAGAATGATGTCGTCGGAGACCAGGCCACCGGCATCCATCACTTTCTTGGCTTCCAGGCCCAGAGGGGTGCCCGCTTTTACCGCGGCACGCAGCATGTCGCCGGTGGAGATCTGGGGAATGGAAAATTCGTCCTTGATGAACTGCGCCTGAGTGCCCTTACCCGCACCGGGCGCGCCAAGCAGGATGACACGCATAGGATTCTCCGTTTTGCCGCGAATGGAAGGGGCGTCAGGAGCTCCCCTCGCCCGAAGGGGGGGAACTTTACCGTGCGGGTCCCCCGGGTACAAGGGCGACCTTGGTATCGCGAACGCCCCTGACGGCGCGCCTAACGGCGAATAGTGAGACTGGCCGCCGGACGCTGGCCCAAATCCAGCGGCGCCGGGGCGGCGTTGAGATTGGCCTGATCCACGTTGGAGCCCGGCGCCGGCGTGTAGCGCGCCGCCACGCGCAGTTGGTCCAGCTCCGCCGGATAAGGCTGCAGCCAGTCGCCCGGCCGCAGCGTGACCTGGATCGGGAACGATTCCGCCAGCACCCGCCGGGCCGCCAACGGTTGGCCGCCGCCCTCGCCGGCCCGGCGCAAAAAGACAAACAGGGTGCCGCCCTCGGGGATGTCCGACGCTTCCACGGTGACGGTGAGTCCTTCAAGTTGCTCGCCACGCCGTTGCTGCTGCTCGGCCTGCGCCAGACCACGGCGGATCAGATCGCCGGCTTCGCCATCGCCGTGGCGCGTGAGCAACGCCCGCCAGGAACGCGCCGCCAGATCGAAGCGACGGGCTTCGCTGGCCGCCATCGCCTGCAGCATCAGGGCGCCGTCGTGATTGGGGTTGGCAGTCAGCACCCGGGCAATTTCCGCCTCGGCCTCGTCGGTGAGCCGACCGTCGGCCTGGGCGATCAGCCCGCGCGCCAGCAGCAATCGCGCGGCGGCGTCGTCCGGGTCCATGGCCAGCGCCCGGCGAGCAGCCTCCTGGGCCTGCGCCGGGGCGCCTAACCGGTCATAGAGCAAACCCAGAGTGTACCAGCCGGGCAAGCTCGGCTCGCGTACCAAACGCGCCTGCAGCACCCGGGTGAGCGTGGCGACGGAGATGTCCTGGTCCTGCTCACCGGGGGCTTCGCCGGCGATCACCCGTTCGACCACCGACTCATAGCGGCGCTGATCGGCCAACCACTCCAGAGTGTCGCGCTCCAACCCTATGGTCAGATAGCCGAGGCCGGCCACCGCCACTACCAGCAGCGGCAACGCCAGGCCGGTGAGCGACGTGGCGGCGCCGGCGGCGCGGCTCTCCCGGCGCCACAAGAAAAAGCACACCAGCACGGCCGCCAGCAGTACCAGAGCAAGCGCTATTAACGGACTCATTGATCGTCTTCCTCCGCTTCCCGGCTGGCACGGCGCACCAGCAGTACGATACCCACGCCGCCCAACAACAGCAGAGTCAGGGGCCCCACCCAGAGAATCGCGGTGCGCGGATTGAACGGCGGGCGGTAGCTGACGAAATTCCCGTAGCGCTCGACGAAGAACGCGACGATTTCCTCATCGCTGCGCCCCTCGCGGATCATCCGTGCCACCCGCTCGCGCATGTCCTGGGAAATCTCCGCGTCGGAATCGGCGATGCTCTGGTTCTGGCATTTGGGGCAGCGCAGTTGCTCGGTGAGACGTTGAAAACGGTCCCGCTGGGCGTCGCTGTCGAATTGATAGATGTCGATGGCGGCCCAGGACGGCACCGCGATCAGGGCGAGCAACAACACGGTGAGACGAATCACGGCGTCACCCCCGGGGCCTCACCGGCCTTCTGCAACACCGGCGCGAATTTTTCGTCCCAGACGCGCTGGTTGAGCTCGCCCACGTGGCGCAGAACGATCTCGCCGCGCGGGTTGATCAGGAAGGTTTCCGGCGCGCCGTAGACGCCCAGATCCAGGCCCAGCTGGCCGTCGGCGTCGACGATCACTTCATGAAACGGGTTGCCGTATTCGGCCAGGTAATCGCGGGCCTTGGCGTCCTCGTCTTTATAGTCGAGCCCGACAATAGGCATACCACTGCGCGCCAGCTTGAGCAGATAAGGGTGTTCGATGTAGCAGGTCGGGCACCAGGTGCCCCACACGTTCAGCAACTGCCAGCGCCCGGTGAGCAGCTCCTCGGTGAGGGTGCGGTCGTTCAGCAACGACGGCCGGGAGAATTCCGGCACCGGCTTGCCGGCCAGCGCCGAGGGCAGCTCTTCCGGGTTGCGCCCCAAACCGCTGGCCAGCAGCACCGCCAGGGCGACGAACGCCACCAACGGCAGAAACACCCAGGGATTGGTACCTTTACTCATAGACCACCTCGCCATCGGCGTCCGCCTTGCTGCGCGTCATCTTTTTCCGGTAGCGGGCGTCGGTGAGCGCCAGGGCGCCGCCAAGCGCCATGATCAGCGCCCCCAGCCAGATCCAGCGGATCATCGGCTTGTGATAAATGCGCACCGCCCAGGCGTCACCTTCCAGGGGCTCGCCCAAGGCGACATAGAGGTCACGCATCAGGCCGGCGTCGATGGCCGCTTCGGTCATCACCTGGCCGCTGACCCGATAGGTGCGCTTTTCCGGATTCATCTCGGCAATTGCTTGACCGTCACGGCTGACCAGGAAGTGGCCCACGCGGGAATCAAAGTTGGGTCCGGCGTATTCGCTGACGGTGTCGAATTCAAAGCGGTAAGCGCCCACTTCGGCCACGTCCCCGGGGGCCATGCGCACGTCGCGCTCCACCTCATGGAAACTGACCACGGTGATCCCGGCCACCAGCACCGCCACGCCGCAATGGGCCAGCACCATGCCGTAATAGCCACGACCCAGCTTGCCAAGACCGCGCAGGAAGCCTCGGTCATAGGCCAGCGAGCGGCGTACCAAATCATCGACGTGCGCGAATACCAGGAAAAACGCCAACATCAGCGCCAAAGTGCCCACCCAGGGCGTATCCCCGGGCAGACGCGCGCCCAGGAAACCGGCGACCAGCGCCGCCGGCGCCAGCATCAGCATGCGCCGCAACAATGGCGAGCCATCCTGGCGTTTCCAGTTACTGAGCATGCCCGGCACCAGAATCGCCATTAGCAGCAGGGTCAGGGGCACGAAAAAGCTGTTGAAGTAAGCGGCCCGAATCGAGATTTTGATATCCAGGGCTTCGCCCAGCAACGGGTACAGGGTGCCCATCAGCACCGCGAAAGTAGCGGTGAGCAGCAGCAGATTATTGCCCAGCAGGAAAGACTCCCGGGACACCGGCTTGAAGCCGCCCTTGCCCTTGAGACGTCCGGCGCGCAGCGCGAACAGGGTCAGCGCGCCGCCGGCCACCACCACCAGGAAGCCGAGAATAAAGGCGCCCCGGCTGGGATCATTGGCGAACGCGTGCACCGAGGTAAGCACCCCGGAGCGCACCAGGAAAGTGCCCAGCAGGCTCATGGAAAAGGTGACGATGGCCAGCAGCACGGTCCAGGCGCGGAACAGGTTGCGTTTTTCGCTCACCGCCAGGGAATGGATCAGCGCGGTACCGGCCAGCCAGGGCAGCAGGGAGGCGTTTTCCACCGGGTCCCAGAACCACCAGCCGCCCCAGCCGAGTTCGTAATAGGCCCACCAGGAGCCCAGGGCGATGCCGACGGTGAGAAAGCTCCAGGCCACAGTGGTCCAGGGGCGCGCCCAGCGCGCCCAGGCCGGGTCGAGATTGCCGGCCAGCAAGCCGGCCACGGCGAACGCGAAGGCCACCGAGAAACCCACATACCCCATATAAAGCATGGGCGGGTGGATGATCAGACCCGGGTCTTGCAGCAGCGGGTTGAGGTCGGCGCCGTCGATCGGGAACCACGGCAGCGAGCGGTCGAACGGGTTGGAGGTGAACAGCATGAAGGCGTGAAAACCCACCGCGATCATGCCCATTACCGACAGCACCCGCACCACCATGGGCAGCGGCACCTTGCGGCTGAACAGGCCGACCAGGGCGGTCCAGCCGCCCAGCATCCAGCCCCACAACAACAGCGAGCCCTCGTGGCCGCCCCAGATGGCGGAGAGACGGTAGCCCAGCGGTAATTGGGAGTTGCTGTGGTTGGCCACATAGGTGACCGTGAAATCATTGATATAGAAGCTGTAGCCCAGGCAGACCATGGCCACCGTGAGCGCCAGCCACTGCAGCCAGGCCAATGGCCGGGCGTAGCGCTGCCAGGATTCCACCCGGCGATAAACGCCGATCAGTGGAAATACCGCCAACACCAGGGCCGCCGCTATGGCCACCCACAGGGAGAGATGTCCGAGTTCCGCCGCCACCTTATTCCTCCGGCTGAGTGTGCGCGCGCATCATCGGCAGATGCGGCCCGCTTTGCAAGCCCACTGGCGTGCCCCCCCCTGGGGCGCCGCGCCGGCATGGACATATTTTGAGACGCTTAGCGGTCGTGCCCGACGACACCGCTCTGCTACTATGTGGCTATCATCAGGGTCGACACTCTGTTTAAAGCGTCGCCATTTTGCAGTCAAAAGGTCATCTAGCATCCATACACTGTCACCGGCGGATTGGAACGAATCGGACTCGATCCGTTCCATACTGAGTGAAAACAGTGGATGTTCGACACCAGCCCGGCCTGTGTGGAGTAATCAGTTTGAGCACAAACAACGTGAACAGCGCGAATCCGGATCAAAAGTCCGCCTATTCCTATGACGATCTGCTGACCTGCGCCCATGGTCAGTTGTTCGGCCCCGGTAACGCCCGCCTGCCCCTGCCCGGCATGCTGATGCTCGACCGCATCAGCCACATTGCCGACAAGGGCGGCGAGTACGGTAAAGGCGAGATCATCGCGGAGCTGGATATCCACCCGGACCTGTGGTTTTTCGCCTGCCACTTCGAGACCGACCCGGTGATGCCGGGCTGTCTGGGCCTGGACGCCACCTGGCAGTTGCTGGGTTTCTTTCTCGGCTGGCTGGGCAATCCCGGTCGCGGCCGCGCCCTGGGCGTGGGCCAGGTGAAGTTTTCCGGCCAGATTCTGCCCACCGCCAAGAAAGTCACTTACCGGATCAACGTTAAACGAGTGATCGCCCGCAAGCTCACTCTCGGCATCGCCGACGCCGTGGTTTCGGTGGACGGCGAGGACATTTACGAGGCCAAAGACCTGCGGGTCGGCCTGTTTACCTCGACGGAAGGGTTCTAGTGCCCGCTAATACGACAATATCACCTTGATGGAGCACCATATGCGTCGCGTCGTGATTACCGGTCTGGGAATCGTGTCCTGCCTCGGCAACGAGGCGGACAAGGTTTCCCAGGCGCTGCGGGACAGCCTCCCGGGCATCCGCTTCAAGGAAGCCTATAAGGAAATGGGCATGCGCAGCCAGATCGCAGGGACGCCGGAAATCAACCTGGAAGACCACATCGACCGCAAGCCGCGCCGCTTCATGGGCGACGCCGCGGCCTACGCCTATGTGGCCATGCAGCAAGCAATCGCCGACGCCGGTCTCGACGACGCCGACGTCAGCAACGAGCGCACCGGCATGATCGCCGGCTCCGGCGGCCATTCGTCGTTCAATCAGGTGGACGCCGCCGACATCGCCCGCACCCGCGGGGTCAAGCGCGTCGGCCCCTACATGGTGCCGCGCGTGATGGCGAGCACCGTGTCCGCGTGCCTGGCGACGCCGTTCAAAATCAAAGGCATCAACTATTCCATCGCCTCGGCCTGCGCCACCAGCGCCCACTGCATCGGCAGCGCGGTGGAGCAGATCCAGATGAACAAGCAGGACGTGGTGTTCGCCGGCGGCGGCGAGGAAGAGCACTGGACGCTGAGCTGTCTGTTCGACGGCATGGGCGCCCTGTCCAGCAAGTACAACGACACCCCCGAGACCGCGTCCCGGGCCTATGACGCCAGCCGCGACGGCTTCGTGATCGCCGGCGGCGGCGGCATGGTGGTGCTGGAAGAGCTGGAGCACGCCAAGGCACGCGGCGCGCGTATCTACGCGGAAGTGGTCGGCTACGGCGCCACCAGCGACGGTCACGACATGGTCGCTCCCAACGGCGAAGGCGCCGCGCGCTGCATGCGCCAGGCGCTGGCCACGGTGGACGGCGAAGTGGATTACATCAATGCCCACGGCACCAGCACCCCGGTGGGCGATCTCGCCGAGCTGAAAGCGATCCGCGAAGTGTTCGGCGACGGCAAGGTGCCGTCGATCAGCTCCACCAAAAGCCTGTCCGGCCACAGCCTGGGCGCCGCCGGCGTTCAGGAAGCAATCTACTGCTTGCTGATGATGCGCGACGGCTTCACCGCCGGCTCCGCCAACATCACCGAGCTGGACGCGGATGCCGAAGGCCTGCCGATCCTCACCAAAAGCAACGACCGGCGACCCGAGCTGGTGCTCAGCAACAGCTTCGGCTTCGGCGGCACCAACGCCTCGCTGGCGCTCAAGCGCTGGCAGTAACGTCGGGGCAAACGGAAGTCGGGTTACGCTTCGCTAACCCGACCTACGCTCGGAATGTAGGTCGGGTTAGGCCGCAAGGCCGTAACCCGACATCCACCACCGTTCAGAACTTATGTTCCATCCCCACTGAGAACAGGCTGCCGCTGTCATCGGCGTCCGCCCCACCCGGATAGGTGATGGTCGCGTCCGAGGACGACACCAGGCCGTACACCTTGGTCTGATCGCCCAGCTTGTAGTCCGCGCCGGCGGTGAGGATGTCATCCTCGTAGCCGAGGTCGTCACCGTCGAAACGGCCCGCCTGGGCTTTCAGCGTCACCCGTGGCAGCAACCGCCAGCCGGCACTCAGCAGGTAGGAAGTGGCGTCGAGCCGGTCGGCGCCGGCGGCGTCCGGGTCGAGCCGCAGTTGTTCCACCATGGCACCCAGATCCAGCGCGCCCAGAGTCACACCCAGGGTGCCGCGCAGCAAATCGCGGTCGGCGTCCACCAGCGCCGGCGGCGCCGCCGGGTTGGCCACTTCCTGATAGCTGCTTTCGTAGGCCAGGGCCGCGTAAAGCGTCTCGCTGGCCCAGGTGGCGGACAGCCCGAAGGTGTCCGCCAGCCCGTCTTTTTCCTCGTCGCCGGCGGTGTCACCCTCGCCCGGCGCCAATTGCGCACGCACTACCAGACCGCCGAAACTCGGGCTTTTCCAGTTCAGGGTGTTGCTGTTACGGCGCTGGCCGAAGAAATAACCGCCGATGTCGGCGGCGGTGTTGTTGAACTGATCAACACGCCCTTCCGCCATTTTCACCGGGCTGTCGTAGCGGCCGGCGAACACATCGCCGATCACCGAACCCAGGCCGACGAAACTGTTACGGGTGGAAAACGTATCGCTATCACCGTCCACGTCGTAGCCCACTTCCAACTGGTACAGCACGCTCAGCTCGCCGACGTCCAGCGGCTCGCGACCGCGCACGCCCAAGCGTGAGCTGTTGCTTTCCAGAAACCAGCCCTCTTCCAGCGGCGAACGCGCGGCTTGCACGTCGTTGACCTGGCCGGACAGGGAGCCGTCGGGGTAATCGGAAAGGTGGTCCAGGCTGACGTTCACCCGACCGTAGAATTGCGGGGCCGCTTGCGCGGTCAATGGCGCGCCGATGGCCGCCGCCAGGGCCAGCGCCGGAGTGGCCAGCCGGGTAAATCTGTTCATGTCCCTTCTCCCTCGTTATTCGGGTTCTCGCGAAGGGTGCACTATATGACGATTTTGTGACGCCGCCAAACCGGAACAAAGCCCTTTTCAGGCCTCATTTCACGCTATGGGAAACGCCAACAAAAAAACCCGCCGTATAGGCGGGCAACTGTCACTTGCGTCGAGGAAAAAAGGGGCGGACTCCGCCGCCCCGATAAGGCTTTCTTAGAACTTGTGTTCCATGCCCACGCCCAGGGTGCGCTCTTCCGCTTCGTCACCGGTGTTGCCGTCTTCGTAGGTGAGTTCGTTGAAGTAGGCGTACACCTTGCTGTTCTTGGCGAGTTTGTAGTCCGCGCCGAAGGCGTACTGGGTGCCTTCGTTGTCGGTCTGGTCGCCTTCGACCATGCCGTACTGGGCTTTCAGTTTGACGCGATCGATCTTGAAGGCGCCGCTGAGCACGTAGCTGTTTTCTTCGCCGTCGCCTTCGGATTCTTCAGCGATCTGGTACAGCGCGCCCACTTCGAACACGTCCATGTTCAGGCCGGCGGCCACGCGGGTGATGTCGAGTACGGAAACCGGCAGGCCGGTGCCGTCAACGATCAGGTCGTCCTGGATGTCGGTGTCACGGGACACGGCGGCGTAGAAAGCGTCCTGCTCCATGGTCAGGGAGATCGAGGTGCTGTCGGCCAGGCCGTTTTCGTTCTCGCCGTCGTTGTCGAAGTCATCGCTGTCTTCGTTGGGGATAAACGCCACGTTCAGGGTAACCAGGTCAGCCAGTTTCGGGGTGCTGTACTGAATGATGTTGGAAACGCGGTTTTCGCCGGCGGCGATGTTCTTGATATCGCCGTCCAGGTCGTTGAACTGGTCAACGTCCATCTGTGCTTTCTTGGTGGGGGTGTCGAACTTACCCGCGATCAGGGTACCGAAACCGCCTTTCAAACCACCGAAAATGTTGCGCTGAGAGAAGGTCTCGCCGTCCTTGTCACCGTCGTCAACGCTGATTTCGAACTCGGCCTGGTAGACCGCTTTCAGGCCGGCCACGTCCAGATCGAAGTCGCCTTTCACACCCAGGCGGGACGCGTTGCTCTGCAGCTCCCACTCGTCGTCGTTGTTCGGGGCGCCGGGCGCCGGATCGTAGTTCATGTTTTCCAGGGAAACATTCACTTTGCCGTATACTTTCGGGCCGTCGGCCAGGGCCACGCCCGGCATCATCATCGGCGAAGCAAGGGCCGCCCCCACAGCGATCGCAAGCAAGTTCTTTTTCATCGGAGCATCTCCTATCAATCAGGCAATTTTGAGAAGCAGATAGATGCTCCGGTAACGCTGGTTCGTTGGCCGGAACATCTTGAGTGCTTGGGGGCGGAGTATGGGGAGCAGCGATGACGGAAAAGTTTCTGTAATGTGAACTTTATATTTCAGTCGGAACTTTCGGGGATTTTACCGAGCTAGAACGACCGGCTGAGGTCAGTCGTGGCGGGTCGGAATGTCGGGTTAAGGCCCTTGGCCTAACCCGACCTACGTTTGGGTGCGTTTGGCTTGGCGCCAGAGGGCGTCGAGCTGGTCGTCGTCGAAGTCGGAGAGCGGCGCGCCGGCCAGTTGTTCGACCTGGCGGAAACGGCCCTCGAACTTGTCCGACGCGCGGCGCAGGGCCAGGTCCGGATCGAGCTTCAGGTGCCGGGCCAGGTTGACCAGGGTGAACAGGACGTCGCCGAACTCGTCTTCCACCGCGTCCCGGTCGCCGGACGCCAGCGCCTGGTCCAGCTCCTGAAGCTCGCTGTCCACGTGGGCACGCACCGGCGCCGTGGCGCGCCAGTCGAAACCGACCTTGGAGGCCTTTTTTTGCAGCTTGTGGGCGCGCTGCAGCGCCGGCAGGCCCTCCGGCACACCGTCCAGGGCGCTGGCGTGTTCGCGCCCCTTGCGGGCGCGTTCCTCGGCCTTGATGGCTTCCCAGTTCGCCTTCACCGCCTGCTCGTCCTCGGCGGTCTGGTCGCCGAACACATGGGGGTGACGGCGGACCATTTTTTCGTTGAGTACCGCCACCACTTCACCAAAATCAAACAGGCCCTGCTCGCGGGCCATCTGCGAGTGGAACACCACCTGCAGCAGCAGATCGCCAAGCTCTTCCTTGAGTTCCGGGTAATCGCGCCGGGCCACCGCTTCCGCCACCTCGAAGGCCTCTTCCAAGGTATAGGGCACGATACTGTCGAAATCCTGCTTCAGGTCCCAGGGGCAGCCGCCGTCCGGGTCGCGCAGCCGCGCCATGATCGACAGCAGCTCGGACACGGCGGCTTCGGCGGACGGGCGGGGATTATCGGACATGGGAGCACTCCGTTGTTGGTTTGGCTTCAAGCCGCAAGCTTCAAGCTGCATGCAGGCCAGGCCGGCGGTTGGGCCGTGCCAATAGGCGAGCGTGGCAAGTTGAAAGTTGAAAGTTGAAAGTTAAAAGTTAAAAGCGTTTAGCCGGCTTTCCCGGGCCTGGATCATAGCGGTTCTAACGGAGATCGGCGGCATTGCATTATGGGCGCGGGCACGGCACGCCAGCTCACCCGACCGTTACCGCGCCTTCAACTTGCAATTTTCAACTTGTAACTATCACTATTAGCATGGCGTTTCCTCCAGCACGGCCTGCTTGCAGCTTGAAGCCTGCAGCTATTTTTTATAGCGCCGGACTTCGAGGACGCCCTTGAGCTGGTCCATCTTCGCCAGCACCTTGCCGAGGCCACCCAGGGAGGCGATCTCCAGGGTCAGCAGCATGGTGGCGGTGTTGTCCTCGGTGTGCGATTCGGTGTGCACGGCGGTGACGTTGACCTTCTCGTTGGCGAGCACGGCGATCACGTCGCGCAGCAGCCCCTGGCGGTCCCAGGCGCGCAGGAAGATGTCCACCGGGTAGAAGATGCGGTCCGCTTCGCCCCAGCTCACCTCGATCACCCGGTTGGGTTCTTCGCCCTGCATCGCCAACAGATTGTGGCAATCGGCGCGGTGCACGGTGACGCCGCGGCCCTGGGTGATGAAGCCCATCACCTGGTCGCCGGGCACCGGCCGGCAGCAGGCCGCCATGTGGGTGAGCAGGTTGCCCACCCCCTGGATGGTCACGTCGCCGCTGTCCGAGGCCTTGGAGCGCGAGGGCACGAACGCCAGCTCCTGCTGCGGGTCGTCGCCGAGCAGTGACTGGGCCTGGTTGACCACGTGCCCGGGGCGCAGGTCGCCGGCCCCCAGGGCGGCGAGTACGTCGTCGCCGGCCTTCAGGTTCAACTGCGGCGCCAGGGCGTCCAGATCAATACGATCCAGGGCCAGGCGCGAAGTCTCCCGCTCGAGGATGGCGCGGCCCTGGGCGATGTGCACGTCCCGGTCCTGGCGCTTGTACCACTGCTGGATGCGCGCCCGCGCCGAAGAGGTGGCGACATAGCCCAGCGACGGCGTCATCCAGTCGCGGCTGGGGCCGCCTTCCTTGGCGGTGAGGATTTCCACCTGCTCGCCGGTGTTGAGGTTGTAGTTGAGCGGCACGATGTGGCCGTTCACCTTGGCGCCCCGGCAGCGGTGCCCCACCTCGGTATGAATGTGGTAGGCAAAATCCACCGGCGTGGCGCCGGCTTCCAGATCCACCACATGGCCGTCCGGCGTGAACACATAGACCCGGTCGCTGACCAGACCGTGTTTGAGCTCGTCGATCATGGTGTCGGCGTTATCGCCCAGTTCGTCGTGCCACTCCAGCACCTGGCGCAGCCAGGCGATGCGCTGCTCGTAGGAGCGGCTCTTGCGGCCGGCCTTGCTGCCTTCCTTGTAGCGCCAGTGGGCGCACACGCCGAGTTCCGCCTCTTCGTGCATGTCGAAGGTGCGGATCTGCACTTCCAGCATCTTGCGTTCGGGGCCCACCACGGCGGTGTGCAGGCTCTGGTAGCCGTTGTCCTTGGGGCTGGCGATGTAGTCGTCGAATTCCTTGGGCACGTGCTTCCACAGCGAGTGGACGATGCCCAGGGCGGCGTAGCAGTCGCGCACTTCGCGCACCAGCACGCGCACCGCGCGCACGTCATAGACTTCGCCGAAGTCGAGGTGCTTCTTCTGCATCTTCCGCCAGATGCTGTAAATGTGCTTGGCGCGGCCGTACACCTGGGTGCCCTTGATGCCGTTGCGATCAAGATGGCCGCGCAGGCTGTCGATCACCTCGTCGATGTAGCCTTCCCGGTCGAGGCGCTTTTCGTCCAGCAGCTTGGCGATTTTCTTGTAGGCGCCGGGCTGCAGGTAGCGGAACGAAAGGTCCTCCAGCTCCCATTTCAACTGGCCCACGCCCAGACGGTGGGCCAGCGGCGCGTAGATATCGAAGATCTCGCGGGCGACTTTTTGCTGGCGCTCCGGGTCGGATTCCTTCACCGCGCGGATGATCACGGTCCGCTCGGCCAGCTTGACCAGCGCCACGCGCACGTCGTCGACCATCGCCAGCAGCATCTTGCGGACGTTGTCCAACTGGCCGTCCTGCTGGCCGAGCACCGCCTTGCGGGTGGGGTTGAGGCTGGTGCCGATGGCGGCCATGCGCAGCACGCCCTCGATCAGGCGCGCCACCGGCTCGCCGAATTCGCCGGTGACGTCCGCCAGGGTCAGCTGCCCTTCGCGCACCGCCCGGTACAGCACCGCCGCCGGCAGCGCTTCCGCGTCGGCCCCCAGGTCGGCAAGCACGTCGGCCATTTCCAGGCCGATGGTCAGGCAGCCCTTGCCGTAGGGCCAGCTGCGGCCGGCCGCCTCGCCGGCGCGTTCGCAGCGCTCGGCCACGGCGCAGGCGCGTTCCAGAATCGCCGGGTCGCGCACCGGCACCCGGGCGTTGAGTTGTTCAAGCCATGCGTGCCAGTCCCGCGCATCCACTTCGGCGGGCTGTTGCCGGCGTACGGTTACCATGGGCTATCCTTCAATGACGATCGAACAGGGCAATCGATTCCACGTGCGCGGTGTGCGGGAACATATCCATCACCCCGGCGCCACTAAGACGGTAACCCTTGGCCACCAGTTCCCCGGCATCACGCGCCAGGGTGGCCGGGTTGCAGGACACGTACACCAGCTTCTCCGCACCAAATTGGGGCATCATGCGCACCATTTCCAGGGCACCGCTGCGCGGCGGGTCCAGCAGCACCCGCTCGTAGCGTTGCCGCGCCCAGGGCTGGCCCTTGGGTTCGCTGTCCAGATCCCAGGCGTGGAAGGCCACATTGTCCAGGCCGTTACGGCGGGCGTTCTCGTAGCCGCGCCGCACCATGGCGTCGCTGGCCTCGACACCCACCACCCCGGCGGCGCGGCGCGCGGCGGGGATGGTGAAGTTACCCAGGCCGCAGAACAGATCCAGCACCTGGTGGTGCGCCTGCACCTCCAGCAATTCCAATGCCAAGGGCACCATGCGGCGGTTGATCTCGGCATTGACCTGGGTGAAATCGGCCGGGTGGAACGCCATTTCCACGTCCGCTTCCAGGTGCCGGTAATGGAGCCGTTCTTCGCCCTCCTCCGGCCATACCCGGTGCACGGTGCTCTCGTTCCCCGGCTGCAGGTAGCACTGGACGCCGTGCTCGCGGCAGAACCCCACCAGCGCGTCCTGGTCGGCCTGGGACAACGGATCCAGGTGCCGGAACACCAGCGCCACGGCGTCGTCGCCCCGCGCCACCTCGATCTGCGGCAGGCGCCGGCGGCCGTCCAGGCCGTCGATCAACGCGCGCAGCTCCCGAAACCG
Source organism: Alcanivorax sp. (assembly GCA_036276955.1). Taxonomy (GTDB): domain Bacteria; phylum Pseudomonadota; class Gammaproteobacteria; order Pseudomonadales; family Alcanivoracaceae; genus Alloalcanivorax. The sequence goes on along the minus strand of DASUNW010000062.1, from coordinate 6,259 downwards.
GTGGCCCACTTCGGGAATCAGCACTTCGCACTGGTCCAGGTCGGCGATCAGGCTGTTGCGCTTCTCGCGGAAGCCGACCAGGGTTTTGCCTTTGGCCTCCACGTATTTCACACCCAGGCGCGCCTTGCCCCGGTAGCCGGTGACCGGCCCGGTGAGCGGCTCCAGCCAGCGCTCCGGGCGCAGGCCGCCGAAATGTTCAAGCTGCTCGGCGAGCACCGCTTGCTTGCGCTGAATCTGCACCTCCGGGTCCAGGTGCTGCAGACTGCAGCCGCCGCAGATCAGGCTGTGCGCGCACGGCGGCGTGACCCGGTCCGGGGACGGCTGGAGGATTTCCACCGCGCGGCCCTCGTCAAACTTGCGGCGCATGAAGGTGTACTGAAAGAACACCTGCTCGCCGGGCAGGGCGTTGTCGATAAAGGTGGTCTTGCCGCCCAGGCGGGCGATGCCCCGGCCGTCGTGGCTGAGACTCTCGATGGTGGCGGCCACCGGGGTTTCCGGCAGCCGTTTCTTGCGACGTCGACCCATAAATGCAAATTCAGTTGATAATTGATAGTTGATAGCTACGCGATAGAGGTTTGCAGAGACAGCGCCGTGGGGGGGCCGCGCCGAAATCCCGAACGCGGCTGTACGCTGTCAACTGCCCTCCCAGGCTTCCAGGAAGGCCAGGAAGTGCGGGTGCCCTTCGGCTTTCAGGTAGTCCCGCAGCAGGGTCAGTTCCTGTTCGTAGCCGGTGGCGTCGAGGTCGCCACGCAGCAGCTGGAAGCGCAGGAAGACCAGCCAGGTGTTGAGTACGTCGGTTTCGCAGTAATCGCGGATCGCCTTGAGATCCCCGGCCTGGAAGGTGTCGAACACCTTGGCGCCACTCATGCCCATTTTGCCGGGGAAACCCAGGAGGGTGGCGATCTGGTCCAGCGGCGCGTTGGCGCGGCCGTTGAACATCGCCAACTGCTCCATCAGGTCCAGATGGCGCTGGTGGAAGCGGCTCAGGTAATTGTTAAAGCGGAAGCTGGTGTCCTCGTTGCCGGTTTCCCAGAAGCGGCGCGCCACCACACCGTGCTTAAGCGCCCGGTAATTGAGCACCGGCAGGTCGAAGCCGCCGCCGTTCCAACTGACGATCTGCGGGGTGAAGCGGTCGATGCCGTCGTAGAACCGTTCGATCAGCTCTTTCTCGGTGCTGTCCTCGTCGCCCAGGGACCATACTTTGACCCCCTGGGCGGAACGCAGCACCACGGAAATCGCCACCACCCGGTGAAGGTGCAGGCGCAGAAACTCTGAGCCGTTTTCCTGACGGCGCAGATTGAACAGCGCGCTGGCTGTGTCCTTGTCGCTGAGCCCATGCAGGTCGTATATGCGGCTGCCGCCTTCCAGATCGGGCACCGTCTCGATATCAAACACAAGCACGTTCATTGGCCGGCCTCCGCGTTGCCCTCTTCATTGAAGACGCCCGTCGACAGGTAACGGTCGCCGCGGTCGCAGACGATGGCAACGATCACGGCGTTTTCCAGTTCCTCGGACAACTTCAGGGCACCGGCCACGGCGCCGCCGGAGGACACCCCGCAGAAGATACCTTCCTCGCGGGCCAGCCGGCGCATGGTGCGCTCCGCCAGACCCTGGTCCATGTCGATCACCCGGTCGACGCGGGCGGCGTCGAAGATGCTCGGCAGGTAGGCCTCCGGCCAGCGGCGGATGCCGGGAATCGAGGCGCCGTCGGTGGGTTGCAGGCCGACGATCCGGATCTCCGGGTTCTTCTCCTTGAAGAACTGACTGCAGCCCATAATGGTGCCGGTGGTGCCCATGGAGCTGACGAAGTGGGTAATCCTGCCGCCGGTTTCGTCCCAGATTTCCGGGCCGGTGCTTTCGTAATGGGCGAGCGGATTATCCGGGTTGGCGAACTGGTCCAGTACCCGGCCCTCGCCGCGCGCCTGCATCGCCTGGGCCAGGTCGCGGGCGCCCTCCATGCCCTCTTCCTTGGTCACCGAGATCAGCTCGGCACCGTAGGCGGCCATGGCGTCGCGGCGCTCCTGGCTCTGGTTGGCGGGCATGATCAGCTTCATTTTGTAGCCGCGCATGGCCGCCGCCATCGCCAGAGCGATGCCGGTGTTACCGCTGGTCGCTTCGATCAGGGTGTCGCCGGGCTTGATCTCGCCGCGCTGTTCCGCCTTGATGATCATATTCAGCGCCGGCCGGTCCTTGACCGACCCGGCCGGGTTATTGCCTTCCAGCTTCACCAGAAGGGTATTGCTCGTGTTCCCCGGCAGGCGCTGCAGGCGCACCAGTGGCGTGTGGCCCACCGTGGATTCAATGGTCTTGTAGGTCATGGCGGGCATTGTAGCTTAACTCCCGGGCCGTGACAGGGCGGGATGCGCCGGCCGCCAACTGCGGCATAATGACGACACGGAAATCGCGACCATAACCAGAACAGAGACTGTCAGGGGAACCATGGCCCATTCGAGCCTGCGCACACGCATTCTGGTGATGACCGCCCTGCCCGCCTTCCTGGCGGCGCTGGTGATCGGCGGCTATACGCTGGTCCACCGGGTACTGGAGGTGCGCGCCGATACCGCCCATCGCCAGCAGCTGATCATTGAAAGCTACGCGGCACGCATGGCGGCGCTGGGCAGTGCCGACCAGCCGGCCTATGAACCGCTGCTGCGCGCCTTGCTGGAAGAGCCGGACGTGCGCGCCGCCACCCTGCTCGACAATCAGGCCGGTTGGCAGTCCCACGCCGGCCCCCGGCTGCGCCCGGTGCAGGAAGCGGAGCGGCTGGATGCCGGCGGACGTCGTCTGGTCACCGATTCCAGTTGGCAGTTGGTGCGCGCCCTGCCCGGTGAGAACAACCGGCTGTTGACGGTGGAGTTCTCGCGCCAGGGCCAGTACATCGAGATTCTTGAGGCAGTGCTGGCGATGATCGCCATGGTGGTGGTGCTGGTGCTGTTGGCGGTGGTGCCGGCGGCACGCTTCGCCAAACGGCTGACGCAACCGGTGGACACCCTGGTGGACACGGTGCGCCGGGTGCGCGACGGCGATCTCAGCCCGCCGCCGCCGGCGGGCGCCCAGGGCGAGCTCAAGGAGCTGGAAGACGCGCTCGGCAATATGGTGGCGGCCCTGGATGAGGCCCAGACCGAGTTGCAGCAAAACGTCGACCAGGCCACCCAGGATCTGCGCGAGACCCTGGAAACCATCGAGATTCAGAACATCGAGCTGGACATGGCGCGCAAGGAGGCGCTCAAGGCAAGCCAGATCAAGTCGGAATTCCTGGCCAACATGAGCCACGAGATCCGCACACCGCTGAACGGCATCATCGGCTTCACCCGCCTGCTGGAACGTTCCGCCCTGTCGCCCCGCCAGCAGGACTACCTGGGCACCATCCGCAAAAGCGCCGAGTCGCTGCTGTCGATCATCAACGACATTCTCGATTTCTCGAAGATCGAAGCGGGCAAGCTGTCGCTGGAGCACATTCCGCTGGACCTGCACGACATCATCGAGGACGTGCAGACCATGCTGGCGCCGATGGCCCAGGAAAAGGGCCTGGAGCAGGCGGCGATCATTTACTCCGACGTGCCCACCGGCCTGCTCGGCGATCCGCTGCGTATCCGCCAGGTGCTCACCAACCTGGTCAGCAACGCGATCAAGTTCACTGAGCGCGGATCAATCGTGGTGCGCGCCATGCTGGAGGAAGAGCGCGGCGCCGAGGCGGCGGTCAAGATCACCATCACCGACACCGGCAACGGCCTGTCGCCGGATCTGCAGAAAAACCTGTTCAACGCCTTCACCCAGGTGGACCAGAGCGCCCGCCGCCGCGAAGGCGGCACCGGCCTGGGCCTGGCCATCTGCAAGCGGCTGGTGGAAGGCATGGGCGGCGAGATCGGCATCGACAGCACGTCCGGGCGCGGCTCCACCTTCTGGTTCACGGTACGCGCCGAGCGCGACAGCGGCGGCGAGCCGGAGCCCGCCCCGACCGCCCTGCGCGGCCTCAGCGTGACCCTGGTGGAAGCCAACGAGCACGCCCGCCTGGCGCTCTATCACATGCTCAGCGGCTGGCGCATGCAGGTGACCGAGCTGCAGGCGCTGGAGCAACTGCACGGCCACCTGGAAACGGACACCCTGGCGAGCACCGATTACTTCCTGCTCGCGGCCCCGGCGTCGCTGACGGACCCGTCCCGGCTGACGCCGCTGGTGGAGCGGCTGATGGACAGCACCGGCAAGCCGGTGATCGTGCTCACCGCCCACGCCGACGCCCTGGCCGGGCAGCTTAGCGGCCACGCGGAGCAATGCCGAGTGCTGGGCAAACCGCCCACCCGCCGGCGGCTGCGCGACGGCCTGCTGGAGCTGGGCGGCCTGGCGGAGCCGGCCAGTGCCGGCGCGGGCTCGGGCGTCACCGTTCTGCACGCCCGGGTGCTGGTGGTGGACGATCACCCCGGCAACCTGAAACTGGCGCGGGTGTTCCTGGAGGAAATGGGCGTCGACGTGGTGCCCTGCGCCAGCGGCGAGGAGGCGCTCACCGCCTTTTCCCGGGGCACTTTCGACCTGGTGTTCATGGACGTGCAGATGCCCGGAATGGACGGCCTGGAAACCACCCGGCAAATGCGCGAGCGTGAAGGCGAAGGGCTGCGCACCCCGATTATCGCGCTCACCGCCCATGCCCTGGAGAGCGAGCGGCGCTCGTTGTTGGCGGCGGGCATGGACGACTACCTGAGCAAGCCGATCACCGAGGGGCAACTGCGCCATACCCTGGAACGCTGGACCCGAACCGACAGCACCGAAGGCGAACCGATTACGAAAGAACCCGCGCCGGCACCAGAGGCGCCCAGCGACGAAGTGGTGGACGAGACGCTCGGCAAGCAGCGCGCCGGCGGCCGCGAGCACCTCGCCAAGGATCTGTTCGGCATGCTGCTGGCGAACCTGGAACAGGACGCCCCGGGCATCAACGCCCTGTCGGAAAGCAACAACCGGGAGGCGCTGCTGGAGCGCGTCCACAAGCTGCACGGCGCCTGCCGCTACTGCGGCACGCCGCGCCTGGAACGGGCCGCCCGGGAGCTGGAAGAAGGCCTCAAGCAGGACGTGGACGACGACCGCCTGGAGCATCTGGTGGCCAGTCTGCTGGCGGAAATCGAAAGCGTCCGCCAGTACGGCCAGGCGGCGCGCCTCTAGGGCCGGGCCGTCTGTTACCCTGGGGGCAGCAGTCACCACCCCACGGAGTATTCGCATGTCCGCCAACCCGTTCGGCTTCCGGTTCGACAACCGCTATGCCCGCCTGCCCGAGACCCTGTTTTCCTTCTGTGAACCGCAGCCGGTGCAGGCGCCGGCGCTGCTGCTGTTCAACGACGCGCTCGCGGAACAACTGGGGCTCGACGCCGAGGCTCTGAACAGTGCCACCGGCGCCGAGTTGCTGGGCGGCAATCAGCCGCTGCCCGGCGGCGAGCCGCTGGCCCAGGCCTACGCCGGGCATCAGTTCGGCAACCCGACCATGCTCGGCGACGGTCGCGCGGTGCTGCTCGGCGAACAGATCACCCCGGACGGTCAGCGCCGCGACATCCAGCTCAAAGGCTCCGGCCGCACGCCGTTTTCCCGCGGCGGCGACGGCCGCGCGGCCCTGGGCCCGATGCTGCGCGAATATATTATCAGCGAGGCGATGCACGCCCTGGGCGTGCCCACCACCCGGGCGCTGGCGGTGGTCGGCACCGGCGAGCAAGTGTTGCGCGACACCGCCCAGCCCGGCGCCATCCTAACCCGGGTGGCGGCCTCGCACCTGCGCGTGGGTACCTTTCAGTACGCCGCCGGCCGCCAGGACACGGCGCTGCTGGAAACCCTGGTGGACTACACCCTCAAGCGGCACTACCCGGATCGGGTGGGCGCCGAGGTGCCGGCGCTGGCGCTGCTGGAAGCGGTGATGGACCGGCAGATCGCGCTGATCACCGGGTGGATGCGCGTGGGCTTTATCCACGGCGTGATGAACACCGACAACGTGGCGCTCTCCGGGGAGACCATCGACTACGGTCCCTGCGCCTTCATGGACCGCTATCACCCGGAAACCGTGTTCAGCTCCATCGATCAGCGCGGCCGCTACGCCTACGGCAACCAGCCGGTGATCACCCAGTGGAACCTGGCGCGCTTCGCGGAAACCCTGATTCCGCTGATCGACGACGACGCCGACCGCGCCGTGGAGAAAGCGGAAGCGCTGATCAAAAGCCACACCGACCGCTACGCGCAAAGCTGGCTGACGATGATGCGCGGCAAGCTGGGCCTGGTCGGCGACGAG
>DASUNW010000061.1:0-10234 GCA_036276955.1 Alcanivorax sp. | reverse complement strand
CAGGAAATAACGGTTGGCCGCCACGCGAACCAGAAGCCCCAGGCTCTGCATGCGTTCCAGGAAGCGCTGGCAATCGGCTTTATCCTGCCCCAAACGGTCGGCCAGCTCGCCAAGGATCGGTGGTCGCAGGCCCGCCTGGTTGAGAATATCCGTGGTGGCATCCAGGGCAGCCTGGTCACCGCTGTCCAGCGTGGGAAGGTGACCGGGGCGATGAAAGTGAAATCCGGACCGGACCAGGGCACCGCGTTTCAGCAAGTGGGTCAACAGAGCACGCCGCAGCTCGGGAACCAGCCGCCAACCTGCCTGGCGCGCCAGTTCGGGCTCGGTGAGTCCCAGGCTGTCCGGGCGCTCCCGATGCCAGGCGTCCAGGCCATCGACCAACTGACGGTTAAGTGTTTCAACCCGGTCGGTTCGCAGGCCCAGACGCCCCCGGTCGGTCGGTATCTGAATGATCGCCTGGCTCCCGACACACTGCGCCAGGGCTTTCGTATCCAGGTTGAAGGAGACGCGAAAGCGGTCCAGGTTCACGCCCGCCGGCTCACTATCGAGCCAGGCCGAAAGCGACGCCTCCGGGGTGTCGTCACGGTTTAGCCGGCTCAACAGTTGCCGGCGGCGCTCGCTAGCGCGTCCCCGGGCCGGGCCGAAGGGATCGATAACGCGGCCGCCGGCAAGCGTGCGCTGGGCCGCGGGGTCCCGCAATACAAACCGGTCACCGGCGGCGGCCTGCACCGGCTGATCCAGGACCAGTTGCGCGAGTCCCTGTTCGCCGGGTGCCAGAGAGGTCCGTTCCAGCAGCGCCACACGCCCGTTGCGGACCGCGGCCCCCAAATACAGCTGAACCGGCGCCCAGTGCTTCAATTTACGTGTTTCGGCGGCGAGTAATCGCAGGGTGACATCAAGCCGTTCCGTCGGGTGGTGCAGGTGGGGCGCCACCAGCCAGTCGCCGCGGCGGATTGACTCGTGATGAACCGGCCCGGCCAGATTAATCGCACAGCGCTGACCGGCGACCACGGCGTCCGCCGGTGCATTGTGCACATGCAGGCTGCGCGCTCTGGCCGTGATCCCTTCCGGCGACACGATCACCGACTCACCGGTTCGCAGCGCGCCGGCCAGGGCCGTGCCGGTCACCACGCAACCACTGCCTTTAAGGGTAAAGCTGCGATCCACGGTAAAGCGGAAGCCCCCTCGGGGCGGCGGCCACGCTTGCGCCCGAGCCCGCTGGGTCAGATGCCGTTGCAGTGCCGGAATACCGTCACCGGTCGCGGCGGAGACCGGGTATATCGCCGCGTCCGCCAGAGAGGTTGGGGCCAACAAAGCGCGGATGTCATCGCCCAGCGCGCGGACCCGATCCGGGGTGGCGCGGTCGGTTTTGGTCAGCGCCACCGCGCCCTGGGCAAGACCCAGCAAATCCAGGATGGCCAGGTGCTCCAGGGTCTGGGGCATGAGCCCGTCATCGGCGGCGACCACCAGCAGCGCGAAATCGACACCGGCAACGCCGGCCAGCATATTGCGGATAAAGCGTTCGTGGCCGGGCACGTCGACGAACCCCAAGGGCAGACCAGCGCCCACGTCCGCGTAAGCAAACCCGAGATCAATGGAGAGCCCGCGCTGTTTCTCCTCTTTCAGACGATCGGTGTCGATCTGGGTCAAGGCGCGTACCAGGGCGGTTTTGCCGTGGTCGATATGCCCGGCGGTGGCGACGATCACGGCGTTCCCGCCCGGCTCAACAACGCGCGAAAGCCGGCTTCATCCTCCAGGCAACGGCAGTCCAGCAACAGGGTGCCTTCCGAAATGCGGCCGATCACCGGTGTCGGCAATGCACGCAGGCTCGCTGACAGCGTCGACAGGCGGGCATTGGCCGCTCGTTTGCTGGCGGTGGCCGGGGTGAACGCGAGGGCCGAACTGGGCAACAGGTCCAGCGGCAAGGAGCCACTCCCAATCTGACTTTTGACCGGCGCCACGGAGACCGACCAGCCCTCCCCCGCCCATTCAGCGGCCGGATCCCGTAGCCGCTGAGCCAGCGCACGGATATCCGTCTCCGCCCGTGTGAGCAGGCGCAAGGTGGGCACGCGCTCGATCAAGCGGTCCGGATCACCGTATAGCCTGAGTACCGCTTCCAGCGCGGCCAGGGTCTGCTTGTCACATCGCAACGCGCGCTTTAGCGGATTGCGGCGTATGCGGGCAATCAGGTCGGCGCGACCGACGATGATGCCGGCCTGGGGGCCTCCCAGCAGTTTATCGCCGCTGAACGTGACGATATCGGCGCCCTGTGCCAGGGTTTCAGCGGGGGTGGGTTCGTGAGGTAGCCCGTATTGGGTCAGGTCGATCAGCGAGCCACAGCCCAGGTCGATCACCAGGGGCAGGCCCCGCGCGTGAGCAATGCCGGCCAGTTCCCGTTCCGGGACCGCGGCAGTAAAGCCTTCCACCCGATAGTTGCTGGTGTGGGCTTTGAGCAACAGCGCGGTACGCGAACTGACGGCCTCGGCATAGTCATGACCGTGGGTTCGGTTGGTCGTGCCGACTTCATGCAGTTTGCAGCCGGCCCGCTTCATGATATCCGGCAGCCGGAATGCGCCACCAATTTCGATCAACTCACCCCGTGACACCACCACCTCCCGGCGCAGAGCCAGGCTATTGAGGGCGAGAAGCACGGCGGCGGCGTTGTTGTTCACCACGGTAGCCGCTTGCGCGCCGGTCAGGCGGCATAACCAGGACGCCACATGATCGTCGCGGTCACCGCGCCTGCCGGCAGCGATGTCGTATTCCAGGTTGCTGGGGCCCGAAGCGGCCTGAATCATGGCCTCAATGGCTTCCGGTGGGAGCGAGGCCCGGCCCAGATTGGTGTGCAACACGGTGCCGGTGAGATTGATTACCGGTCGTAGCGACGGCGCGACGATCTCAAGCAGGCGCGCCTGCACGGCGGCCACCAGGCTCTGGTCATCCAGCGCCTGTTCATGCCGCCGCCACGTGTCCAGCGTGTCGCGAATGGCGTCAGTGGTAAGGGGGCGTCCGTGGGCCCGCATCAGAGCCTGAATGCCGGGCCACCGCAGAACCCGGTCAACGGACGGGGGACGGGCGGACGGTTGTGGGGCGTTGGCCGGCATCATAACGTCACCGGCCACACCCTTACCCCGCCGTCATGGCCGGGTAAGAGACTCGATGATAGCCGCCAGCGCGTCGTCGGCCAGTGCCCGCATTTCATCGTCACTGCGATCCTGAATCGGATGAGCAACGAACACCATGGCGGGATCGAAGCCAAGGGCCTTGGACTGCAGGCTGGCCGCATCAATAAACTCACTGGAGGCAACTCCGACTCCCGGAATGTCTCGACCTTCAAGGTCCGCGATGTCATGCATACAGCACGACGTGCAGGAACCTCAGTCGGCCAGACCTTCCACGACCAGATCCACTTCCGCCGCTATCCGCTGTTTCAGCTCGGTCGGCGCGACCCGGGTGAACGTTGGCTTCTGATAGCGCTTCACGGCAATACCCAGCTCGGCTAACCGCTCATCCAGACGATCCAGGAACACATTGCCCCGGGGCTTGGAGATGTCCAGCAGGCCGACGGTCAGCCCTTCAAGTGTTTCCGGCCGGGTCAGGCGGGCGCGGCTCGCCGGTGCCCGCTCCCCGGTGGGGTCGAGCAGAACGCTGTGTGTACTCATGATTGGACCTCTTTGGTAACGGGGGTGGAGCCGACCGGACCGGAGGCGGCCCAGCCGGCGATGACCGCGGAAAACAGCCCGGCGGTACCACCGGCCCTGACGATCAACAGACCGCCAGGGCGAAATTTGGGGACCCTCTTTTCCGCGAAACCGGCGGGGATCCCTTCGGCGATGCCATCGGCACCGGCGACCAACTCTTTACCCGGCCGCTCCAGCAACTGTTCAAGTTCAGCCAGCAGCCGCGCCTTGCTCCAGTTCGCGTCGATGAACACCCGGCTGTGCTCCGGCGACACCACCAGCAGGGCATCGCCGGCCATGGCCAGCTTGGGGTGATCCACCGCCAGCAGGGCACTGGCGAAAGACCGTGCCAGGGATTCCGGTGTCCGTGATTTCTGATCGACGATGCCCTGCACGCCCTCGCCGGCGAACAGGGTCACCGCCGAAGCGCCTTTGGGTACGCCGCGCTCCTCGGCCAGCGGCAGCCAGTCACTGTCCTCGGCTTCGGCGAAACAGAAGGAGTATTTGCCCGGTGTGCCCAGCGTTGCCCGGTCGATTTCGCCCGGGCGGCCGCCGCCCACATTGCGGATAATCAATTGCAGGGCGCGGCCGATGGTGGCATTGGCCCGGTTGCCCTGCCCCAGCGCATTGACCCCGGAATTCATCCCGACGGCGCGGGCCGCCGGACCGTTGGCGACAATCACCGGGCCGGCGAACATGGTGGTGCAGATAATGCCGTGCAGGCCGAATTCATCGGTCAACGCCGCTTCCAGGGCGGCCAGCAAAATCGGCATGTATTCCGGCTTACAACCGGCCAGGACCGCATTAATGGCGACTTTTTCAACGCTACAGGGGGTGAGATCCGGCGGGATCAGTCCGACTTGCTCATCAGGGCTGCGATGGGTGCCCTTAAGCATTCTCAGTACCCGTTCCGGGGTCGGCGGGACGACCGGCAGGCCATCGCTCCAGCCACGCTCGAAGCAGGCTTCCAGTGGGTCTTCTTCCAGACCGATGTCCACGGACCGGGCGGTGAGCTTATGGCTGCCGAAGCGCAGCTCGAGACTTTCGGCGATGCCGGGTTCCAGGGTTTTCGAGCCGCAGCCGGGGCGCATCACGGGCAGCGATTCACCGAGGGTGTCGATGCCGCTGATCCGGCGCCAGTCCTCACGATCCCAACCATAGGTGCGTTCGACTTCCCGACCGTCTTCCATACGGATCAGGGTCGGCACGAATTCAATGTTCAGCCGGTAGGAGTGCTCCAGGGTCTCGTCGTATTCCACCCCGTCGATTTGCTGGCCGTAGCCCGGATCGTCCTGTGACAAAACCCGCAAGGCCATCGGCCCCTTTTCAAGCTGCGTCAGCAAGGGCTCGACCAGCATGCAGGTCGGGCAGCCACGCTTGGCCACCAGAATCAGGCCATTCATTGGAGCCGTCATAATTCATCCCGCCGCAGCCTGTCGGTCCCCCGGGACCTCACCATGAATCGCATCATCAAATCAGCATAACCAGCCCTCTGCGGAATGTCGATTGCCGACCCCCTGGCCCGCTGTACGGTACGCGTCCGGCGATCACCGACCGGGCCTCGGGCACGCCGTTTCAAGTGGACCGGGTTTGTCCCCGCTCGCTTCCTTTGGCACCATAAAGCTTCATTCCCCGGAGACTTTCATGAGCGACCAAGACCACGACAACGACGATTTCAGCGACGACTACCGGGAGGAAGCGCGCGAGCTGCTCTCCACCATTGAACAGGTGGAAGAGACGCTGTCGGTGATGACCACCGTGGTCAGCCAGCTCAAGGAGCAGGTCGCCACGCACATCGACGGCGACGACACCGTGGAAATGAGCGCCGAGGAATTCCTCGAGCAGTGCGAAAATGCCGAAGGCATCTGGCACTGACCCCCGCATCAACAATCCCAATTCCAAGCATCAGCATTGACCATACCCCCCTGCCCCGCCCCCGCGTTATAGTGGCCCGCACAGTGATGGCGCGATCCCGGCGCCGGAAGGAGAAGGTTGCATGAAAGCTTCGGATTTGTTCGTTCGCGCCCTGGAAGCCGAGGGCGTGGAATACGTCTTCGCCATCCCCGGCGAGGAAAACCTGGATCTGCTGGAATCCCTGCGCGGCTCCCGCTCAATCAAACTGGTCGTCACCCGCCACGAGCAGGGGGCCGGCTTCATGGCCGCCACCTACGGCCGCCTCACCGGCAAGGCCGGCGTGTGCCTGTCGACCCTGGGCCCCGGCGCCACCAACCTGGTGACCGCCGCCGCCTACGCTCAGTTGGGCGCCATGCCGATGGTCATGATCACCGGCCAGAAGCCGATCAAATCCAGCAAGCAGGGCCAGTTCCAGATCATCGACGTGGTCGATATGATGCGCCCGCTCACCAAGTTCACCAAAACCGTGGTCAGCGGCGACACCATTCCGGCGCGCATCCGCGAGGCGTTCCGTCTCGCCCAGGAAGAGCGCCCCGGCGCCACCCACCTGGAACTGCCCGAGGACATCGCCCGCGAGCACTCCTCCATGCCGGTGCTCGAGCCCAGCCTGACGCGCCGGCCGATCGCCGAGGACAAGGCCATCTGCCGCGGCGTGGAAGCGATCCAGAACGCCCGCAAGCCGCTGATCGTGGTGGGCGCCGGCGCCAACCGCAAGCTCACCAGCAAAATGCTGCGCCAGTTCATCGAGAAACTCGGCATCCCGGCGATCACCACGCAGATGGGCAAGGGCGTGGTGGATGAAACCGGTCCGCACTTCCTGGGCAACACCGCGCTCTCCGACGGCGACTTCGTGCACCGCGCCATCAGCGCCGCCGACCTGATCATCAACGTCGGCCACGACGTGGTGGAAAAGCCGCCGTTCTTCATGCAGCCCGGCGGCGCCACCGTGGTGCACGTGAACTTCAGCTCCGCCCAGGTAGACCCGGTCTACTTCCCGCAGATCGAGATGGTCGGCGACATCGCCAACAGTCTCTGGCAGCTCAAGGAACGCCTGGAACCCCAGGAGCACTGGAGCTTCGCCGACTTCCACCGGGTCCGCGACGCGCTCCAGGCGCACATCGCCGAAGGCGAGCGCGACGACCGTTTCCCGATTCTGCCGCCGCGCCTGGTACGCGAAATCCGCAAGGTAATGCCCGACGACGGCACCATCGCGCTGGACAACGGCATGTACAAAATCTGGTTCGCGCGCAACTACCCGGCCACCCACCCCAACACGGTGCTGCTGGACAACGCCCTGGCCAGCATGGGCGCCGGCCTGCCTTCGGCCATGGCCGCCAAGATGGTGCACCCGGATCGCCGGGTGATGGCGATCTGCGGCGACGGCGGCTTTATGATGAATTCCCAGGAGCTGGAAACCGCGGTGCGGCTGCGCCTGGATCTGGTGGTGCTGATCCTGCGCGATGACGGCTACGGCATGATCAAGTGGAAGCAAAAGCAAATGGACTTCCACGACTTCGGCCTGGACTTCCAGAACCCGGATTTCGTCGCCTACGCCAAGTCCTACGGCGCCCAGGGCCACCGCGTGGAAAGCACCGACGGGCTCGGCCCGCTGGTGGAGGAATGCTACGCCGCCGGCGGCGTGCACGTGATCGATCTGCCGGTGGATTACAGCGACAACGACCGCGTTCTGAACCAGGAAATCCGCGAGCTCAGTCGCAAGGTCTGAGTCTCCCCTGATACGGGGCGGGTCGGTGCGACACAAAACCGACCCGGCCCGGTAACATCGCTTTCATCGCCGCTTGCTTAGCTGGGGAGTGTCGGCCAAGGCCGCCCTCCCAATCATAGCTAACAAAAGGTCGGACGATGGACACCAGCGCCCTGAGAAAACTCACCGCCGCCTGCCTGGCGGCCCTTGCCCTGTCCGCCTGCGGCGGCGACGACAACGATAACGACCCGGCGCCGACGCCACCGGCGGAAGCCGGCTTCCAGCTGCAATTACTGCACTTCGCCGACATGGACGGCGCCACCGGCGCCCTGCAGAACGTGGAGCCCTTCTCCGCGGTGCTCGACGCCCTGCGCGCGGAATACCCGGACAACACCCTGGTGCTCAGCTCCGGCGACAACTACATCCCCGGCCCGCGTTACTTCGCCGCCGCCGACCCGTCCATGGACGGCGTGCCCGGCGTCGCCGTGGCCGGCAACGGCCGCGCCGACATCGCCATGCTCAACGCCATGGGCCTGCAAGGCGCCGCCGTCGGCAACCACGATCTGGACGGCGGCACCGCCGAATTCGCCAGCATCCTGACCGCCACGGGCAACTACCCGGGCGCCCGCTTCCCTTACCTGAGCGCCAACCTGGACTTCACCACCGACGCCGCTCTGGCGGGCCTGGTGGAAAGCGACGGGCAAAGCCTGGACGCCATCCCCAACGGCCTGGCCGGCTACGCCACCGTGCAAGTAGGCGGTGAAACCCTCGGCGTGATCGGCACCTCCACCCCGTCGCTGGGCAACATCACCAACACCGGCGACATCACCATCAGTCCGGCCAGCGGCGGCAACCAGGCGCTCGCCGAGGTGCTGCAGCCGAAAATCGACGCGCTGCGGGATCAAGGCATCGACAAGATCATCATGCTCGCGCACATGCAGACGATCAGCGTCGAAAAAGAGCTGGCCACCCTGCTGGACGGCGTCGACATCATTGTCGCCGGCGGCTCCAACACCCTGCTCGCCGACGACAATGACCGCCTGCGCGACGGCGACAGCGCCGCCGACGACTATCCGCTGACGTTCACCTCCGCCGGCGATGAGCCAGTGCTGGTGGTCAACACCGACGGCGACTACAAATACCTGGGCCGCCTGGTGGTGCGCTTCGACGACAACGGCGTGCTGCGCACCGACAGCCTCGACGACACCGTCAACGGCGCCTACGTCACCGACGTGGCCATGGCCGACGCCCTGGAAGGCACCCCCAACAGCGACGTCAGCACCATCGTCACAGCCCTGGAACAGGTGCTCGCCGCCCGCGACGGCAACATCCTCGGCCGCAGCGCCGTGTACCTGGACGGCCGCCGCAACCAGGTGCGCACCCAGGAAACCAACCTCGGCAACCTGACGTCCGACGCCAACCTGTGGCTGGCCCGCCAGTACGACCCGAGCGTGCAGGTGTCGATCAAGAACGGCGGCGGCATCCGCGACGACATCGGCTACTTCGTGATCCCACCGGGCGCCACCTCCGAGGACGACCTGGAATTCTATCCGCCGGCGGCCAATGAAAGCGCCGGCAAAGCCGAAGGCGACATCTCCCAGTTCGACCTGGAAGGCTCGCTGCGCTTCAACAACACCCTCACCGTCGGCGACGTGACCGCCGCCGAGCTGCACCAACTGCTCGAACACGCGGTCGCCAAAGTCGAGGGCGTGGCCGGCCAGTTCCCGCAGGTGGCGGGCCTGCGCTTCAGCTTCGACCCGACCCGACCCGGCCTGCGCAGCACCGCCAACGGCGACGACATCGATCAGGCCGGCGAGCGGGTGCGCAGCCTGGCGGTGGTGGACGCCAACGGCCAGGTGCTCGACACCCTGGTGCAAAACGGCGCCGTGGTCGGTGACGCCAGCCGGGTGATTCGTCTGGTGACGCTCGGCTTCCTGGCCACCGAAGGCGGCAGCGGTCTGGGCGGCGACGGCTACCCGTTCGATTTCCCGCTGGAGAACCGCCTCGACCTGGACGCCGAAGCGATTCCCGGCGGCGGCGGCAACCTGGCCACCTTCGCCGGCCCGGGCAGCGAACAGGACGCCCTGGCGGAGTACCTGCTCGATCAGTTCGGCGAGAGCACACCCTTCAACCAAGCGGAAACCGACGCCGACCAGGACCTGCGCATTCAGAACCTTAGCCGCCGCACCGACACCGTTCTGCCCTGACCCCATCCCGCCCCGGGGCGCCTACCGGCGCCCCGGCCCTTCATACCGGCAAACAAACCAGAGCCCCCGGTGGGCTACAGCGAAGCCAGTATCCGGCCGGCCGCGTAGTCGGCGGCATCCTGGTAGGGCCGCAGCACTATCCCAAGACCGCCCGCTTCCAATTGCTGTCCGTCTCGTTCGTGGTGCACCGTCACCGCCAGTTGCCCCTGAAAGCCCCGTTCACGCAGCACCTCCGCCAGACCCCGGCTGGCACTCATTTCCGGCACCGTGCTGATCACCCAGCGCACCTGATCCAGGTCCAGATGTTCCAGGAATTCGCGGCTTTCGATATCCCCATAGGCGGCCGGCACACCCTGGCGTTGATACTGGCGCACCGCCTCCGGATCGAAATCCATGGCCAGCACTTCGACACCGGCCTCATGCAGCTTGGTCACCAAACGCCCCCCGTAACGCCCCAGGCCAAACACCAATATCGCCGGACGGCCTTCGGTCACCGCCACCTGGTCGCTCTCACGATACGGATGGCGACGCTCGAACACGCCGAGCCAGCGCCCCAGCCAGTCATAGAGCCGATAGGAGTAGAGAATCATGTAGGTCGACAACGTAATAGTCACGATCCCCACCAGGGTAATCAGCCCCAGGGCGCTTTCCTCAACATGCCCCAGGGAAATACCCATGGCGATAAAGATGATGGAGAACTCACTGATCTGCGCCACCGTCAAGCCAGC
>DASUNW010000060.1:0-18032 GCA_036276955.1 Alcanivorax sp. | reverse complement strand
CCTGTCCGGCGGTGAAGCCCAGCGCATCCGCCTGGCCAGCCAGATCGGCGCCGGCCTGGTGGGGGTGATGTACGTGCTCGACGAGCCCTCCATCGGTCTGCACCAGCGTGACAACGAGCGCCTGCTTTCCACTCTGACCCGCCTGCGTGATCTGGGTAATACGGTACTGGTGGTGGAGCATGACGAAGACGCCATTCGCACCGCCGACCATGTGATCGATATCGGCCCCGGTGCCGGCGTGCACGGCGGCCGGGTGGTCGCCCAGGGTACCGCCGAGCAAGTGGCGGCCAACAAGGACTCCCTCACCGGTGACTATTTGTCCGGGCGCCGGCGAATCGAAGTGCCCGCCAAACGAGTGGCGACGGGGGACGACTGGCTGACCCTGACCGGCGCCACCGGCAACAACCTGAAAGGCACCGAGCTCAAGCTGCCGCTGGGCCTGTTCACCTGTGTCACCGGGGTGTCCGGCTCCGGTAAATCAACGCTGATCAACCACACGCTTTACCCGCTGGCGGCCACCAAACTGAACAAGGCGACCACCCTGAAAGCGTCGCCCCACGAGCGCCTGGAAGGCCTGGAACACCTGGACAAGGTGGTCGACATCGACCAGAGCCCGATCGGCCGCACGCCGCGCTCCAACCCGGCCACCTACACCGGCATTTTCACGCCGGTGCGCGAGCTGTTCGCGGGCACCCAGGAAGCCAGAGCGCGGGGCTACAAGCCCGGCCGTTTCAGCTTCAACGTCAAGGGCGGCCGCTGTGAGGCCTGCCAGGGCGACGGCGTGATCAAGGTGGAGATGCATTTCCTGCCGGACATCTATGTACCCTGCGAGGTGTGTGAAGGGCGCCGCTACAACCGGGAGACCCTGGAGGTCACCTACAAGGGCAAGAACATCTACGAAGTGCTGGAAATGACCATCGAGGAAGCCCGTGAGTTTTTCGATGCGGTGCCGGCCCTGCAGCGTCGCCTGCAGACCCTGCTGGATGTGGGCCTGAGCTATGTGAAGCTGGGCCAGGCCGCCACCACCCTGTCAGGCGGCGAGGCGCAGCGGGTGAAACTGGCCCGCGAGCTGTCCCGGCGCGACACCGGACGCACTCTCTACATCCTCGACGAGCCCACCACCGGCCTGCACTTCCAGGATATTCAGATGCTGCTGGATGTGCTGAACAGGCTGCGCGACCACGGCAACACCATCGTGGTGATCGAGCATAATCTGGACGTGATTAAAACCGCGGACTGGATCGTGGATCTGGGGCCCGAGGGCGGCGACGGCGGCGGTCGGGTGATCGCCCAGGGCACGCCCGAAAAAGTGGCCAAGGCCAAGGGCAGCCACACCGGGCATTTCCTGAAAACCATGCTGAAGACGTCGGCCTGAACGCCAGGCTTCAGGTCACACCGGACCGCTGTGGCCCGGCCGGCAGCGGGCGGCCAGCCAGCGGGCCAGTTGGCGTCGCTGCTCCGGGGTGACCCGGGTGCCAGGCAGCACGTCGGTGGGCCGGGGCCGGCGGTCGAACCAGAAACGGCCGCTGATATCCGCCACCGCCGGACTGCTGGCCAGCCACACCATGGTATCCGCGCCCTGGCGCGGCGAGCGCAGCCAGGGCCCCACCCGTTTATGGAATACCGGTAATGAGGCGGCCACCCCAGGTGTGTCCGCCCAGCCCGGGTGCATGGCGTTGAAGCGGATTTCGGGATGCTGTTCGGCCCAATGTTCGGTTTGCGACACCAGCGCCCGTTTGGCGCGGGCGTAGGCCTTGGCGCCGTCAAAACGCTCGTTCTCGAACTCCATATCCTCCAGGTGCAACGCTTGCAGATAGAGGCCGCCGCTGGCCACGTTAACGACGCGTCCGTGACCGCGCTCCAGGGCGGGCAGGAGCTTTTCGGTGAACAAGTACGGCGCCAGCAGATTGACCGCCAGAGTGCGCTCCGTGCCCTCCGTGGTCAGATCGCGCTCGGCGAACAGGGCACCGGCGTTGTTGATCAAAACGTGCACTTCCGGCGTCAGCGCCTGGATACGGCTAGCCGCGAGGCGTACCTCTTCAAGCCGCGACAAATCCGCCTCGACGGTGTGAAGAGTGTCCACGCCGCAACCACTGAACGCGCGCACCGTCTTTTCCGCCTGGTCCAGACGCTCACGGTTACGGCCGACCAGGATCAGGGTGGCGCCCAGGCGGCTGAGTTCCTGGGCGGCGGCCAGCCCCAGGCCGCCGGTGGCACCGGTGATCACGACGATACGGCCATCCATGAAATCACTTAAGCCACGGTCCGGCATGGACTGATAGCCGAGCCGGGTAAATTCCAATGCGGCGGGCAACAGCGCGCGATAGCGCAACCACTGCCAGACACCGGGTTCTTCGATGCGGGAGGGCTCCAAGGCCCGGCACAGGTCTTCCATGGCGCGGTGCCCCATGGACGTCAGCCAGGGCTTGATGATCGCCTGCAGGCGATCCGCGAGCCCACCCATATCGAGATCGAGGGTGTAGAGGATTTCCGTGAAGGTGTCGTCGTCACCGGGCCTGAATTCGATATGCTCCCGGGCACTGGCGTCGGGCCCCTCGCCCCGCAGGCTCAGGCTGCGGCCCGGATCCATATCGACAAGCTCATAGCCGAAAGTACGCTGGCGCCCGGCGAAGCGGTAGTCGACCTCGAAGCGGCTTTCGCGGCCGACAACGCCTGGAGTGCTCTTTCGGGCGTTGTCGATGGCCGGATTCCACTGCTCCGATGACGCCATATCCCGCATATACCGGTAACAATCCGCCGGGGGCCGGCGTACCTGGACACGCTCCTGCAGGCGAATCATAGCTCTCACACCTTCGGTGAATAAAACAGTTTGATTGTGTGGCCCTCGCGCGCTTTAGGTCGTGAAGGACCGGGCCGCTGTGGCACGGAACCTGCTTGGCTCTCAATGCCATTGTGATGGAGTCAAGATCATGAGCGAAGGAATCAACACGCACTGCTTGATGCACTATCGCGCGGTGGCACTGGTTAATCAGTGTCGCCGCCTGATCCGTGACGAATTCGGCACGCGCTTGTCACTGACCGATCCGCGACTGCGCCAGGAACTGGGCCGCTTCGCGGAACGCAGCCTATCCAGCGAACTGGCCAGGTTAATGGATGACATCGCCCGGGAGGCGGGCGCCCCTTCGCAAGCCGAGCCTGAGCCGGAAACGCCGGCGCCAAAGCGCATGTACAGGGGCCAGCCCCTGCCGAAACCGGGGCCGGCGGGTGCGTGATTGAATCACTTAACGCCCACGTAAATCGTCACCTTGTCGTCGCCTTCATACACTTCATAGTCGGTGAGGAACGCGCGCTCCGGCGCCTCTTCACCCTCGAAGTGATGCCATACCTGCCCCCAGGTCTCGATCACCGTATCGGGCATTTTGCCGCGCCCCTGGAACACCAGGTAATCGCCGGCTTCCAGAGTCGCCGTGGCGTATTCCTCCGGCACCTTTTCCTCATCCGTCACTTCCACCCCGGCGAGCACGCTGTAATCCCCGGCGACACCATCATCGAACTCGGTGTAAACACCGTAGACCGGCGAGCCGGCGGCCTTATCCGGTATCGAGTGAGCCAGCCCCTCGTCGTGGAACTTTTCCCAAATACGGCTGAGCCTGGAGTCCTCAGCGTGCATCTCCAGGTCGTTATTGGTGCGCACCTGAATGCCCGCCACGGTTTTCCCATGACGGCGCTGGCGCTGCGGGATACTTCTTTCAGGGGTGGCCACTAGAAACATCCTCCTTGCCTGTGTCGTTGCGGGTAACACTACACAGTGATGCGGCCAACAGCAGCCTGGCACAAGCGTGGCAATCGAAAAATCCGGTAAAGCGGGCGCACCACGACGGGGCACTCGTGCCGGGCCTGCCTCACTGCGGCCCAGCCGACTTTCGATAGGCACAAAAAAAACCGGGCCAGGGCCCGGTTTTTTTGCGTCGTCCCTGAGGGAAGACTTATTCCGCGTCGGCGACTTCGCCTTCCGGACGATCCACCAGCTCCACGTAGGCCATGGGGGCGTTGTCGCCGGCCCGGAAGCCCATCTTGAGGATACGCAGGTAACCACCCGGGCGCGCCTTGTAGCGCGGACCCAGCTCGTTGAACAACTTACCGACCATTTCCTTGGACCGGGTACGGTCAAAGGCCAGGCGGCGGTTGGCCACCGAATCTTCCTTGGCCAGGGTGATCAGGGGCTCGGCCACCCGACGCAACTCCTTGGCTTTCGGCAAGGTGGTCTTGATCGCTTCATGTTCGAACAGCGACACCGCCATGTTGCGGAACATGGCCTGACGGTGTGAGCTGTTCCGGTTCAGTTTTCTGCCGCTCTTGCGATGACGCATGGTTCTGTTCCTATTTCAGGGACGCCAAGGCGCCCATGACAACTCTGTTAGTGCGGTTGATTAACGCAACTTGGTGTTAAGCCGGTCATCATCCCGGAGACTGACCGGCGGCCAGTTTTCCAGGCGCATGCCCAGCGACAGGCCCTTCGAGGCCAGCACATCCTTAATCTCGGTGAGAGACTTCTTGCCCAGGTTCGGGGTCTTGAGAAGCTCGACCTCGGTACGCTGAACCAAATCACCGATATAGTAGATATTCTCCGCCTTGAGGCAGTTGGCGGAACGGACGGTCAGCTCCAGGTCGTCCACCGGGCGCAGCAGGATCGGATCGATCTCTTCGCGCTCTTGCTTCGGCTCGGGCTTGGCGTCCTGCTCCAGATCCACGAACACCGCGATCTGCTGCTGCAGAATGGTGGCGGCGCGGCGGATCGCCTCTTCCGGATCGATGGTGCCATCGGTTTCCAGATCGATCACCAGCTTATCCAGGTCGGTACGTTGCTCGACACGGGCGGCTTCCACCACGTACGCCACGCGGCGTACCGGGCTGTAGCTGGCGTCCAGTTGCAGACGGCCGATACCACGGGTTTCGTCGTCATCGCTCTGGCGGGTGTCGGCGGCTTCGTAGCCCCGGCCCTTCTGCACTTTCAGGCGCACGCGAAGCTCGGTGTCGCCGGTGATGGTACAGATCAGATGGTCCGGATTGACGATCTCAACGCTGTGATCACGCTGGATATCGTCGGCGGTTACGTCGCCCGGGCCTTTCTTAACCAATTCCAGGGTCGCTTCTTCGCGATCTTCCATTTTCAGGGCCACGCCCTTCAGGTTGAGGAGGATGTTAATCACATCTTCCTGCACACCCTCAATGGAAGAGTACTCGTGCTGTACACCGTCGATCTCCACTTCGGTGATCGCGCAGCCAGGCATGCTGGACAGCAGGATACGGCGCAGCGCCGTGCCCAGAGTATGGCCGAAACCACGCTCCAGCGGCTCCAGTACGACCTTGGCGTGGGTCTCGCTGATCGCGTTGACCGCGATCGAGCGGGGCGTGAGAAATTCGTTCACGGCGGTCATAGAGATCCCTCAGGCAATCCTTACTTGGAGTACAGCTCGACGATCAGGTTTTCGTTGATCTCGGCCGGCAAATCGATTCGCTCCGGCAGGGCCTTGAACGTGCCCTCGAACTTCTTCTCGTCCACTTCCACCCAGGTCGGGAAGCCGCGCTGCTGGGCCAGTTCCATGGCGTTCTTGACGCGCAGCTGGTTCTTGGCCTTTTCACGTACGGTGACGATGTCACCGGGGCTCACCTGGTAGGAAGCAATGTTCACGCTACGACCGTTAACCAGGATCGCACGGTGCGATACCAGCTGGCGTGCTTCGGAGCGGGTCGCGCCGAATCCCAGACGGTATACCACGTTGTCCAGACGGCCTTCGAGGAGCTGCAGAAGCACCTCGCCGGTGGCGCCACGGGAGCGGGCGGCTTTTTTGTAGTAGCCGCGGAACTGCTTCTCCAGAACGCCGTACATGCGACGCACTTTCTGTTTCTCGCGCAGCTGCACGCCGTAATCGGACAGGCGGCTGGGGCGACGGCCACCGCCGGCCTGGCCGGGGGGCTGTTCCGCCTTGCACTTGGATTCCAGCGGACGAATGCCGCTCTTGAGGAACAGATCAGTGCCTTCACGACGGGAAAGCTTGCACTTGGGACCGATGTATCTTGCCATCTTGCTCTAACTCCCGTTACACGCGGCGCTTCTTGGGCGGACGACAACCATTATGCGGAATGGGCGTCACGTCCTGAATGTGGGTAATCTTGTAGCCACAGCCGTTGAGCGCGCGAATAGAAGACTCACGACCCGGACCGGGACCCTTGACTCGGACTTCCAGGTTCTTCAACCCGTAGTCCTTGGCGGCATTACCCGCGTTTTCGGCAGCCACCTGGGCCGCGAAAGGCGTGCTTTTGCGGGAACCACGGAAGCCGGCACCACCGGACGTCGCCCAGGACAACGCATTGCCCTGACGATCGGTGATGGTGATGATGGTGTTGTTGAAAGAAGCGTGTACATGCGCGATACCGTCCGCAACGGTCCGCGTTACCTTCTTCCGACGTGCGCCACTGTCTCTTTTCGCTTTAGCCATGTTGCTCAATCCAAATCAGGACTTACTTGCGGATCGGTTTCCGCGGGCCCTTACGGGTCCGGGCATTGGTTTTGGTGCGCTGGCCGCGGAGCGGCAGCCCACGGCGATGACGGATGCCGCGATAGCAGCCCAGATCCATCAAACGCTTGATATTCATATTGATTTCCCGGCGCAGATCGCCCTCCGTGGAAACCTTGGCGACCTCGGCGCGGATCGCGTCCAGCTGATCGCCGGAAAGGTCGCGCACCTTGGCGGTCGGCTCAATGCCGGTCTGCTCGCAAATAGCACGAGCACGGGTGCGACCAATCCCGAAAATATAGGTGAGTGAAATCACCGAATGCTTGTTGTCCGGGATGTTAACGCCTGCAATACGGGCCATCCGAATATCTCCGATTCACAACGCGGCAGTGCCAGCCTCTGGCGCCGAAAGGCGGAAGAGTCTAGCGTTACGCCGACTGAATTTCAACCAAACACTAGGAAAAGAAGTTCTGCCCAACCGGGCCGTTAGCCCTGACGCTGCTTATGCCGGGGCTCGGCACTGCAAATCACCATAACCCGGCCCTTACGACGGATTACCTTGCAGTTGCGGCAGATCTTCTTAACAGAAGCCTGAACTTTCATCGCACTCGCCTCACTTTACCTTCAAGCCCGTGGGCCGGTTATCGCACCAGACCGGTGCCGCCATACCCTTTCAGGTTGGCCTTCTTCATCAACTTCTCGTACTGGGTGGACATCAGGTGCGAGTTAACCTGCGACCAGAAGTCCATAACCACTACCACCACGATTAACAGTGAGGTGCCGCCCAGATAGAAAGGCACGTTCCACACTCCCTGCAAGCCAAGCGGCAGCAGGCATACCAGCGTCATGTACACCGAACCGATCAGGGTCAGCCGACCCATCACCGTGTCGATATAACGAGCGGATTGCTCGCCGGGGCGGATACCCGGGATATAAGCCCCGGATTTCTTGAGATTGTCCGCCACGTCTTTCGGGTTGAATACCAGCGCCGTGTAGAAGTAGCAAAAAAACACGATCGCCAGGGTAAACAACAAAATGTACAGCGGTGTGCCGGGCAGCAGCGCGTCACTGACCACGCGCAGGGCCTGGCCCCACCAGGAATCCGGATCGCTGGTGCTGAACCACTGGCTCAGCGACGCCGGAAACAGCAGGATGGAACTGGCGAAAATCGCCGGAATCACGCCCGCCATGTTCACTTTCAGCGGCAAATGGCTCTGCTGGGCCGCGTAGACGCGGCGGCCCTGCTGGCGGCGGGCGTAGTTAACGGTAATTCTCCGCTGACCCCGCTCGACGAACACCACGCCGAAGATCACCGCCACCGCCACCAGGAACACCAGCAGCATGGCCAGCAGACTCAGTTCACCCTGACGGGCGGATTCGAAGGTCTGCGCCACCGCACCGGGCAGGCCGGCCACGATGGAAGCGAAGATCAGCATGGAAATGCCATTGCCGATGCCGCGCTCGGTAATCTGCTCGCCCAGCCACATCAGGAACACGGTACCGGTCACCAGCGTGGTCACGGCCACGAAATAGAAGCTCGACACCTGCATGGTGCTGGCCGCTTCCGGCAACAGGGTAATGCCCTGACTTTTCAGACCCGCGCAAACACCGAACGACTGGATCGCACCCAGCGCCACCGTCAGATAACGAGTGTACTGGGTAATTTTACGGCGACCCTGCTCGCCCTCCTTGCGCAACTGCTCAAGGGAAGGCACCACCGCGCTCATCAGCTGAATCACAATGCTCGCGGTGATATACGGCATGATGCCCAGGGCAAAGATGCTCATGCGCTCCAACGAGCCGCCGGAGAACATATTAAACATGCCAAGAATGGTGTCCCGGTTGTTGTTGAACATCTGTTCCAACGCTTCCGGGTTCATCCCGGGAACCGGGATGTGCGCACCGATCCGGAACACCAGCAAGGCCCCCAGCAGGAAACCGATGCGGCGCCATAATTCACGAGTGGCGCCGCCGGTTGCCGCGGTGTTGTTGTTCAGTGTTTGTGCACGGTTCTTGGCCATAGCCCCGCCTTGTTACTCCTCGATTTTACCGCCGGCCTTCTCTACCGCTTCGCGAGCACCCTTGGTCAGGGCAACGCCGCGGACAGTCACCGCGCGGTCGATTTGGCCGCGCAGCACAATCTTGGCGCGTTTTTTATCGGAGCGGACAACACCGGCGTCTTTCAGAGCCGCCAGGTCGATCACGTCACCTTCCACTTTGGCGAGTTCCTCAAGGCGCACTTCCGCGGTGGCCATGGCCAACTTGGAGGTGAAGCCGAACTTCGGAACCCGGCGCTGCAGGGGCATTTGGCCGCCTTCGAAACCAGGCTTCACGGTGCCGCCGGAACGGGATTTCTGACCTTTGTGGCCGCGGCCACCGGTCTTGCCCAAGCCGGAACCGATACCACGGCCAACCCGCTTCTCGTCCGGACGGGAACCGTCGGCTGGATGCAAATCATTGAGACGCATCGCTTATTCTCCCTCTACCCGTACCAAGTACGCGACTTTGTTGATCATGCCACGTACGGAAGGTGTGTCTTCAACTTCCACGGTGTGACCGATGCGACGCAGCCCGAGACCGCGCACACAGGCCTTGTGGCCTTCCAGCCGACCGCTGCTGCTTTTAACCTGGGTTACTTTGATCTTGTCAGCCATCGTTAAGCTTCCGTCTGTGTGCGCTTAGCCGAGAATCTCTTCAACGGACTTGCCACGCTTCGCCGCCACCGACTCCGGTGAGGACATTTGCTTCAGCCCGTTAAACGTTGCACGCACCACGTTCACTGGATTGGTGGATCCGTAGCACTTCGCCAGAACGTTCTGCACGCCGGCCACTTCCAGCACCGCGCGCATCGCGCCACCGGCAATCACACCGGTACCGTCGTCGGCAGGCTGCATGTACACCTTGGAGGCGCCATGGCGTGCCTTGATCGGGTGCTGAATGGTGGTGCCCTTCAGGTCCACCTGAATCATGTTGCGGCGGGCGGCTTCCAGCGCCTTTTGGATGGCGGCGGGCACTTCACGTGCCTTACCGCGGCCGAAGCCTACCTTACCTTTGCCGTCGCCCACTACAGTCAACGCAGTGAAACCGAAGATGCGGCCGCCTTTTACTACCTTGGCAACCCGGTTCACTTGAACCAGCTTCTCCTGGAGACCTTCGTTGGGATCAACTTTCGCCATAACCAAGCACCCTTAGAATTCAAGCCCGTTTTCGCGCGCGGCATCCGCCAACGCCTTGATCCGACCGTGATAACGGAATCCGGAACGATCAAAGGCTACACGCTCGATGCCCGCCTCTTTGGCGCGCTTCGCAATCAGTTCGCCTACTTTCGATGCGGCGTCGGCATTGCCGGTGGCCGCTTCGCGCAGATCCTTTTCGACGGTACTCGCCGTAACCAGAACCCGGTCACCGGCCGCGCTGGTGATCTGCGCGTAGATGTGGCGCGGGGTGCGATGTACGGACAGACGGATCTGGCCGGACTCGCGGATGTTAAGGCGAGTACGTTTGGCCCTGCGCAGACGTGCAAGTTTCTTGTCCATCATGGCTCTAGTCTCAACAATTATTTCTTCTTGGCTTCCTTACGGCGCACCTGCTCATCAGCATAGCGCACCCCCTTGCCTTTGTAGGGCTCGGGCGGGCGGAAGGCCCGGACATTGGCGGCAACCTGACCTACCAGTTGCTTATCAATGCCCTTGATAAGAATTTCAGTCTGGGTCGGGGTCTCGATGGTGATGCCATCGGGCAGCTGGTAGGCCACCGGATGGGAGAAACCCAGCGTCAGGTTCAGGGTCTTACCCTGTGCCTGAGCGCGATAACCCACGCCGTTGAGGACCAGCTTACGCTCAAAGCCCTCTGAGACGCCGGTGACCATGTTGTTCACCACCGCGCGGGTGGTGCCGGCCAGCGCCCAGGACTGCTGGGACTCCTCGCGCGGCTTAACGGTGAAGACACCGTCTTCGAACGACACGTCGACCTGCTCGTGCACTTCATGTTCCAGGTTGCCTTTGCTGCCCTTAACGGACACCTTGCGACCATCGATTTTCAGCTCGACGCCGCTGGGCAACTTAACCGGATTTTTCGCTACTCTAGACATTGCTGCACCTAAACCCGTCTACACCGCTACCGTTAGGACACTTCGCAAATCAGCTCGCCGCCTACATTAGCCTGGCGTGCTGCGCGATCGGAAAGAATGCCCTGGTTGGTGGACACGATCATCACACCCAGGCCGCCCTTGACCTTGGGAATCTGGCCGGCGTTTTTGTAGACACGCAGACCGGGGCGGCTGACACGGGAAATCTTTTCGATTACCGGACTGCCCTCGAAATACCGAAGGTCCACGGTCAGCACGGGCTTCTTGTCGCCGGCCACCGAGAAGCCTTCGATGTAACCTTCTTCCTTCAGTACCTTGGCAATGGCCTGCTTAGCCGTGGAAGAAGGGATCTCCACCTTGGCTTTCCGGGCCATCTGCGCGTTACGGATACGAGTAAACATATCCGCCAGGGTATCTTGCATGCTCATGCCGCAATCGCTCCGCTACTCATGCCTATATCTTGGCTTGCTTACCAGCTGGCCTTAACCAGACCGGGGACGTCGCCGCGCATCGCCGCTTCACGCAGCTTAATACGGCTCAAACCGAACTTCCGGTAGTAGCCGTGCGGACGACCGGTAATCCGGCAGCGATTACGCTGGCGCACCGGAGAGGAATCGCGCGGCAACTTCTGAAGCTGCAGCTGCGCTTCCCATTTTGCTTCGGGTTCGGCGTTGGGATCGTTAACGATCGCTTTCAGCGCCTGGCGCTTGGCGGCGTAGCGCTGAACCAGCTTGGTGCGCTTCGCCTCCCGATTTTTCATCGAGACCTTTGCCATGACAAATCCTCTCAGCCCTTCAGCGGGAAGTTGAAGGCGCGCAACAGCGCGCGTGCTTCGTCGTCGGTTTTCGCCGTGGTGGTAATGGTGATATCCATACCACGCAGCTTATCGACCTTGTCGAAATCCACTTCGGGGAACACGATCTGCTCGCGCAGCCCCATGGAATAGTTGCCCCGGCCGTCGAATGACTTGGGATTCAAACCGCGGAAGTCACGCATCCGGGGAATCGCCACCGCCACCAAGCGGTCCAGGAATTCGTACATACGGCGATTGCGCAGAGTCACC
The DNA here is from genome assembly GCA_036276955.1 of Alcanivorax sp. Lineage (GTDB taxonomy): Bacteria > Pseudomonadota > Gammaproteobacteria > Pseudomonadales > Alcanivoracaceae > Alloalcanivorax. Next base: position 6,403 of record DASUNW010000060.1, on the reverse strand, counting down.
TTGCAGCCGATCGGCCAGCCTTCGCGAATCTTGAAACCCGCTACGGACTTACGTGCCTTGGTGATCAGCGGCTTCTGGCCGGCAATCGCGGTCATGTCGGACAAGGCACCTTCGATGGCCTTACGGTCCGCGGCCGCTTCACCCACACCCATGTTCAGGGTGATCTTGGTGATTTTCGGCACTTCCATGACATTGTCGTAACCCAGCTCTTCTTTGAGCTTTGCCACGATCTGTTCGTTGTAAACCTTTTTCAGATCACTCATGGTCCACCTGTCCTCACGCGTCCAGCGTTTCGCCGCTAGACTTGAAGAAACGCACCTTGTCGCCATCCTCGACGCGGAAGCCGACGCGGTCCGCTTTCTCGGCCTTGGGATTCCAGATGGCCACGTTGGAAGCGTCGATGCCTGCTTCCTGTTCGACGATGCCGCCCTGAATACCACGGTTCGGATTGGCGCGTACGTGTTTCTTGACCACGTTCACCCCGGCCACGATCAGGCGGCCGTTCGGCAGCACGCTCTGAACCTTGCCGCGCTTACCTTTATCCTTGCCCGCGATTACGATGACTTCATCATCACGCTTGATCTTGAGCATTACGTTCACCCGCCTTTAAAGAACTTCCGGTGCCAGGGAGATGATTTTCATGAACTGCTCGTTACGCAGCTCACGGGTCACCGGTCCAAAGATCCGGGTACCTACCGGCGCCTTGTTGTTGCCCAGCAACACCGCGGCGTTTTCATCAAAACGAATCACGGAGCCGTCCGGACGACGTACACCCTTACGAGTACGCACGACCACGGCGGTCATCACATCACCCTTCTTTACACGGCCGCGCGGAATCGCTTCCTTTACTGTGACCTTGATGACGTCACCAATGCCTGCATAGCGGCGGTGGGAGCCACCCAGCACCTTGATGCACTGCACTCGACGGGCGCCGCTGTTATCGGCGACTTCGAGCATCGTTTCGGTCTGAATCATCGCTTACTCTCTCCAACTCCTGCCCTGCAGGCAGCCACAGCAACCTTGGTCAGACCTTGTCGGTCTGCTCCACCACGTTCACCAGCGTCCAGGTTTTACGCTTGGACAACGGGCGGCACTCTTCAATAGTGACCAGGTCACCTTCGTTGCACTGATTCTGTTCATCATGCGCCATCAACTTGGTTGACCGCTTGATGATCTTGCCGTAAATCGGGTGCTGCACCCGGCGCTCAACCAACACGGTGATCGTCTTCTCACCCTTGTTGGAAATCACTTTGCCAGTAGCGGTCCGGCGCAGTATCTCTTTCGCTTCTGCCATGCCTAGTTACCCTGCTTCTCTCTCAGAATGGTTTTCACCCGTGCGATATCACGGCGAACCTTCCCAAGCTGATGGGTTTGTGAAAGCTGCCCGGATGCCAGTTTCATACGCTGCTTAAACTGCTCTTCAAGCAACTCGAGCTGCTGATTATTCAGCTCTTCGACACTCTTTTCTCTCAGTTCGCTCGCTTTCATGGCTTACATCACCGTCCGAGTCACTACGCGGGTGCTGATCGGCAGCTTAGCCGCGGCGAGGCGGAACGCTTCACGCGCTACGTCCTCTGAAACACCTTCCATTTCGTAGAGCATGCGGCCCGGCTGAATCTGAGCCACCCAGTACTCCACGTTACCCTTACCTTTACCCATCCGGACTTCGAGCGGCTTCTGGGTAATCGGCTTATCCGGGAACACACGGATCCAGATTTTGCCGCCCCGCTTGATATGCCGGGTCATGGCACGACGGGCTGCCTCGATCTGGCGGGCGGTAATGCGGCCACGACCGGTGGCCTGCAGGCCCACGGTGCCGAAAGACACCTTGCTGCCCCGCTGTGCCAGGCCACGGTTGCGGCCCTTATGAACTTTCCGGAATTTGGTACGCTTCGGCTGCAACATCGTTCGTTACCCTTTAACCGCGGCCGCGCTTCTTGGCGCCCTTGGACTGCTGTTGCTTCTGTTCTTCCTGAATCTGCTCCATGCCACCAAGCACTTCGCCACGGAAGATCCAGACCTTTACGCCAATGGTGCCGTAAGTGGTTTCGGCGCGAACGCTGGCATAATCGATGTCCGCTCGCAGCGTGTGCAGCGGCACCCGGCCTTCGCGATACCACTCGGTACGGGCGATCTCGGCACCGCCGAGGCGGCCAGAGAGCTGCACCCGAATACCTTCGGCACCGGATTTCATGGCGTTCTGCACGGCACGCTTCATGGCACGGCGGAACATCACCCGTCGCTCCAGCTGGCCGGCGATGTTATCACCTACCAGGCGAGCGTCCAGATCCGGCTTGCGCACCTCTTCAATATTGATGTGCACCGGAACACCCATTTGGGCGGCCACGTCGCGGCGCAGACGCTCAACGTCCTCGCCTTTCTTACCGATTACGATGCCCGGACGCGCCGTGGAGATCGTGATGCGCACGTTTTCTGACGGACGCTCGATCTTGATACGGCTCACCGAGGCATTCTTCAGGCGCTTGAACAAGTATTCGCGCACCTGCAGGTCGGAAACCAGGCAGTCGGAATAGGTTTTCTGCCCGGCATACCAGAGCGAGTTATGCTCCTTGACGATGCCCAGGCGAATACCGATCGGATGAACTTTCTGACCCATCTGGTTACTCCTGACCTTCTGAGACTTTTACAGTGATGTGACAAGTGCGCTTGAGAATGCGATCGGCGCGGCCTTTGGCGCGCGGGCGAATTCGCTTCATCGTCATGCCCTCATCCACAAACACTGTGGATACTTTCAGCTCATCCACGTCAGCGCCGTCGTTGTTTTCCGCGTTTGCAATCGCGGACTCCAGCACTTTCTTTACAATCCGGGCCGCCTTCTTGGGGCTAAAGGCGAGAACATTCAACGCCTTCTCCACCTCCAGACCTCTGATCTGGTCGGCCACCAGGCGGGCTTTTTGAGCCGAAATTCTTGCGCCCCGCAGACGGGCTACAACTTCAGTCGCCATGGCTGTCACCTTATCGCTTAGCCTTCTTGTCCACGATGTGCCCGCGGTATGTGCGGGTCAGGGCGAATTCGCCCAACTTGTGGCCCACCATGTGCTCGGTGATCAATACCGGAACATGCTGACGGCCGTTATGTACCGCGATGGTCAAGCCCACCATCTCCGGGATGATCATGGAGCGACGGGACCAGGTTTTGATCGGCTTACGGGAGCCGGCTTCCACCGCTTCTTCCACCTTCTTGAGCAGGTGGTGATCCAGAAACGGACCTTTCTTCAGTGAACGTGGCACAGCCTGAACCTCTCTCTATCCCTTACTTACGACGGTCACGCACAATCATCTTGGAGGTGCGCTTGTTTGTACGCGTTTTGTGGCCCTTGGTAGGTACACCCCAGGGGGTTACCGGATGACGACCGCCGGAAGTGCGACCTTCACCACCACCATGAGGGTGATCCACCGGGTTCATCGCCACACCACGTACGGTCGGGCGAACACCCCGCCAGCGCTTGGCGCCGGCCTTACCCAGCGAGCGCAAACTATGCTCACTGTTGGCAACTTCACCGATGGTGGCCTTGCATTCGGCGTTCACCTTGCGCATCTCGCCGGAGCGAAGACGCAGGGTGACATAGCCACCATCCTTTGCCAGCACCTGAATCGCGGTGCCGGCGGAGCGGGCCAGCTGGCCACCCTTGCCGGGCTTCATTTCCACGTTATGAACCGTGGAACCCAGCGGGATGTTACGCAGCGGCAGAGCATTGCCCGCCTTGATCGGCGCGTCTTCACCGGACTGAACACGATCACCGGCTTTCAGGCCGCGCGGCGCCAGAATATAGCGACGCTCACCATCCAGATACTTGACTAGGGCGATATGAGCCGACCGGTTGGGGTCATACTCAAGACGCTCGATCACACCGGCAACACCGTCCTTGTCACGACGAAAGTCGACACGACGATACTTTTGCTTGTGACCACCGCCTTTATGGCGGGTGGTGATGCGGCCGTTGTTGTTACGGCCACCACTTTTACTCTTCGCTTCCAGCAGCGGCTCATAAGGTGCACCTTTGTGCAGATCCTCATTAACCACCTTGACCACAAAGCGGCGGCCCGGGGAAGTCGGCTTAGCTTTAACAATCGCCATGATTCCTTACTCCCTTACCTTACTCTGCGCCCAGGAAGTCGATGTCCTGGCCTTCCGCCAGAGACACATAAGCCTTCTTCCAGCCCGCCCGTTTGCCGGCGACACGCCCGAAGAACTTCTGCTTGCCTTTGACGCTGAGAGTCCGCACGGACTCCACTTTCACGTCGAACAGCGCCTCTACCGCCTTTTTGATTTCAAGCTTATTGGCGTCTTTCGCCACCTTGAACACAAAGGCGTTGCCCTGATCGGCCACCAGCGTGGCTTTTTCCGAAACGTGCGGCGCGAGCAGTACGTTAAAAATGCGCTCTTTATTCATGCCAGCGCCTCCTCAAGCTGCTTCAGAGCCGGAACCGTCACCAGCACCTTCTCGAAGGCGATGAGACTGACCGGATCCACGCCACTGGCGTCACGAATATCCACTTTGGGCAGGTTGCGCGCCGCCAGGTAGAGATTCTCATCCACCTCGCTGGTCACAATCAGCACACTGCTCAATTCCAAATCCTTTAGCTTGGATGCCACCTGCTTGGTTTTCGGTGAGTCGATATTGAACTCATCGACCACCACCAAACGTTCCTGACGTACCAGCTCGGAAAAAATGCAACGCAACGCGCCGCGGTACATCTTGCGATTCACCTTTTGGGAGAAATCGCGGGGTTCTGCGGCAAACGTCTTGCCGCCGCCACGCCACAGCGGACTGCGGATAGTGCCGGCACGGGCCCGGCCAGTACCTTTCTGACGCCAGGGCTTACGGCCACCACCGCTTACCGCCGCGCGATTCTTCTGAGCCTTGGAACCCTGACGGGCACCGGCCAGAAACGCGGTCACAACCTGATGAACCAGAGGCTCGTTGAAGTCTTTGCCGAAGGCGACTTCAGAAACGGTTACGGTACCTCCAGAGGCAGTATTGAGATTCATCCTCTATTCCTCTTTCAGGCCTTCGCCTTCACTGCCGGGCGCACGATAACATCACCACCGGCCGCACCGGGGATGGCACCCTTTACCAGCAACAGATTCTTTTCCGCATCCACACGCACGATTTCAAGGTTCTGAACCGTTACGCGCTCGGCACCCAGATGACCAGACATCTTCTTGCCTTTGAACACTCGGCCCGGGGTCTGGTTCTGACCAATGGAACCCGGTGCACGGTGTGACAAGGAGTTGCCGTGGGTAGCGTCCTGAGTACGGAAATTCCAACGCTTCACGGTGCCCGCGAAGCCCTTACCCTTGGAAGTGCCGGTCACGTCCACTGACTGACCCGCCTCGAACACTTCCAGAGTGATCTCGGAGCCTGCCTGCAGATCGCCCACTTCGCTGCGGAACTCGCCCGCGCCGCGGCCGGCTTCAACACCGGCTTTTGCGAAGTGACCGGCCTGCGGCTTGGTCACCCGGCTGGCCCGGCGCTCACCCACCGTCACTTGCACGGCTTCGTAGCCATCTGTTTCTTCGGTCTTGACCTGACTCACCCGATTCGGGGTCACCTCAATGACGGTCACCGGAACACTGACACCTTCTTCAGTGAACACCCGGGTCATCCCGCACTTTCGACCGATTACACCAATCGCCATTGTCTACCTCTTCACAACCTGTCGCGGTTGAACCGCCCGTAGTTGTCGGTCTGAGCTATCTCAGACCAGTTATCCCAGGCTGATCTGCACGTCCACACCAGCCGCCAGATCAAGCTTCATGAGCGCGTCCACGGTTTTATCCGTGGGCTCAACGATGTCGACCAGCCGCTTGTGGGTGCGGATCTCATACTGATCTCGCGCATCTTTGTTCACATGCGGAGAGATCAGCACAGTAAACCGTTCTTTGCGCGTCGGCAGAGGGATTGGACCCTGTACCTGCGCACCCGTCCGTTTTGCCGTATCCACGATCTCCTGGGCGGACTGATCAATAAGACGATGATCAAAGGCCTTGAGACGGATGCGGATTCTTTGGTTAGCCATAGCTAACAAACTCCAGACTGTTTCGTACCATTCTTTAGATGGCAAAAAGCCCGCCCAACCTGTCCGTCCGGAAGGTGGAGGGTGTCAAAACAAGCCCGGGAACGATGCCCCGGTTGATCGCGCTCTTTCACCGATGTTTTGTTTACCGGTTAAGAGGGCGCAAATTATAGGGATAAAAAAGGGCCAGGGCAAGAGCCCTGGCCCTTTTATTTACCCTTTACGCGATGATCTTGGACACCACGCCGGCGCCGACGGTCCGGCCACCTTCGCGGACCGCGAAACGCAGGCCTTCTTCCATCGCGATCGGCGCGATCAGCTCAACGCTCATCTGCACGTTATCGCCCGGCATCACCATCTC
>DASUNW010000059.1:0-20235 GCA_036276955.1 Alcanivorax sp. | reverse complement strand
CTAGTGCCGATATTGCCGGCTACTTGTTTTCTTTGATACCGCGTCGGCTGTCGGGACAACGTGAGCGGTGAAGTGATTACAATGAAACGTGAAGGGCTATTACGCTGTCTTCACTTTTGATTTTCAGGAATTTTCAGTATGGGCGGACGCCGTCGCGGCTGTCCAGTCGACATTTGTAACCCCTATAAATATAGGTGCCGGAGCGATGAATAATAATAGTACTAAGGTCGTAATTTGATGATTTAAACGCGGCTTTTATGTGCAAAAAAAAAGCCCGCCGAAGCGGGCCAGCCCATTGACGATGGAACACAAACAAAACCGAATCAGACTTCCAGCCACTCGCGCCGGATCGCTTCATCGGCACGCAATTCATCCGGCGTGCCTTCGAATACGATCTGGCCGTGGCCCATAACCAGCACGCGATGAGAAATATCCATGGCGATGGAGAGCTTCTGCTCCACCAACAGAATGGAGACACCCGCCTTCGCGATTTCGGAGATCAGATCGCCGATCTGCTTTACGATCAACGGCGCCAAACCTTCCGTGGGCTCGTCGATCATGATCAGTTCCGGATCCCCCATCAGCGTGCGGCTGATGGTCAACATTTGCTTCTCACCCCCGGACAGCACGCCGGCCGGGGCGTCCGCGCGTTGCCCCAGGTTCGGGAACATGTCGAGCATCTGCTGCGCGGTCCATTTGCCCGGCTTGCGGGGGTTCTTGACCCCCAGCTCGAGATTCTGGCGCACCGTCAGCGTCGGGAAGATATCCCGGTTTTCGGGTACGTAACCCAGGCCCAGACGGGAAATCTTGTGGTTGGGCAACCCGGCGATTTCGTTGCCACGGTAGCGAATGGAACCGTGCGGGTGCACCTCACCCATGATCGCCTTTACGGTGGTGGACCGCCCTACCCCGTTGCGGCCCAGCAGAGACACCACTTCGCCTTCCTGTAAGCTGAAGTTAACTCCGTGCAGAATGTGGCTCTTACCGTAATAAGCGTTGAGATCCTGGACTTCGAGCATCATGCGGCCTCCTCGCCCAGATACGCCTCTTTGACGCGCGGGTCGTTGCGGATTTCCTCCGGTGTGCCGGTGGCGACGATCTTGCCGTACACCAACACCGAGATACGGTCGGCCAGTTCGAACACCACACCCATATCGTGCTCGACGATCATCAGGGTGCGGCCCTCGGCCACCTGGCGGATCAGGCTGATCGCCTGGGCGGTTTCAGTATTGCTCATGCCGGCGGTGGGTTCGTCGAGGATCACCACGTCGGCGTTGCTGGCGATGGTCATGCCGATCTCCAGCGCGCGCTGGCTGGCGTAGGGCAACGCCCCCGCCGGCACATCACGCAACGCCTCAAGACCGATCAACCCGAGCACTTCTTCGGCACGCTCGTTGGCGGCTTTGATCTTGCTGGCCGCACGCCAGAATACGTAGCCGGAGCCGCTGGTCTTGAAGCAGGCACAGCGCAGATTCTCGAACACCGACAGATTGACGAACACGTTACTGACCTGGAACGAACGCGACAGACCGCGCTGCTGAATTTTCTCCGGAGTCAGACCGTCAATGCTTTCGCCGTTCAGCCGGATCTCCCCGCCGCTGGGCGGGAAAGCGCCGGAAAGCAGATTAAAGAAAGTGGATTTGCCGGCCCCGTTGGGGCCGATTACGGCGTGTATTTCGCCCTTTTCCACTTCCAGATCAACACCGCAGATCACCTCGGCAAGGCCGAAGTTCTTGGTCAGGTTTTTAATAGACAAGGCGCTCATGCGTTGTCCTCCCGCAACTTTCTGGTCACGCGCATTACAGCGACACCGGCACCGAACAGAATCAACGACCATATCCAGCTGATTATCGACACGGCTTTGAATTCAAGTCCAAAGAATTGCGTGGTCGCGTCATCGCCGTGGAGCAGTTGGAATAACAGCTCGATAATCAGAATCAGCCCAAGGCTGATCAGAATCACCGCCAAAGCACCACTCAACCAACCGGGAAGACGGTTGACCAGCGATCCATCTTTGGCGGCGACGCGAACCTGCTCAAGGCCACCACCAAGACCACGCGGCGCGAACATCACGATGGCCAGGAATATCAGCCCCACGTAGAGAATGGAGGCATCGGTATAGTCACTGAGCATGGAATTCATCAGCGAGACCACGACGGCACCGACAATCGGCCCGTAGAATACGCCAAGGCCCCCAACCGCCGTCATCAAAAGCACCGTGCCAGAGGGAATCAGACCCAGCGCTTCCGGTGTGATGATCTCGTAATTCACCGCCGCCATTCCGCCGGCGAGGCCACCGAAGGCACCGGATGCAATGAATACCATGAAACGTATGTTTCGTGGCGGATAACCGATGAACTGCAGGCGGTCCGGATTATCGCGAACGGCATTGGACATACGGCCGAGGGGAGTACGGGTAAATGCCCAAATAGCGAGCACCGCCAGGAAGGTCCAAAACGCCATGAACCAATAAACTCCCGTAGCGTGCGCCATATCCAGGCCAAACCACTGGGGCCCCACCGTGCGATTACCATAAATCCCGGCTTCACCACCGAAGATGGACGGAAACATTTGCCCCGCGGCGGCGACCATCTCGCCCAAGCCCAGTGTGATCATGGCGAAGGCGGTGCCGGCGCGACGGCAGAATGGCCAGCCGATCACCAAGGCCACCAATCCGCCCACGATCATTCCCACCAAGGGCATACTGACCACCGGAACATGAGACCAAAACCCCTCTCCGACATAGGAGGCCTCATCAATGGCGTTCATCGCGTGCATCGCGCCGTAGCTGCCTAGCCCATAGAACACCGCATGGCCGAAGGACAACATACCCCCCTGACCAAGCAACATGTTATAGGACAAAGCGAATACGATATTGATGGCGATCAGGTTCATCAACGTAAAGGCGGTGCCGTTATCAGCGAAAACAACCGGCAAGAGAAGCAGCACCGCCGCGCTAATCACCCAGGGCGACAGGGCGCGCCAGGAGAAACGATTCTGCCGCGGTGCGACTGCGGTAAGGTCGTTCATGGCTCAAGCTCTCCCATCAGGCCACGGGGACGGAATATCAGGATCAAGACCAGCAGGATAAACGGCGTCATCGGCGCCAGGCTGGCCAGAGTGATCCCGGTCACTTCACCGTAGGGGTCCACGTTCATGCCGAACGCATTGAGAATGTCGGCGATGGAGGCGTCGATGGCGACAAAGAACGTCTGCAGCAGCCCGATCAGCAGGGACGCGTAGAAGGCGCCGATCAGCGACCCCATGCCGCCGACCACGACCACCACGAACACAATCGGCCCCAGGGTCACGGCCATGCCGGGTTCAGTGGCCAGCAGCGGACCACCGATCACGCCGGCCAGACCGGCCAAGGCACAACCGAAGCCGAACACGCCCATGAACAGACGCGGCACGTTATGGCCCAGATGCCCGACCATGTTGCCGTGGGTGAGGGCGGCGCGAATCATCATACCGACACGGGTTTTCTTGAGCAGGAACCAGAGTGCGATGAACATCAGCACGGCGATCAGAATCACCACGCCGCGGAAAATCGAATAGTCAGTGCCGAACAGGGTAAACAGCGGCTCGCGCATGTAGTCAGGTTCGCGATAAGCGACCGCCACGGTGCCCCAGATCAACTGCACCAGTTCGTCAATCACATAGGCAAGGCCGAAGGTGAACAGCAATTCGGCCACATGGCCGTTTTCGTGCACTCGGCGTAGACCGAATTTTTCCACCAGGGCACCGAGGCCGCCGACCAGGATCGGGGCGAGCAACAGAGCCGGCCAGAAGCCGATCTCCATGCCCATGGTGTAAGCAAAATAGGCACCCAGCATGTAGAAACTGGCATGGGCAAAGTTCAAAACACCCATCATGGAGAAGATGAGGGTAAGACCGCTGGACAGCATGAACAGCAAAAGGCCGTATAAAATACCGTTCAGCGTCGAAAAAATAACAATTTCGAGCATGACGAGGCTCCCGGAACAGCGGCTCTCGCCGCTGTTCCCACTACTTGGTCACTGGAGGTGCGGAATGACGCCGATTATTTCGGGCGGCGCATCCGGCAGGTGGTGGGCAGGCTTACATCCTCGCGATCGATACGCGCCACCTTCTTGAAGTTGTACTCGGTACCTTCGGCGCCGTATTTCATATCATCCTGCATCACGGAGATGAACATAGGCAGCTGGATCTGGTGATCCTTGGCGCGCATCACCACTTTGCCGGTGGTGGTTTCCATTTCCATGCCTTCCAGTGCCTTGGCGACCTTGACCGGATCGATGCTATCGGCCTTTTCGGTGGCCTTCTTCAGCATGTCGAGCATGGTGCTAAGACGCAGGTAGTAGAAGTCCCAGCCGGACTGCTCGTAGAGCTCGGTCTGCCGCTTGGCCATTTCCGGGTCTTCGAACTCACCGTAGTACTCATTGATTTGATAAATGCGGCCCACGCCTTCGTCGCCCAGTTGGGTGACCACGCCGGAGCTGGCGCCGTAGTAGGTATAGAACGGTGCTTCGAGACCGAACTCGGCGGCTGCTTTCACCAACAGGGTGATGTCCTGGCCCCAGTTACCGGTGATCACCGCGTCGGCGCCGGAGGACTGGATCTTGGATACGTAGGGGGTGAAGTCCTTCACTTTCGCCAGCGGGTGAAAATCGTTACCGACGATTTCAATGTCCGGGCGCTTCTCTTTCAGCATTTCCCGGGCCGCCTCGGACACCGCATGGCCGAAGCTGTAGTCCTGGTTGATCAGGTACACCTTCTTGATGTCTTTGTTGTCGGCGATGTAGTCGGTCAACGCGTTCATTTTCATGTCGGCATTGGCGTCGAAGCGGAAGTGCCAGAAGGAACAACGCTCGTTGGTGAACGCCGGGTCCACCGCCGCGTAGTTCAGATACAGCACTTCCTCACCCGGGTTACGCCGGTTGTGCTTTTCAATGGCGGAGATCAACGCCGAGGCCACGGAAGAGCCGTTGCCCTGGGTCACGTAGCGAATGCCGTCATCGATCGCCTTCTGCAGCTGCACCAGGCTTTCTTGCGGGTTCACCTTGTTATCCAGGCCGACGATTTCCAGCTTGTTGCCGTTGAGGCCGCCATTGGCGTTGATCCGCTCGGCGGCGTATTTGAGATGTTCGAAGGCGGGCTGGCCGGCGGCGGCCATGGGCCCGGTCAGGGGGTCGATCAGGGCGAGTTTCACGGTCTCGGCGCTGGCGGTGCCCACCAGCAACAGCGAGGCGGCGAGAAAGGTGAAAATGGGTTTCAACATGACGCTCTCCACGGTTGTTGTTTTTCTGCCGATCGTTCGGCATCTCGCTGTCGTACCCGACAACATTGACCGGTACGCAACAATCTTTTTTGTTTACCTAATCTTTTTATGTACGTTCATGGCGCCGTTCATAAAGTCCCATCGGCGCTCTTCTGACGAACCACATACTTGGTAGTATGTGCGCACAAAAATATTTCTGTCCAGCCTGGATGGCTAAATTTTCCGGGCCGTCCACGGGTGGAATGCGCGAATCCCGACCACCGCGAATAGGTCAACAAAGCGATCCTATGTTCGGCTGAGAGGCCCTGATTTCAGTGCTTTGAGCATGAACGGAATAAAACCGACGGACAATCCCTCGCCCGCCGTATCCCCTCGGAAGAAAGCGCGCTGAAGGCGAAATACGCCCTGTAAACGGTGATTAACGCCAAAAGGGGTGAAACAATTTCACACAGTTTGCCCCGCACCGGCTGCCGCTGCTCCACGAGGGCGGGTAAGCACTCCATTAATTCACGATTTTTGTTTCCCTTTTTCGCAAATATTATCGGTCCGGCCGGGTGTTACTGTTACCTCAAGTAACACCCGGCCCACACAACGGGCGTGCCGCCTTGACCACCCCGGTCCGGCCCGGTATGAATTGCACGGCTTTATTTCAAAACAAGCGTTCAAAATAACCATCGCGCTCGGGAGAACTCTAGATGCTTAAAGGGCTAATGATGGATGCGCCCCTGTCGTTGATCGACGTGCTCGATTACGGCGCCCGTATCCACCGCAAGGCGGAGATTGTATCGGTGACCGTGGAGGGCGGCCTGCACCGCCAGAGCTACGCACAAACCCTGGAACGGGTGGCGCGGCTGGCCCACGGCCTGGTGTCGCTGGGCGTCAAACCCGGCGACCGGGTCGCCACCCTGGCCTGGAACGGCTACCGTCACCTGGAGCTGTACTACGCCATCGCCGGTATCGGCGCGGTGTGCCACACCATCAACCCGCGCCTGCCGGCGGAGCAGATGGCCTATATCGTCAACCATGCGGACGACAGCCTGCTGTTTTTCGACACCACCTTCGCGCCGCTGGTGTCCGGCTTGCGGGACCAGTTCCCGGAGCACACCCGCTATGTGGCGATGACGGATCGCGCCCACATGCCGGAAGGCCATGACCTGCTTTGCTACGAGGATTTGCTCGACGGGCGGCCCGACACCTACGACTGGCCGGAACTGGACGAGAACACCGCCTGCGCGCTGTGCTATACCTCCGGCACCACCGGCGCCCCCAAGGGCGCGCTCTATTCGCACCGCTCCTGCCTGCTGCAGGCAATGTTCACCATGGTCTGCGCGAGCGGCTCGTTCCCGGTGGGCGACCGGGTGCTGCCGGTGGTGCCGATGTTTCACGTCAACGCCTGGGGGCTGCCCTATATGGCGCCGCTGGCGGGGGCGTCCTTGATCATGCCCGGCCCGGCGCTGGACGGCGACAGCCTGTTCCAACTGATGGACGAGGAAAGCGTGGACTCCGCCTGGGGCGTGCCCACGGTATGGCTGGGTTTGCTCGCCGAAATGAAACGCCACGGGCGCAAACCCGGGGCGCTCAAGCGCGTGTCGATCGGTGGTTCGGCGGCGCCGCGCAGCATGGTGCGTGCTTTCGAGCAGGATTATCAGGTGGACGTGATGCAAGGCTGGGGCATGACCGAAATGAACCCCACCGGCACCATGAGCACGCTGACCGAGGGCCAGGCGGATCTGCCGCTGGAAGAACGCATCGAACTGAAAACCACCCAGGGCCGGCAGCTGTTCGGCGTGCGCATGAAGCTGGTGGACGACGACGGCAACGAAGTGCCCCAGGACGGCGAGGCCGTGGGCGAGCTGTTGGTGAAAGGTCCCACCGTGATCCGCGCCTATTTCAATAACGCCGAAGCCAGTGCCAAGGCGTTCGACAAGGACGGCTGGTTCGCCACCGGTGACATGGCCAGGCTGACCCCGGACGGCGTGCTGTATATCGTCGACCGCGCCAAGGACCTGATCAAATCCGGTGGCGAGTGGATCAGTTCCATTGATCTGGAGAATCTCGCCGCCGCCCATCCGGACGTGCAGGAGTGCGCGGTGATCGGCGTGCCGCACCCGAAATGGGACGAGCGCCCGCTGCTGATCGTGGTGCCCCACGCCGGCGCGTCACGGGACAAACAGGCGCTGCTCGATCACATGGCCACCAGCATCGCCAAATGGCAGCTGCCCGACGACGTGATCTACGTGGACGAGCTGCCGCATACCGCCACCGGCAAGGTATCCAAGCGCCACCTGCGCGACGATTACATGGACTATTTGAGCGACGCCGGCTGACCAGCCGGGTCCTCCGGAGACCCCGATGACAGAGATCAGAGAGCAACGCGTGGAGGCCAACGGCCTTGGTTTTCATGTCCGCAGCGCCGGCGACCCGGCCGACCCCGCGGTGATTCTGCTGCACGGCTTCCCCGAGTGCGGCTATTCGTGGCGCTATCAAATGGCGTTTCTGGCCGCCAAGGGCTTCCATGTGCTGGCCCCGGACCTGCGCGGCTACGGCTTCAGCGACGCCCCCAAGGACGTGGACGCCTACCGCCAGGACAAGCTGGTGGCGGACGTGATGGGCATTCTCGATGCGTTCGGCGCCGAGCGCGCCGTGGTGATCGGCCACGACTGGGGCTGCGCCCTGGCCTGGCAGGTGGCGCGCGGCGAACCGGGCCGGGTGCGGGCGGTGGCCGGCCTGTCGGTGCCCTACCCGGGCCTCGGCCCCAAGGCGCCCACCGAACAGATGCGCGCCGCGTTCGGCGAACGGTTTTTCTATCAGCTCTATTTCCAGCAGCCGGACGTGCCGGAGCAGGAACTGGAAGCGGACGTGCGCGATTTTCTACGCCGCATGTACCACGCCCTGTCGGGACCCGGCATGCAGGAGAAATTCCGCGCCCAACAGCCGGTCACCGGTCTGCTCGACATTCTGCAGCCGCCGAAAGACGGCCAGCCGGATTGGATGCGCGAATCGGACCTGGATGTGTACGTGGAGCGCTTCCAGCACAGCGGTCTGACCGGGCCGATTAACTGGTACCGGGCCATGGACGCGTCCTGGCGGCGGCAGAAAGAGGACGGACGCGAGCGCATCCATCCGCCGGCGCTGTTCATCGCCGGCAAGGAAGACCCGGTGATCCAGTTCGCCGGCAAGGCGCTGGAGCGTATGCCGACGCTGATGGACGATCTCCGCGAGGTGGTGCTGTTGGACGACTTGGGCCACTGGATCCAGATGGAAGCGCCCGAGGCGGTCAATCACCACCTGGGCGCCTTTCTCGATTCGCTGTAAACCCGTCGGGTTACGGCCTTCGGCCTAACCCGACCTACGGTGGCGGCTCTGTAGGTCGGATTAGCCGCAGGCGTAATCCGACAATCGCAAGCGACCGCTAGTTGAGCCGCCGCATTTCGATGCGGCGGTTGCGCTCGCGGCCCTGCTCGGTGGCGTTGCTGTCCACCGGGCGGGTATCGCCGTAACCGCGTGCCGTCAGGCGACCCGGATCCACGCCCAGATCAATCAAGAAGGCGCGCACCGACGCCGCGCGCCGTTCCGACAGAGCTTGGTTGTACTGATCGGGCCCTTTGGAATCGGTGTGGCCGGCGATCTCCACTTCGGTGTCGGAGTGCGCCAGCAGGCGTTCCGCCACGCCGCGCAGCACGGTCTTGGCGTTGGGCGTGAGCCGCGCGGAATCAAACTCGAAGTGCACCCCACGCAGCACTTCCGGCGGGCCCATCGGCACCGGCTTGATCACCAACCGCTCGCGCTCGATGATCCGGACGGTCCGGTCACCGCCGCCGAACAGCGGGAAGGTCAACCCGACCAGGGCGCGCACGTCGCCGAACGGCTCGTTGTGGCTGCCGTCGTCGGAAAAATCGACCACGTAACGCAGCTCCGCGCGCAGGCCCATGGAGCCCCAGATTTCGCGAAAATGCAGGCCCGCGCCGGCGTTCAGGTAGCCGCTGGTGTCGGTGCCGGCGGACGAGTCGGTGTAGATGCCGCCACCGCCGACCAGCAGGTAGGGCGAGGGCCCCTCGCGGTACATGTAACGCAGCGCGTCGGCGCCCAGGCCGTACTGCCAATGCTGTCCGGAACCCTGCTTACGCTGCAGAGAATTACCGAAGCCGTTCCACTCCAGATCCCACTTGTCGCTGATCTGGCGGCCCAGGCCAAAACGTATGCCGGCGCCATGGTCGACATCGAACCGGTCCTGATCCTCGATCACGTAGACGCCCATGGCGGACGCGTTCCAGCCCTGTGGATCGGTGCGTTCCTCGGCCAGCGCCGGGGCACTGGCGAGCGCTACGACCAGCGCCGTGGCGGCGCGTTGTTTATGGGTCATGGATACCATCTTTTCCCTCTTATCCCCGTTGACAGTGATACCGGCGGCGCAGCCTACCGCCCGGATCAAGCATGGCAGCGTAGAGCGTTTCACTTTCACGTTCCAGACGCTGCATGACGTTGCTTATAGCCATTTTTGTAACGGGTTCGTACCCGGTCGGCACGGTGGGTATCCTTGGCGCTCACCGAGCCGATCCGGGAGCCCGTCATCGACACTCTGCAAGCGTCCCTGACCCTGAGTCTGCTGGCGTTCGCCGCCTGCGTGGCGGTGCTGCTGCTTTACGGTCTCGGGGTCGCTTTGGTGGTGGGTGGCTGAGGCCGACAAGCGGTATAGTGTTTGTTAGTAATGCCCACCCGGCATTGCCCACCAGGAGAGCCCCTTTGACGGACGACAACCGGGATTCGAGAAACAAGGACCAGGATAAGACCCCTTGGGAAGAGGCCGTCAACCGGGAGCGCGACGACGACGACGACCGGGACGACGACGAAGACAGCGAGCGCCGCAAGGAGGCCGCCCTGCCCTCCAAGGCGGCGGCGGTCCACGAACGCTTGCGCATCAGCGGCCAAAAAGAGCTGGAACGCGACGCCATGGCGCTGCTCTGGTCGGCGATCGCCGCCGGCATCTCCATGAGCGCTTCGTTGGTGGCGCGCGGCCTGTTGCGCGCGCACGTGCCGGAAAGCGATACCGGCTTCCTGATTGAAAGCATGGGCTACACCCTGGGCTTTCTGATCGTGATCCTGGCCCGCCAGCAGCTGTTCACCGAGAACACCGTCACCGCCGTGCTGCCGTTCATGAGCCACCCCACGCAAAGCAACCTGGGTCGCTTGGCACGCCTGTGGGGCGTGGTTCTGGCAGGCAATATTCTCGGCGCCGGCATCGCCGCCTTCACCTTTGTGCACCTGCCGATGTTTTCACCGGAGGTGAACGAGGCGTTCGTGGCGATCGGCGAGAAAGTGATGGAGAACGACCCCTTCTCCATGTTCTCCAAGAGCATCGTCGCCGGCTGGATGATCGCCACCATGGTGTGGGTGATGCCGTCGGCGGACCAGGCCAAGGCCTGGGTGATCCTGATCATCACCTACGTGGTAGCGATCGGTGAGTTCCCGCACATCATCGTCGGCGCCAGCGAGATTCTTTACCTGGTGTTCGAAGGCAGCGTGAGCTGGACCGATTTCTTCCTGCGCTTCGGCCTGCCGACGCTGGCCGGCAACATTATCGGCGGCACCTTTATTTTCGCGCTGATCAGCCACGCCCAGATCCGCAACGATATGGATATACAGCGTGAGGGGCGCCGTGGTGCTTGGGGGTTCAGTCGGAAGAAGCGGTGAGGGAGGGTTCTTATCAGGTCCGCCCTGACCGCAAATGAAAAAGGGGTCCCGTTTGGGACCCCTTTTCTATTTGGCGGTGAGGGAGGGATTCGAACCCTCGATACGTTGCCGTATACACGCTTTCCAGGCGTGCTCCTTCAGCCACTCGGACACCTCACCAAAACTGATTGTCACTACCAGTGGGCTGCGCTCTGGTAGTCGCACGCGAGCGTGCTCGTTACTCGGGCTTGCGCCCTCGCCCCTTCGGGGCCGTCACCGCTACGCGGCGACGTTCGCTTGCCTTGCGGCAAGGCGTCAGCCACTCGGACACCTCACCAAAACTGTGCTCTGCGGTCATCAGCAGAGGGCGCGTAGGGTACCCGAGGGTCGCGGCTTAGGCAAGCGCGCAGGCGGTACTCAGGCCCAGCCAGGCGACCAACACGATCTGAACCAGCAGAAAGGCGAAGCGGGCCTGCACCAGCCAGTGGTTCACGCCCACCAGGTGCACCAGACTCTGGCCCACGCGGGCGGCGAACACCCAGGGCAACAGACAGGCGGCCAGCTCCACCTTGCCGGCCCAGAGCCCGGCGGCGGCCACCACCAGCACCACCGGCAACATTTCCAGGGTGTTGATGTAGGCCCGGGACAGCCGGTCGAGCAGCTTGGCGGGATCGTAAGCGTAAGGGGGAAACTGGTCGGCCTTGGCCTGGCCGCGGATTACGCGGAGCCCGCGGCCGAGCACCAGCACCGCGAGCAGCAACAGGGCCCAAAGGCCGTAGGCAAGCAGATAAAAAACAGCGTCGTGTTCAAGGGTCATTGTTATTCGTCCTGGCTAGATAGAGCCCCTGATACTCGCAGACCAGCAGGCCGTTGGCATCGGTCGCCTGCGCCAAAACGCTCAGGGTCGCTTTGCCGCGCCGCTTGAGGCGCTGGTGAAAGCGCCCGGTCTGGCCCTCGTCGGCGCGCGCCACCACGTGGATCGAGCCGACCAGCGGCGCCCGGAACCGCAGGCTGGATTCCACCGCCACCACGTCCACGCTGGCCTCGCCATCACCCACCGCCGAATCCGCCACCAGCGTGGTGCAGGCCCAGCCCGCCAGGGTCAGCAGCGCCGCCTGGCTGCCGGCGAAGAAGGTGCCCTTGTCGTTGTGGTTGGGCTCCAGCGGCGCGGTCAGCGTGAGCTGTTCGCCGTTAAAGGCGGTGAACTGGAAGTCGAGATGGGCGGTGAGCGGTATCGCCGCGCGCACCCGGGCGGCGAGCGCGTTCAAGTCGGTCATTGCGGCCCCCGGGGCAGTTGACGCAGGAAAGAGTCCGGCTGTTCGTCGGGCAGGGCTTTCACGGCGCCGGCGGGGGTGCCCAGATAGACGAAGCCCACCACCTGGTCCTTGTCGGCGAAGCCCAGCCGCGCCTTGACGGTTTCGTCGTTGGCCAGGTCGCCGGTGCGCCACATGGCGCCGATGCCCAGGGCATGGGCCGCCACCATCATGTTCTGCACCGCCGCGCCCACCGCCAGCACCTGTTCCCAGGCGGGCACCTTGTGCCCCTCGGTGATCTCCGCCACCGCGACGATGATGGTGGGCGCGCGCAGCGCCTTGTTGCGGATGTTGTCCCGGGCGCATTGGTCCGCCTCCGGCTGGCGGCGCAGCAGCCGCCATTCCATGATGTCGCCGAGGCGTTCGCGCTCTTCACCTTCCAGCACCAGGAACCGCCAGGGACGCAGCATGCCGTGGTCGGGGGCGCGGATCGCCGCTTCCAGCAATCGCCTGACCTGATCGGCGGAGGGGCCTGGCTCGGTGAGGCGGGCCACGGAAACGCGGGTGGTAAGCGCGGTCAGTGTGTCCATCGGAACTCCTGTAGGCGAACGGTGACGCGCCGGGGATTGTACGGCAAAGCGGGCTTGCTTTCCTCGGCACCGCGCAATCAGTCTTTTTTCTTAAGCCGCAACTGGGTAAGCTCCGGTCAAACATCCTTAATGGCACTGCATGAGTACATCCAAGAACCGCCCCCGCAAGCCGTATCTGGACCCCATGGAGCGTGCTCGGCGGCTGAGCAACTATATCCGCCTGCTGGCCTTCGTGGTGGCGGCGACCATCCTGATGGCCGGCGTCGGCCTGACGCTTTATCCGTCCCAGTACCTGCTGGGCGTGGCCGGACTGCTCGCCTATCCGCTATTGGTGCAGACCCTGGTGGTGGTGGGCCAGCGCAAGGATTTGCTGCCGGAGCACTTCTCGCCGGTGGTGATGCAACTGGACGCGGCGATCATCGGCGTGGCCTGCGCGCTGCTTCATTTCGCGGTGGTGCCGAGCCTGGTGTTGCTGATTATCGTGCATGCCAACGCGGTGAGCAGCGGCGGCCTGCGCCCCTGGCTGCTCAACGTGCTGATGACCCTGGGCGGCGCCGGCCTGGCGTCGTTGCTGCTGGGCGTGCCGCCGACGCCCACCATGGTGCCGCTGAGCGTGTCGGTGCTGTCGCTGGTGGGGTTGGGGCTGTATGTGGGCGCCAGCTCGTTCTATGCCAACCGTCAGGCCCAGTTCCTGCGCCAGGCGCAGATCCGCGTGCGCGAACAGCAGCAGCAGGCGGTGGAGATGTCGCGCAAGCTGGCCAAGTACCTGCCGCCGCAGATCTGGGGTTCGCTGTTCTCCGGCAAGCGCGACGCCAAGCTGGAAACCCGGCGCAAACGGCTGACGGTGTTCTTCTCCGACATCAAGGGGTTCAGCGCCATTTCCGAGGAACTGCCGTTGGACACCCTCACCCGCATGCTCAACACCTATCTGAGCGAAATGACGCGCATCGCCCTGCGCCACGGCGGCACCATCGACAAGTTCATCGGTGACGCGGTGATGGTGTTTTTCGGTGATCCGAAAAGCGAAGGCGCCCAGGAAGACGCCTACCGGTGCGCGGCGATGGCCATCGAGATGCAGCAGCACATGCGCTTTCTGCGCCAACGCTGGCAGCGCGAAGGCATCTCCCAGAAGCTGGAAATCCGCATCGGCATTAACACCGGCTACGTGACGGTGGGCAACTTCGGCACCGACAGCCGCATGGATTACACCATTCTGGGCACCGACGTGAATCTGGCCAGCCGGCTGGAATCCGCCTGCCGGCCGGGCCAGGTACTGATCTCCGAAAGCACCCATGAATTGATCGAGGACCGGGTGCGCTGCCGCAACGTCGGCGAGGTGTCGGCGAAGGGCTTCAGCCGGCCGATTCCGGTGTTCGAGGCGCAGGCGCTGAAACGCAACGCCGGTGGCAAACAACGCTTCGTCAGCGTCGCCACCAAAGGCTTCGGCCTGCACATGGATCTGGAGCGCATTCACAACGTCGACAAAAACCGCATACTGAAGGCTTTGGCCCGCGCCGCCTCGGACCTGAAAAAACGCAAAACCGTGGCCGCCGATTTCGAAGCGGAAGGCTTCGCCCTGCATCTGCATTCCGAGAGCCTGGCCGACCGGGACCGGGAGAAAGTGCTGGATGTGATGGGCAAGGCGGCGCGCCAAATACAACAACAAGTGCGAATTTGAGCTGCGAGCTACAAGCCACAAGCCACAAGCAGGCCGTGCTGGTCGAAAACGGTAGTAGGGCGATACAGGATTCAGGATGCAGGATACAAGGGCGAGGAAGGTGCTCCCCGAAGGCGCCCAGCGCTGATCCAGGGCAAGTGCTGGATGATCGGCACCGCGTCCGCACCTGTATCCTGAATCCTGCATCCTGAATCGTCTGTTGGCTGGAATCTTGAAGCTCCAAGGAGAACCGCTATGGCTGAACCGTCCTCCGGCTGGCTGGCCCGGCTGGAACGCGCCGGCAACCGTTTGCCGCACCCCACACTGCTGTTTGTCTGGCTGTGCTTGTTGATGCTGCCTTTGAGCGCCCTGCTGGCGGCCGCCGGTGTGACCGCCAGCCACCCGCTGGAGGACCGGGGCATCGCGGTGCGCTCGCTGCTCGACGGCGACGGTCTTCAATATCTGTTCAGCAATATGGTCACCAACTTCACCGGCTTCGCGCCGCTGGGCGTGGTGCTGGTGGCCATGCTGGGACTGGGCATCGCGGAGCATTCCGGGCTGCTGGGCGCCAGCCTGGCGGCGCTGGTGCGGCGCGCCTCGCACCGCACCCTGGTGGTGACGGTGGCGTTCGCCGGGGTGATGTCGAGTCTGGCCTTCGACGCCGGTTACGTGGTGCTGATTCCGCTCGCCGGCTTTCTGTTTCAACTGGCCGGGCGCTCGCCGCTGGCCGGCATCGCCACCGCCTTCGCGGCGGTGTCCGGGGGCTACAGCGCCAACCTGCTGCTCGGCCCGGTGGACGCGGTGCTCGCCGGCCTGTCCACGGAGGCGGCGGCGATCGTGGAGCCCGGCCGTACCGTGTCGGCGGCGGGCAACTACTGGTTCATCATCGCCTCCACGGTGCTGGTCACCGCGGTGGTATCGCTGATCACGGTGCGCGTCACCGAACCGCGCGTGGCCGACCGCCCCGCCGACAACACCGATGAGGACCTGGCACCGCGGATGGACTGGCGTGCCCTGGGCTGGACCCTGGCGGTGCTGTGCCTCGGCGTGATCGCCGTGGTGCTGCTGGTGGCACCGGCGGACGCGCCGCTGCGCGGCGAGGACGGCGGCCTGCTACAGTCACCGTTCATGTCGTCGCTGGTGGTGCTGATCGCCTTGCTGGCGGGACTGTGCGGCGCCGTGTACGGGCGCGTGAGCGGCCGCTTCCGCTCCGCCGGCGGCATCATCGAGGCGATGGAAACCACCATGAGTTCCATGTCCGGCTACCTGGTGCTGATGTTTTTCGCCGCCCAGTTCGTGGCCTGGTTCAGCTACAGCCAACTGGGCCTGGTGCTGGCGATCAAAGGCGCCGCCTGGCTGGGCGACCTGAACTTGCCGACGGTGGCGCTGCTGTTGTTGTTCGTCGGTCTGGTGGCGCTGATCAATCTGATGATCGGCAGCGCGTCGGCCAAGTGGGGCATTCTGGCGCCCGTGTTCGTGCCCATGCTGATGCTGGTGGGCATCGAGCCGGAAGCCACCCAGGCGGCCTACCGGGTCGGCGATTCGAGCACCAATATCATCACCCCGCTGATGCCCTACTTCGCGCTGGTGCTGGGCTTTGCCCGGCGTTACCGGAGCGACACCGGCATCGGCACGCTGATCGCCCTGATGCTGCCGTACAGCCTGGCACTGCTGTTGAGCTGGTCGGTATTGCTGGGGGTGTGGATCGGTTTCGGTTGGCCGCTCGGCGCCGGCTGACCAGGCCGGCTGTCGCCGGCCGATGCAGGATTCAGGATTCAGCGCGGATCGGCTTTTTCCTGCCTTATAGGCCGTGCCCGCGATCAGTGGTTTGAGCGCGGGCATGGCCGTGCGGATTCCGCGACGAGCGGCGCACCTGCATCCTGCATCACGACCGAAGGCCGCTATTGGCGGACGGTGCGGAAATTCGGCGGCAGGTCTTCGTAATCGGAACGGAACGGATTGATGTCGAGGCCGCCGCGCCGGGTGAAGCGGCCGTACACCGACAGGTGGCGCGGCGCGCACTGGCGTTTCAGGTCGACGAACATTTGCTCGATGATCTGCTCGTGGAAACCCTGGTGATTGCGCAGCGACACCACGTAGCGCAGGAAACTGGCCGGGCTGATCGCGGCGCCGGTGTAGCGCACCTGCACGGTGGCCCAGTCCGGCTGGTTGGTGACCGGGCAGTGGCTGCGCAGCAGGTGGGACACCAGCACGCCGTTGCGTTCCGGGCCCTGCTCGGTGAACAGCAGATCCGGGCGGTACTCGAAGTGCTCGAAGGCCACGTCCAGGTGATCGACGCCGTCGCCGTGGTCGTCCCAGGCCGGTGTCCGGCCCGCTTCCTCCAGGCTCATCACGCGCACATCCACCGGCGCCCCGGCCACCCTCGCCAGATCCCCG
This sequence comes from Alcanivorax sp., assembly GCA_036276955.1. Taxonomy (GTDB): domain Bacteria; phylum Pseudomonadota; class Gammaproteobacteria; order Pseudomonadales; family Alcanivoracaceae; genus Alloalcanivorax. The sequence goes on along the minus strand of DASUNW010000059.1, from coordinate 3,408 downwards.
GCGAGGGTGTTGATCACCGCCTCGCGGGAGGCGAAGCGGGTGTTGGCGAACGAATTCAGGTACAGCTTGAGGGACTTGGATTCGATGATGTTCGGCGAGATGCAGGGCACCACCAGCTCGGCCATGGCCACCACCGGCTTGCCGCGCGGGTTCAGCCAGGACAGCTCGTAGGCGTTCCAGATGTCCTGGCCGTGGAACGGCAGCGACGCGCCCTCTTCGCCGCTCTCCAGCTCCAGACTTTCGCGCGCGTCCCAGCGAGGCACCGGGCATAATAGCGACGGCGTGTACTCGTCGATGAAGGCGCTGGTACGGCCCAGCGGTGTGTCGTTGAGAAAGCTCATGTCGATTACCCGCGAATCCCGGTGCCCCGCCGCAGCAACCACAGCGCCAGCAGGAAGAACACCACCGTAAAGGCGAAGATAGCACCCAGGGAAGCGTAAACGTTGACGTCGCTCACACCCAGCACGCCGTAGCGGAACGCATTGACCATGTAGACGATCGGGTTGACCAGGGTCACGGTGCGCCAGAATTCGGAGAGCAGGTCCAGGGAATAGAACACCCCGCCCAGGTAGGTCAGCGGCGTAAGAATAAAATTGGGAATGATGCTGATGTCATCGAAATTGTTAGCGAAGATGGCATTGATAAAGCCGCCCAGGGCGAACAGCGCCGACGTCATCGCCACCACCAGCACGGTGATCCAGGCATGTTGAACGTCCAGATCGGTGAAGAACAAACTGACCGTGGTGACGATGCCACCGACCATGATGCCGCGCACCATGCCGCCGACCACGAAGCCGGAGAGAATAACGAACGGCGACATCGGTGACACCAGCATCTCCTCGATGGAGTGCTGGAACTTGGTGGAGAAGAACGAACTGACCACGTTGCCGTAGCTGTTCTGGATCACGCTCATCATGATCAGGCCGGGCACGATGTATTGCATGTAATCGAAGCCGCCCATTTCGCCGATGCGGCTGCCCACCAGGTTACCGAAGATCACGAAATACAGCGTCATGGTGATCGCTGGCGGCAACAGGGTTTGCGGCCAGATGCGCAGGAAGCGACGCACTTCCTTGGTAACGATGGTCAGGAAAGCGATCCACTGTTGGTGAAGCGTCATGGGGCGTTCTCCTGCTGCGGGTTCTGTCCGGGCAGGTTCTGTTCCACCAGACGTACAAACAGTTCTTCAAGCCGGTTGGCTTTGTTGCGCATGCTCATTACTTCGAAATCCTGCTCCGCCAGGGCCACGAACAGCCGGTTCAGGCTTTGCGATTTCGGCACCGCCACTTCCAGGGTGGCGGCGTCACGCAGGTGTACTTCGAAGCCGGGCAGCTCCGGGGCGCGCTCCACCGGCCGCGCCAGATCCAGGATGAAGGTCTCCACCTGCAGCTTTTCCAGCAGCGATTTCATGTCGGTGTTTTCGACAATGCGGCCGTGGTCGATGATGGCGATGCGGCGGCACAGCGACTCCGCCTCTTCCAGGTAATGGGTGGTGAGAATAATGGTGCGGCCTTCGTTGTTCAGACCGATCAGAAAGTCCCACATGGAACGGCGCAGCTCGATGTCGACCCCGGCGGTGGGCTCGTCAAGAATCAGCAGTTCCGGCTCATGCACCAGCGCCCGGGCTATCATCAACCGGCGCTTCATGCCGCCGGACAGCGAGCGCGCCTGGTTCTTGCGCTTGTCCCACAGCCCCAGCTTGCGCAGGTACTTTTCGGCGCGCTCACGGGCCAGCGGCGCCGGAATGCCGTAGAAGCCGGCCTGCGTGACGACAATGTCGAACACCTTCTCGAACTGGCTGAAGTTGAATTCCTGGGGCACCACGCCGATTTTCTGCTTGGCCAGCTCGCGCTCGCGGTCCAGGGAGTGGCCGAGGATGATGACCTCGCCGTCGGTCTTGTTGACCAGCGAACTGACGATACCAATGGTGGTGGACTTACCGGCGCCGTTGGGGCCCAGCAGCGCGAAGAAATCACCCCGCTCCACGGTCAGGTCGATGCCCTTGAGCGCCTCGACACCGTTGGCGTAGGTCTTGGTGAGATTACGAAGGGTCAGGGCGGACAAACATCACCTCGGCAAAAAATTGACAGATGGGGGCGCGGCGGCACGGTTCAAGCCGGCCCGGGGCGCTTCAGGCGTCCGGCGCGTCCAGCGCCAGGTCCCGGTGACCGTGGTGGCCGCGCCACACCCAGTGCATGCGGGCGTCCTCGAACCACACCCACAGGCCTTCCATCATCCACGGCCAGTGTTCCTCGGCGATGGCGTCGCGGCCTTCCAGCTCCGCCACCAGCGCGGCGAGAATGGTGTCGTGGGTGACATGCACCGCCAGCGCCCCCGGCGCCGGCTCGCGCTGGTGCAGATAGCCGGCCAGCTTGGCGCGGCCCGCCGCCGGCGACAGCATGCCCTCGAACGGCGTCTTCAGGTGCTGGTTGAGAAAGCTCAACGCCCCCATCTTGAGAAAAGTGGGACCGACCCGGTTGATGTCTTCCACATAGCAGCCGGGTTCCACCAGGGTGGGGTCGGTGACCACCTCCGGCAGCGCCTCGATCAACCCCGCTTCGAGCGCGCCTTCCGCCATGGCGGTGGCGGTGTCCACGCAGCGCCCCACCGGGCTGGAATAGAACGCCGCCACCGGACGCTCGAGACGGGCGCCCCACTCGCGGGCCATCGCCACGCCCTCGGCGGTGAGCGGCAAACGGTAGTCGGCGAAGCCGTTCTTGGCCAGCTCCCGGACGGAGTGCCGGGTCAACAGGTGCGCCGGTCGGTGAGCCGGAAGCAGACGGATCGCATCGTGAAGGCGGGGGTGTAATCGGGCCATGGTCCCTCTCTAAGACTGTGTCATCTTACGGGCCAGGGGTGGCGCTGCCAAGAACCAGGGCCCCTCCTACGAGCCCCTCCCCTATTTAAGGGATACAAGCCGTCGGTCTCCCGTGATGTATTCCCCCGATTCGATAAAAAGAGAGGGGGAATGACTATGCAGCAGGTAGGCGCGCCGCGAGCGTCCGGCTTGAAGCGTTTTACTGTCACGGGTCCGGCGCTGGTGGCGCTGTTGGTCGCCGATCAGGCGCCGGCCCAGACCTTCATCGACGCCGGCGACCAGGAAATTATCGATAACAGTGCGCAAAGCACCCAGCCCAACCCCTGGGACACCGGCTTCCTGCAGGTGGACGGCGCCATGACCATCGGCGAGGCCGGCGCCGTCACCAGCTCAATCGTCTATGTGGGCGGCGACCCCGCCGCCGCCAATGCCGCCCGGGTCAGCGTGGCGGGCAGTGGCGCGCAATGGAACAGCGACGGCGCCGTGGTGGTGGGCTACGACGGCAGCGGCGAACTGCTTATCGAAGACGGCGGCCGGGCCTCGTCCAGCGCGGTGATCCTCGGCGCTACCGCCTCCGGCTCGGGCGCCCT
>DASUNW010000058.1:0-2875 GCA_036276955.1 Alcanivorax sp. | reverse complement strand
CGTATCGGTGTCACCGACGGCGCGTCGTCTCTCCCGGCCGCGTTGTTCATCATGAACGTGACCAGCGGGACCAAGGTGCTGCAAATCAGCCCGGCGGGTGATGTCGCCTTGGGCGCGGGCGCCGAACCGGTGGCGGGGGCCGTTTCGGTCGGGGCACCCGGCCATACGCGACGCATCACCCAGGTCGCCGCTGGCGTCGACGACACCGATGCCGTCACCCTCGGCCAGTTCGACGACTACAAGGCCTCCGTGGACACCACCGACGTCGACCAGCGCATCGAGGCTCTGGAACAGCGTATCGCGGATATCACCGCGCGCATGGACAGCCTCGACCAATGAAATATTTCATCGTTTTTATCAGTCTTCTACCGGCCCTGGCGTACGCGGATACGGTCTACTCCGAGAACCTGACGGTTCAAGGCAACACCTGTATCGGCTTCGACTGCGCCAACGACCAGACCTTCTCCGCCACACCTCTTGAACTCAAGGAGAACAACCTTCGCATTCGCCTCCGGGACACGGGTGCGCCCACCGCAACGGTGACCGTCCGGGGCGACGATTACTACCTCTCCTCGGACCAGATGGGTGGCAGCTGGAACCTGAACGCGAACGAATCCGGCAATGGCGGTATCGACTACTTCAGCATCGAACAAGCAACGGACTCCCCCGTCCCGCGACTCAGCGACGGCACCGCCATCAACTACACCTGTTACTTTGCCGGCACGACCACGCCGATCAGCGGCGAAGCCAACGCAGACATCATGGACGTTTTCGTCGACGGTACTATCCCGCAAGGCGAACCGTGGGAAACCCAATACTGCGAGAACGTTTCAGAGCCGATCGTCCGTAACGGTCTCCGCTTTACCCCGGGCGCCACCGACTCCAGCGGCGGCGTCGCGCTGGGCTTCGGCGCCGACAGCCGCGAAGCCGCTGTGAGCGTTGGCAACGCCAACAAACTACGCCGCCTGGCGAACCTCGCCCAGGCACTGAACGGCAGCGACGTCCTCACCGTCGCGCAGATGGACACCTACGGTGATCAGCACGCCTTGCTCGATGAACTCAATGCCACCCTCGACCGGGTCGAACGGCGCCTGGACGTGCTGGAGAACCCATCCGGCAATGGCGGCAGCCTGCCGGCAACCCTGCTCATTACCCTGACCCTGCTCCTGGCGACGCGGCGACGTCACTAACACGGTGGTAGCGCCGGGTTTGCGGCGGCCGGAGTTGGCGCGCCCATGAGCGGCGAATCATCAAAGATTATAAAATCCGGCGCCGATTCGCCCCCCATCCCCCCTACCCCTTTGCATCCGCCACTCAAGGCGCGTAACAGATAGGACATCAACAAGTCAGTTGCCCCGAAAACGAGAGACATGTCATGGCTGACAAAGACGTAACGGATTACCCGTGTCCCATCCACCCGCTGCACGCGATCCTGCTGGCCTTCCCGCTGCCCCTGTTTCTGGGCGCGTTGCTCAGTGATCTGGCTTACGGCGCCACCTACCAGGTGCAATGGACCAACTTCGCCTCCTGGCTGATCGTCGGCGCCCTGCTGGTGGGCGGCTTCGCGATGCTATGGGCGCTAATCGAATGGATCGTCAGCGGGCATCGCCGTACCGGGCGGCACGCCGCCTACTTCATCGTGCTGCTGGTGATGTGGGTGCTCGGCGTCATCAATGCACTCGTGCATGCGAAGGACGTCTGGGCGGCCATGCCCGCCGGCCTGTGGCTCTCGGCCATCGTCACCTTGCTGGCACTCGCCGCAAGCTGGCTCGGTTATTCGGGATTGCGTGCCGGAGGAGTGAGTCATGCAAAATAAAGCGATGCGCGGAATGCGCACGGCGCGCGCCTTCTCTGCCCTTCCCGTCCTGGTGCTCGCCCTGGTCGCCTGCGGTGGCGAAGCCCCGCCCCCGGAGCAAGGCGCCAACCCGACGCTGCCCGAACCGCGGCGTGGGCTGCTGCCCAATATGGACATCTCGACACCGACGGGGTGGGGCGACCAGACGCCGACCGTGCCACAGGGATACCAAATCGAAGCGATCGCCACCGATCTCAGGATCCCCCGTCAGACCCTGCTGCTGCCCAACGGCGACATCCTGGTGGCGGAAGGGTCAGGCGGTCACGCGCCGGCTCTGAACCCCAAGGACATCATCGCCGGCTACATCAAGAAGCAGGGCACCACCTCCGTGAAGCCTGGCAACCGGCTGACCCTGCTGCGCGACGTCAACGGCGACGGCCGCTACGAACAGCACGGCGTCTTCGCGCAAAACCTCAACGCGCCCTACGGTCTCGCCCTGATCGACGACACGCTTTACGTCGCTAATCAGGATGCCCTGGTGCGCTTCGATTATAGAGAGGGCCAGACCCAGGCAAGCGGCCCGCCGGAGAAGGTCACCAACCTGCCATCGAAGATCAACCATCACTGGACCAAGGCGATGACCGCCGGCCCGGACGGCGAGTTTCTGTATGTCGGCATCGGCTCCAACAGCAACATCACCGAACGCGGCCTGGAGGTCGAAGAAAACCGCGCGATGATCTGGCAGATCGACCCCGAAAGCGGCCGGCACAAGCCCTACGCCACCGGCCTGCGCAACCCCACCGCCCTCACCATCCACCCGGACACGGACCAACTCTGGGCGGTAGTCAACGAACGCGACGAACTCGGCCCCAACCTGGTGCCGGATTACCTGACCTCCGTCCGCGAGGGCGCCTTCTACGGCTGGCCCTACAGCTACTGGGGCCAGAACGTGGACACCCGCGTTAAGCCGCCGAAGCCGGACAAAGTCGAAAGCGCCATCAAACCGGACTACGCCCTCGGCTCCCACGTGGCCGCGCTGGGCGTGGACTTCTCTGATGGAAGCATGGGCGGGCAGTTCGC
>DASUNW010000057.1:0-7556 GCA_036276955.1 Alcanivorax sp. | reverse complement strand
GCCGAGCAGATCGCCGGCCACCTGAAAGCCCTGCTGGAGCGGGAAATGATCCGCTTCGAGGAGCCGGCGCTGCTGTCTCTGGGGCGGGCGGCCCAGGGCTCCATGCGCGACGCCCTGAGTCTCACCGACCAGGCGATTTCGTTCGGCGGCGAGCAACTCAGCGCGCAGTCGGTGAGCGCCATGCTCGGCACCGTGGACCGGGGCCATGTGCATACCCTGCTGGAAGCCCTGGCCGGTGGCGAAGCCGCCGGTGTGCTGCAGGGGCTGGCGGCGATCGCCGAGCACGCCCCGGATGAGCTGGCGCTGCTCGATGAGCTGGTCTCCGCCCTGCACGAACTGGCGGTGATCCAGGCGCTGGGCGGGGAGGGCGCCGACCCGACCATGACGGCCCTGGCGGAGCGCTTCCAGGCGGAGCAGATTCAGCTTTATTACGACGTGGCGCTGCGCGGCCGGCGCGATATCCAGGACGCCCCGGACGCCCGGGCGGCGCTGGAAATGATCCTGCTGCGCATGGTGCTGTTTTCCCCGCGTGGCGTGCTGCCGGGCGGGGAGGCCCGCGCCCCGGCAAAAAAGCCTGACACCCCGGCGCCGTCGCCCCAGGGCGGCGGCGGGCCGGGGGATTTGCGCGCGCTGCTCGGCGGCGACACGCCCCGGCGTTCCGCGCCAGCGGAGCCTGCGGCGCCGGAGCCCGCGGCGCCGGAGCCGCGTACCCAAGCGCGGCAGCCCGCCGAGCCGCCGCCGGCCACGCAAGCGGCGCGCGCCGAAGCCCCGGCTTCGCAACCTGAGCCGGCACCGCGATCGACACCGGAGCCTGCGGCGGAACAGCCTCCGGAGCCGGTGGCCGAGACCGCGCCCACGCCGATGCCGCTGGCGGAGCCGGAATCCGACCAGGACGTGGGCTCCTGGTGGGCCGCCCTGGTGGAGCGCTTGCCGCTGGACGGCGCGGCCCGCAACCTGGCCCGCAACACGGTGCTGGCGGCCCGCAATGAGGATCAGTGGACCCTGCGTCTGAGTACCGGTCACCAGGTGTTGGTGAATCCGGAGCGGACCCAGGAGTTGGCCGGCGCCCTGAGCGACTATTTTCAACGCCGCATCCGCCTCAACCTGGAATACGACGCCGACGCCGGCGACACCCCCGAGGCCATCGATCAGGAACGCCGTCGGGTGCGGCTCGAGGAAGCGCGCGGTGCCTTGCTGGAAGACCAGACCGTGCAGACCCTGATCCAGCAGTTCAACGCCCGGTTGGATGAAAGCAGCATCCAGCCCCGGGACCACGACCAATCCACCGATTGAAAAAGGTGCGTCATGGATTTCGATATGAACAACCTTCTCCAGCAGGCACAGCAGATGCAGGAGAAGATGAAGAAAGCGCAGGAAGAAGCCGCCAACGCGGAAGTCACCGGGGAAGCCGGTGCCGGCCTGGTTAAAGTGGTGATGAACGGCCGTCACGACGTCAAGAATGTGTCCCTGGATCCGAGCCTGATGAGCGAGGACAAGGAAATGCTGGAAGACCTGCTGGCGGCGGCGGTGAACGACGCGGTGCGCCGCGTGGAAAGCAGCCAGAAGGACATGATGAAGGGCATGACCGACGGCTTTCCCTTCCCGCCAGGGTTCAAGCCGTGAAGCATACTCCCCTGGTGGAGAAGCTGATCCAGTCGTTTACCTGCCTGCCTGGGGTGGGGCCGCGCTCCGCCCAGCGCATGGCCTACGCGCTGCTGGAACGGGGCCGCGACGACGGCCGTGGCCTGGCGGCGGCGTTGAACGCAGCCATGGACGGCGTCAAACAGTGCCGCCGCTGCCGTAACTACGCCGAGCAAGAGCTGTGCCCGGTGTGCCAGGACCCGCGCCGGGATCCGGGGCTGGTGTGCATTGTCGCCTCGCCGGCGGACGTGTTGGCGGTGGAGCAATCGGCGGAATACCGGGGCCACTATTTCGTGCTGATGGGCGAGCTGTCGCCGCTGGATGGCGTCGGCCCCCGCGAGCTGGGCCTGGACGTACTGGAAGCGCGCCTTAACGAAGGCCAGATCCAGGAGCTGATCCTGGCCACCGGCACCACCGTGGAAGGCGAGGCCACCGCCCACTACGTGCTCGACCTGGCCCGGGAAGCCGGCGTCAGAGTCACCCGCATTGCCCAGGGCGTGCCCATGGGCGGCGACCTGGAATTCGTCGACGGCGCCACCCTGGCCCAGGCCCTGCGCGGCCGCCGGCCTTTCTCCTCTTAACCCAGGCCGCCTGTTACCTTGCTGCTTTCCCGCCACGGGGCTACCATGCAAACCAAGCAAGCGCTTGGTTCATTGCGCGCTATACATTAAGGAGATCCCGTGCCTGAACTGTCTTACTTCGACGATACCCACCGCATGGTCCGCGATACCGTGCGCCGCTTCGTTCAGCGTGAAATTCTGCCGTACGTCAACGATTGGGAAGAAGCCGGCGAATTCCCCCGCGAGCTTTACAAGAAGGCCGCCGAGGCCGGCATTCTCGGCATCGGCGCGCCGGAGCAATGGGGCGGCAGCGGCGAGGACGTGTTCATGAAAGTGGCCGCCTGCGAAGAAATGGTGCGCTGCACTTCCGGCGGCGTGGGCGCCAGCCTGGGCTCGCTGGACATCGGCCTGCCGCCGGTCTGGAAATGGGGCTCGGAGGCGCTTCAGGAGAAGGTGGTGCCGCCGGTGCTGGCCGGCGACAAGATCGCCGCGCTGGCGGTGACCGAACCGGGTGGCGGCTCCGACGTGGCCAACCTGCGCACCCGCGCGGTACGCGACGGCGACCACTATGTGGTCAACGGCAGCAAGACCTTCATCACCAGTGGCGTGCGCGCCGACTATTACACCGTGGCGGTGCGCACCGGCGACCCCGGTTTCGGCGGCATCTCGCTGTTGCTGGTGGAAAAGGACACCCCGGGCTTCACGGTCGGCCGCAAGCTTAAGAAGATGGGCTGGTGGGCGTCGGACACCGCCGAGCTGTTCTTCGAGGATTGCCGGGTGCCGGCGGAAAACCTGATCGGCGCGGAGAACGGCGGTTTCTTCTGCATCATGAGCAACTTCCAGATGGAGCGCCTGATTCTGGCGGTGACCGCCAATATGACCGCCCAGGTGGCCCTGGACGAAGCCATGGCCTACGCCCGCGAGCGCGAGGCCTTCGGCCGACCCATCGCCGGCTTCCAGGTGACCCGCCATAAGCTCGCGGAGATGGCCACCCAGGTGGCGGTGAGCCGGGAATTCACCTACCGGGTGGCGGCGCGGTTGGCCAACGGCGAAGACTGCGTGCTGGACGTGTCCATGGCCAAGAACCAGGCCACCCAGTGCGCCGACCGGGTGACCTGGGACGCGGTGCAGATCTTCGGCGGCGCCGGCTATATGCGCGGCACCGTGGTGGAGCGGCTGTTCCGCGACAATCGCATCCTCTCCATCGGTGGTGGCACCTACGAGATCATGAACGAGGTGATCGCCAAGCGTTTGGGGTTGTAGGAGCGACCGTCCGACCGCTCGATACAGGGTTCAAGGGAAGGCACGACCCCGGCCCTTCATCCTGAATCCTGTATCGGGTTTTCAACCGCTGGTGCATTCGGCGCGCGAGCTGTCCAGCTTGCAGCGGATTTTACGCAGCAGGTCGAGCATGGCGGGGTCGTAGTGGCCCTCGTTGCGCATTTGATCACGGGCGTCCTGCATCATGACCTCGTATTCCTGCTTGTCCTTGGCCGGGATATCCACCCACCATTTTTCGTCCACTACCGACGCTTCGCGTTCCACCTGTTCCAGAATCCGGTCCAGGTTGTTGTAGAAGTATTCGCGGGACTTTTGCGCCATTTCCTCGGGGAAACGGTCGGCCTTGCCGATCAGTTGAATCGACAGCTGCACCAGCGGATAGTCGATGATGCCGCCGTCCGGTTCCAGACCCTTGTAGAGTTCCAGCACGTTGTAGGCCACCAGCGGGGCGGCGATCACGTCAACCACGCCGTTGTTGAACTTGCCGGCGAAGTTGGTGATGTCCGAGGGTACCGGTGTGGCGCCGGCGGCGGCCACCAGCTTGGCCTGGGTGGGGTCGTAGTCGAGCACCGCCACCTTTTTGCCCGCCGCCTTGGCGAGCGTGTTAATGCGCCGGTCGTTGACAAAGATGTAAGCGGCACCGATGGGCGCGATACCCATCACCTCGTAGGAGTTGGCGGTCAGCTTGTCAGCACTGCTGGGATGGGCCAGCACCTGCAGCGCGATTTTCATGTGCTTCATGGAGGGTATGGCGCCGATAGAGTCCAGTGTGCCGGAGTATTTGTTGAACTGGCGCGCGCGGATACCGGTCATCAGGGCGGCGTCGCAGATGCCGGCTTTGAGGTCCTCGGCGACCACCGATTCGTTGGTGTACACCTTCAGGTTGGCGCGCAGCCCCCAGTTCAGGGCTTCGGCGCGCCAATCCTGCATGGCGGTCATGGTGGGGCCCACCTTGCCGGCGATGTCGAAGACGCAGATGTCGCGTTCGATGGTCTGCGCGGCGGCCAGTGAAGAGGCCAGCAAAAGGCCGGAGGCAAGAAGCGCTTTCAGGGTTGTTGTCATGATTATGGTCCTTCATAGAAAAGCTGCTGAGTCGCTGATGTTAGAGGGGCGGGGCAAGGACACAAAACCATGGCGCCGGGTGCGCTAAGCGTTTCGGTCACCCGGCGGGGGAACTTTCGCCCGCCGGGGCCGACGGGCGTTTCCAGAGCAGGCGCGGTCGGCGTCTAGAAGCTGTAGTTCTTGAGGCGGTTGGCCTGCTGCCGATACACGGTCACCGGGTCGGTGCTCCAGATATCGTGCAGGCCCAGCACCTGGTTGACCTCGTCCAGATGGTTCATGCGGTAGTCGTCGCGAATCACCATGCCCAGATGGCTCGAGCAACTGCTTACCAGGCCGTCGTTCTTCTCGCCGAGGAAAACAATGGAGGTGGCGCCGAGCAGCGCGTCGGACGGGTCGAAGCCATTGGTTAGCGGCTTGGCGCCGCTCCAGGAGAAATAGGACACGCTGTTGCTGCCCTGCCGCTCGCCTTCACCGCAATACCGGTCGGGCATGCCCTCGGGGTAGCGCTGGTTGAAAGCCACGGTCTCCTCGGTGGTCAACGCCTTGAGCGCGGCCATGATGTCCTGCTGGTTGCCGCCACCGGAGAACAGGTCAATGAGCCCGGCCAACGCGTTGCCCAGGTAGCCGATCAGATCGCCGGAAAAGGGCACGTTATCGGCCACCCCCTGCAGCACGTCGGCCATGCGGGCGCCCCAGTTGACGCCGCCCACGCTGCTCACCGAGGCCACCATCCGCGGGTAGACCGAGGCGACGTAGCGGGCGGTGGGGCCGCCGTGGCTGTGGCCGATCAGGTTGACCTTGCCGGCGCCGGTGGCGGCGAGGATAGTTTCGACCTGGCGGGCGAGCTGCTCTCCCCGCACTTCGGTATTCTCGGCGGCGGAGACCTGGGTTACATAGACCTCGGCGCCGCCCCGGCGCAGTTCCTCGGGAATGCGGTACCAGTAATCCAGGCCGGCGGCGGTATCAAAGCCGAACAGGCCGTGCACCAGGACGATGGGGTAGCGGGTGTCGGTATAGTCGGCGGTGGTCAGGCCGGGCGCGCAAGTCAGCGCCAGTGCCATGACCCCTATTAGAGTCCGGGTTAAAGTTTTCATAAGCTTCCCTGTTTTTTGTCGACCGGTGTATTGATGCTAGCCTTACTGATAGCGAAGGCTCACTAATAAAAAAGTACCAATCCGATTAGCGGTCGATAGGGAACAACTTAACGGAGAATAACAATGAAAGGACCTCTGGCCCTGGCGGCGACCATGTCGTTGCTGGTGGTGACGCTGGCGCTAATGGGCGTGTGGTGGCGTGAGACGCCGCCGGAACCGGCGCGGCCCCCCCTCGGCCAGCCGGCGGTGGATGATGGCCACGATGACTCGGATTTTCAGGCGTACGTGGCCCGTGGCCGCAAGCTCGACGAGGAGCCGGCGTCCTGGCGCGGCACCGTTCCCGACGGCGCCCTGCGCGAGGACGAGCAGGGCAATCTGATTGTGTCGGAGGAGGTGCGCCGGCGCTTCGATTATTTTCTTTCCGCGCTTGGCGAAGAAGAACTGAACGTGCTGCGCGGCCGCGTGGCGGCGCATCTGCAAGCGGCGCTGTCGGCCAGCGCGGCCCGCCAGGCCTGGGAACTGTTCGAGCATTACATCGGTTATCGTTCCGCGCTGCGCGAACTGGATGAGCACGACGGCAGTGTCGCCGGCATGCGGCAAAGTCTCGAGGAGCGCCGGTCGTTACGCGACCAGTGGTTCAGCGCCACCACCCGCGAGGCGTTTTTCGGCTTTCGCGACCGCTACGCGGATTTTGCCCTGCAACGACGCGAACTGTTGGAGAACGAGCGGCTCGACCCGGCTGAAAAACAGGCCCGCCTGGAGGCGCTGGAAGCCGGTTTGCCGGAGGACCTGCGCGAGATGGTGCGTGCTTCGCGACGGCCGGCGGAGGTCGCCGAGGAAGTGCGGCGCTTGCGCGAGCAGGGTGTGTCGGAGGCGCGCGTCTACCAGTATCGGGAACAGCGGCTGGGGGCGGAGGCGGCGGAACGCCTCGACGAGCTGGACCGGCGCCGCGAGGCGTGGCGTGAACGCTACCAGGCGTACCGGCGACAATACCGTGCGATCGAGGACAGCGGGCTGGCGGAGGAAGACCGGGATGATGCCATCCGGCGCCTGCGCGAATCGCTGTTCGATGAGACGGAACAGCGGCGCGTGCGGGCGCTGGATCGGATCGGCGGCTAGCCCCTACTGCTTGGTCTGGTTGGCCACCGCCTCGGCGGCCTTGGCGGCGGCTTCCTGGTCGCCCAGGTAGTAGTTGTTGATCGGCTTCAGGTCGTCGTCCAGCTCATAGACCATGGGAATGCCGGTGGGGATGTTGAGCTTGACGATGTCCTCGTCGGAGATGCCGCTCAAATGCTTGACCAGCGCGCGCAGGCTGTTGCCGTGGGCGCAGATCAGCACCTGCTTGCCGGCGCGCACCTGGGGCTCGATTTCCTGCTGGTAGTAGGGCAGGAAGCGGTCCACGGTGTCCTTGAGGCTTTCCGACAGCGGAATACGGTCCTGGTCGAGATCCTGGTAGACGCGCAGGCGGCCGGCGTAACGCTCGTCGTCGCGGTCCATCTTGGGCGGCGGGGTATCGTAGCTACGGCGCCAGATCATCACCTGTTCGTCGCCGTACTTCTCGGCGGTTTCCGCTTTGTTGAGCCCCTGCAGGGCGCCGTAGTGGCGCTCGTTGAGACGGTAGTCTCGGATCACCGGAATCCACATCTGGTCCATGCCGTCGAGGATGGTCCAGAGGGTGCGGATGGCGCGCTTGAGCACCGAGGTGTAGGCCACGTCGAATTCAAAGCCGGCCTCTTTCAGCAAGACGCCGGCCTGGCGGGCTTCCTCGCGACCCTGGTCGGTGAGGTCCACGTCCTTCCAGCCGGTGAAGCGGTTTTCCTTGTTCCAGACGCTCTGGCCGTGGCGGACCAGTACCAGTTTGGTGCTCATGGCGGTTTCCTGTGCAACTGACGATTCAGAGGGCGCAAAGGGTAGCAGA
>DASUNW010000056.1:0-23830 GCA_036276955.1 Alcanivorax sp. | reverse complement strand
CAAGCAGGCCGTGCTGGAGGAGAGGCCGTGCCGATGGCGGGGCGCCAGCAAGTTGAAAGTTGCAAGTTGCAAACGCGGGCAGTGCGGTGCGGCCGGCACGGCCCCCGCCGCGCTTCAACTTTCAACTTGTAACTTGCAACTCTCTATCAACAGGCACGGCCCCGCCGCCACGATATCCTGGCTTGCAGCGCAGCTTGCAGCTTGCAGCTTGCAGCTTGCAGCTTGCAGCTTGCAGCTTGCGTCTTCTCAGACGTTGGGGTTCAGCGTGTAGGTGCCGGTCACGCTGGCCTGGTCGAGAATGTGCCCCTGCATGGCTTCCACCACCTGGGGGCCGCGTATTTCACCGCTCAGGCCCAGGGACGTTACATCCAGCGCGTAGACGGTGAAGGTGTAATGGTGCAGACGCTCGTCGTTCCAGGGCGGGCAGGGGCCGTCGTAGCCGCCGTAGACGCCTTTCATGTCCGGGTCGCCGGCGAGGAAGTCAGTGTAATCGTTGGCGCCGCGAATGCCTTTGGCGGTTTGTCCGATTTCCTTGCCGCGCGGCACCACGCCGTCGGCGTCCTCACCCTCGTCGATCTGACGCACCTCGGCGGGGATATCCACCAGCACCCAGTGATAGAAATCCGCCCGTGGCAGATCCGCGGGCACGGTCTTGCCGTCCTGGTTCACGTCGGAGGCATCGGTGGGTGCGTCCGGGTCCACCACCAGCAGGGCGAAGCCACGGGTGCCTTCCGGTACACCGTCCCAAACCACCTTGGGGTTGCGGTTGTCGCTCAGGCTCATGTGTTCTTTTGGGTCGGGTACCGCGAATGCGAACGGGCCGGGAACCGGTTGGCCTTCGTTCACGCCTTCCACAGTAATGCGCATGCTCTCCTCCTGATTGGCTTAAAAGTGCCGTCTCTACAATACGGCCTGCCCCCAGCATTGCGTCTCCGGCACCGGTAATTCAAGCCCCGTGCGTGTTCGATTTCACGGAACGGTCCGGCGTCAGTCATTGCCTTGTCAATCTTCGCTGGGCGTTTACACGGTTTTACAGAGCGCAACAGTTTAGTACGGCCGTGCAACTGTTTAAATGCAACTTCCTGCTTACGCTTTGCCTTCATTCTTTATTGAGGGCCTGTTCACACTACTTGCATCCAGCAGGCGCGATGCAAGTAGTGTGAACAGGCCCTAGGGAGAGCGGGGTATGGATCGCAAGCGTCGTCGTCTGGTGCAGGCCATGGCCGTGGGGAGTGCCGCCACCTGGGTGGCCGGTTGTGGCGGGGGGAGTTCGTCCGATTCTCCGGCGCCGTCCACCGGTTCGCCCGATCAACCGGACACGCCGGCGCCTTCCGAGCCGCGGGCTCCCAGGGTGGATTTCGCCCACGGGGTGGCGTCCGGCGATCCGCTCGCCGACCGGGTGATCCTGTGGACCCGCGTTACCCCCCGCGAGGACACGGCGGCGCCGATACCGGTCACTGTCACGGTCGCCCGGGACGCGGCCCTGCTCGACCCGGTGGCGCGCTTCGAGACGCGGGCCGACGCGCAGCGCGATTTCTGCGTTAAGCAGGACGCCACCGGGCTGGAGGCGGGGCGCTGGTATTATTTCCAGTTCAAGGTGGGCGATCAGCGCTCTCCCATCGGCCGTACCCGCACGCTGCCCGCCGCCGACCGCTTCGTCGACCGGGCCCGGTTCGCGGTGGTCTCCTGCGCCAATATTTCCCACGGCTACTTTTCCGTCTACAAGACCCTGGCGGAGCACGGCGACCTGGATTTCGTGCTGCACCTCGGCGACTACCTGTACGAATACGGCATCGGCGAGTATGGCGACGTGCCGGACCGGGACCCGCGCCCGCCCCATGAAATGGTGACCCTGGAGGACTACCGTCTGCGCCACGCCCAGTACAAAGGCGACACGGACCTGCAGGCGGTGCACCAGCAGTACCCGATGATCGTGATCTGGGACGACCATGAAAGCAACAATGACAGCTACCGGGACGGCGCCGAAAACCATCAGCCGCTCACCGAAGGGGACTGGCAGGTGCGCAAGAACATCGCCCGCCGGGTGTACTTCGAATGGATGCCGATCCGCGAGCAGAACCCCGGGGACTTCGCCACCATTTACCGGCGCTTCCAGTTTGGCGATCTGATCGACCTGAATATGCTGGATACCCGCCTGGAAGGGCGCGACGAGCCGCTGTCGGTGCCGTTCGACCCGGCCCGTAACGACGCCGACCGGCATCTGATCAGCGACACCCAGATGCAGTGGCTGCTCGACGGCCTGAGCGCCTCCACCGCGCGCTGGCGGTTCATCGGCCAGCAGGTGATGTTCGCCCAGCTCAACATCGCCGAAATTCCCTCGCTGAATGAGCACGCGCCGCAACTGCGCGGCAACCTGTCGGCGATCAATATGGATCAGTGGGACGGCTACGCCGCGGATCGGTTGAGGATTCTTAACCACCTGGACGACAACAATATCGGCAATGTGGTGATTCTCACCGGCGATATTCATACCTCCTGGGCCAGTGAAATCTATCGCAATCCGGGCAGTCTGCTGGGCGACCTTTTCGATTCGCCCCTGGCCACCGAATTCGTCACCCCGGCGGTGACCAGCCCGGGCTTCCCGGAGGGCGCGGCGGAACTGGCCGGCATCGCCATCCCGGTGGTCAATCCGCACATCCGCTATGTGGAAGCCCAATCCCGCGGCTTCATTCTGATGGACGTGAACCGCCAGCGCGCCCAGGCGGAGTTCTATTACGCCCGCGACATCGAGTCCTTCGACCTGCGCGGACAAATCGACGAGAGCAAAACCAAACTGGTGGCGGTGTACAGCGGTGACAGCCGGCTGCGCGAAGAAGGGCTGCGGCCGTCGCGGCCGCGCACCCTGCGCACCGCGCTGTTCCACCCGCCGGCACCGGCGACCGCGGAGGAGATCGCATGAACTGGACCATTCAACGACTGGCGCTGGTCGCCGCTCTGGGCCTGACCCTGGCCGCCTGCGGCGGTGACAGCGGCAGCGACGGCGGCGCCACGCCGCAACCCAACGTGCCCGAGGAACCGGAAACCCCGGTGGACCCGGAGCCGGAGCCGGAGCCGGAACCGACGGTGTTGGAGCGGGTGCGCTTTCTGACCATCGGTGATTCCGGCAGTGGCTCCGACGGCGCCTACGCGGTCGGCCAGGCGATGGCGGACATCTGCGCCGTCAAGCTGGGTGCCGAAAACGACCCGCAGCGGCCCGGCTGTGATTTCGTGGTCGGGCTGGGCGATAACATCTACGAGTCCGGTGTCACCAGCGTCGACGATCCCCAATTCGCAGAGAAGTTCGAGAAGCCCTTCGAGCCGGTGCGTTTGCCCTTCTACATGGTGCTCGGCAACCACGACAACACCGGCTATGTCGGCGGTGACGGCGCCGGCAACGCGCGCGGTGAGTTCCAGGTGGACTACACCTATTTCGACGGTCGCCTGTCGGACCGCTGGATCATGCCGGACCGCTATTTCCAGCACGACGCCGGTGAAACCGAGAACGGCGCACCGCTGGTGTCGCTGTTCGCCTTCGACTCCAACCCGATCGCCGGCGGCTTCGCCGACGCCGATCTGGATTACGCCTACCACACCTACGGCATCAATCAGTTGAACTGGGCGGTGAGCGCCATCGGCGGCTCCCAGGCGGCGTTCAAGATCGGCCTTGCCCACCATCCCTATCTGTCCAACGGCAGCCACGGCAACGCCGGCAACTACGACGGCGTGCCCAGCGAGATTCTGCCGGTGCTGGCGGGCGACCGCTGGCGGGCGTTCATGGAAGAAGCGGTATGCGACAAAACCGATTTCTTCTTCGCCGGCCACGACCATGATCTGCAAGTCATCGATGCGGTCCCCGAGTGCGGCCGCACCGAGTTCGTGGTGAGCGGGGCCGCCAGCAAGACGCGCAGCCTGGACGACCCGGAACGCAACCAGGCCTCTTTCCAGGTCGGCGATGTGTACGGCTTTTTCTGGATGGAAGCGGTGGAAGCAGACAGCCAGACCGGCACCCCGGCGCGGCTCTGTCTGGAAGCCTATGTGGTGGAGCCGGGGGTTGAGGGTCTGGGAGTGCTTGAGGATGGGCAAACAACCCCTGCCTACCAGCGTTGCTATGACAAGCAGCCGCCCGTCGGCATCCCCGCCAGCAATGACTTCTCCAGCGATATCTTCACCAGTGGCGAGGCCTTTCCGCTGCCCTTGCCGGACGGCTTCGACGCGGGTTTTAGCGGCCCTTTGCAGGCGTTCCGCGATCAGTTGATCTCCGGCTTCAACCAGGCCATGGCGGGCCTGCCGGAAGGCCCGCAACAGGAAGTGGCGGCGCGGCTTCTGGCCGGGCTGGATACATTGTTCAGTGCCCTGGACGGCGCCGCGGCGGCGATCTCCGGCGGCGATGGCTCCGACATGAGCCAGGCGTTCCAGGGCGTGCTGGCGGCTTCCCAGCAGTTGGAAGCCATTGACACCAGTGCCTTGCCGGCGCCGTTTGACCAGCTTGGTGGTGCCTTTCAGGCCTTCAGTGAAGGACTTGGTAACGGTGCGGATTTCGAGGGCGAGCCCTCCGGCACGCCGCAAGACGTGGCGTTCCTGGCCGGCCCCCTGGCGCAGCTGGCGCGCAACCTGGACAACATCGTCGACGGCGTCAACGAGCAGACCCCGGACGTGCCGGTTTTGTCCGGGCTGACCAAGGTGCTTTCCAGTGTCTCGCTGGGTCTGGCCAACACCCTGGAGCAGCTGGTGCTGCTCGACACCAGCGCCACCGGCGAGCAACTGGTGGGCACCATTCAGCTGGTCCTGGAGCAGGTGGTCAACGACGTACTGTGGCTGGAAAGCGTCGATCAGGCCACGTTGCCCGGCAACCTGGTGTCCACGGCCCTGGCGTTCCTGGCCCGGGAGGTCAGCGAGCAGTTGGATCGCGGCTTGAGCCCGCTTGGCGGCTTGCTGGACCTACTCTCGCCGGTGACCAACCTGCTCGCCGGACTACTCGATTTTCTCTAGTGGTCCGTGCCGCTAGTCCCGCTCGCACAGCCAGTCAGCGATCATCGCCCAGCTTTCCTGCTGGGCGGTGGCGCCGCCGAGGATGCCCATGTGGCCGCCGGGGATGGTGACGTAGGTTTTGTCCTGGCTGCCCACCAGGGTGTCCATGGCGTGGCTGCAATCGCGGGTGACGATGGGGTCGCCGGCACCGGTGATATTGAGGATGTTGGCCTGCACGCGGCTCAGCTGACCGCCGCCGCCGGGCATCGGCAGCTGGCCTCGGGCGACCACGTTGTCCACCCATAGATAGTGAATGATGTCCTGAATCACCCCGCCGGGGTAGGCGACCATGTCGTTCAGGAAGGCGCCGTTGGTGGCGTGGGCGCTGACAAAATCCCGGTCGTGCAGATTCTTCACCAAATTCCAGTAGCCCTGCACGCTGGCCACCGGATTGGTCAGTTTGAAGGCCAGGCTGTTGGCCCATCCCGGCGAACGCAACCAGGCCGGGTTGAGGTCATGCGCGCGCAACCCGGTGCGCCGGCGTAGCCACTTCAGATAGCGGCTTAAACGCCGGTACTGTTTTCCCAGAGCGCCGTTGCGGTGATAGTCGGTGGGCGTGCCCACCAGCACCAGGTTGGCGAGGTCCGGGTCCTGCCCGAGCCCCGCGTAGCACAGACTGAACAGGCCGCCGAAGCTCCAGCCGTGCAGGCTGAGCCGGCGCTCGCCACTGTGCTCGCGCACCCTGTCCAGCAGCGCGGGCAGCTTTTCCGCGAAGTAGGTCGCCAGGCTGTGATGGTTCTCCGCGCGCCCGGGCCGGCCCCAGTCCACCAGATAAAGCTCAAAGCCCCGCGCGCGCAGATAGCGCACCAGGCTGCGCCGTGGAAACAGGTCGTAGATCAGCATGTTCACCGCCAGCGGCGGCACCAGCACCAGCGGGGTGCGCTGCGGTTGTGCGCTGACCGGCACCACCTCGCCGTTGTCCAACTCGATGCGGTCGTCCCGTAGCGGCGGGTAGTAGCGCAACTGGACCAGGCCGTCGTCGAGGATCACCTGGAAGGGCGTGCCGTCGGCCTGCACCAGTGCCTCGCTGCGGAACAGACGCTGGCCGGCGTTGCCGAGCCAGCGGCGGGCGGATTTCAGGGACGGCACCGAGGGCGCCGGCAACATGGACATGGTTCAATCCTGCGAGCGGTTTTCGGGGCGGCGAAGTGTAGCGGGGGCGGTGTAACTTGGCCGTTGCCGGAGCGACATCGGCGTTTGGCGCGCCGGTAAAACTAGGGCCTGTTCACACTACTTGCATCACGCCTGCTGCTAGAAGATGCCTGAGTCCAGGCCGGCGGCCAGGTACATGCCCAGCTCTTCCACCTGATCCGCGAAGGCGTCCTGCCACTCGCCCTTGCACACCAGCGGGTCCTGCACCCAGTTCCAGCGCAGGCCGGTGACGATCGATTCCACCGCGCGGCGGGTGCCGGTACCGTCCAGGCCGGCGCGGATGTAGAGCGCGCAGGGCAGGCCCTGTTTGTCGTCGATCACCGCGTAGTAGGTGCGGTCGAAGAAGTCCTTCAGCGCGCCGCTCATGTAGCCCAGGTTCTCGGTGGTGCCGAGCAGAATGGCGTCACAGGCCAGCACGTCCTCCGGCCCGGCCTCCAGAGGCGGCTTCCAGGTCACCGACACCTGTTCGATGTCCGGGTGGCCAGCGCCTTTCAGGGCGGCGTCCACCAGCCGGCGGGTGTTCGGCGACGGGGCGTGAGCGACGATCAGTAGCTGTTTACGGTTACTCATACGCTCAGTGTAGGTCATCCGGCGGTGAGTCTCATCGTCCTCTCATCATCTTCGCCGTTGAGTGTCTGGCTTGCTTTTGTGATAAGCCTCACATAAAAAGGTCAGGCTATGTTCAGGAAAGTGCTTATAAAAATGGAGGCAAGGATGAAACGTGTTTTTCTGGGGGTGACGGTCGCCTTGATGGCGCCAGCGGTATTGGCGTCGCAGAACCTGGATTCTTCGGTCTATGTGTCGGCGGAGTTCACGCACACGGATTTCGACATTTCTAAATCTGATTTCCCGGCGTTCTCCCTTGGGGGGACCACCTTCGTTCCGACGGATGTGGAGTCCAGGGATACCGGCACGCAATTTCTGATTGGTATCCGTCCGCACAGAAACTTCTCTGTCGATGTTGGCCACGTCGATTTCGGCGAAGCTTCCGTAAGCTATCAGCCTTATGACCTCGAAGAGGAAGCGTCGGCGGATGGGCTGGTTCTGGGAATGAATGCTTTGTTCCCGATGCATCACCAGGTCACGTTTTTTGCCCGTGCTGGCGTGCTCGATTGGAACTTGGACAATGAGGTAAGTGTTGTTGGTACCAGGGTGGCCACAGCCGGCGACGATGGCTCCGATCTGTTTATCGGCGCTGGGTTACTGTTCGGGTGGGACGCTCTGAAGTTTCGGGGGAGCTTCACTCGTTACGAGGTCGCTGACGAGGATCTGGATACCTTTAGCGCGGGTGTGCAGTACTTTTTCGCTCTTTAAAATGGGTCATTGCAGTTAAGCGGGCCGGTACTTTCCATCCGGGGCGCGTGTCTGTGTTCTGCCCTTCCGGGAACGCCGCGAGTACATCCCTGTAGGCTCCCTGTCGAACGTCCTGTTCTCCAGGGTCCCGGAAGGGCAGAACACAGACACGCTCAGAGGGAAGAGTCCAGTGCCCCGGGTTATCGCTGACGCCGGACCTTTCTGCGAGCCTTGGCGGCTTGCTCCCAAGGGAGGTTCGGTCTCGGTGCCAGTGTCCAGGACTGTGTGAGGCAGGGAGCCGATCCGGTCCGCCGCTGCGGCAAGCCTCCAGGGATGGATTCACGGCGGGTCCTGGACACTGGCACCGAGACCGAACCGGGCTACGGAGTCACTGCCTGCCTTTCCCGCTAAAGCGCGGAGAATCTGAATCTAATCGATGTAATCCAGGGGCAGGGCGGCGGTGTCGATCACGCGGCGCATTACGAAGCTGGAGTGGACGCCGCTGACGCCCTCGATGCGGGTGATCTTGTTGAGCAGGAACTGCTGGTAGTGGTCGATATCCGGCACCACCACCTTGAGCAGGTAGTCCGCCTCCTGGCCGGTGACCAGATAGCATTGCTGCACCTCGGGGTAGTCGCCGACGGTGGCTTCGAAGTTGGCGAAGCGCTCCGGGGTGTGCCGGTCCATGCTGATCTGGATCATCACGGTGAGGTCGAGGCCCAGCTTGCGCGGGTCGAGCACGGTTTCCCGGCGCAGGATGACGCCCGCCTGTTCCAGCTTCTGCACGCGCCGCGAGCAGGGTGAGGGGGACAGGCCCACCTGTTCCGCCAGTTGCTGGTTGGTAAGGCCGCCGTCCCGCTGCAAGGCGCGCAGGATGCGGACGTCGGTCGGGTCCAGATTTGCCGGTTTCTCCTTGGCCACGCAATAAATTCCCGCTGTTAGTCAATTCGTGAGTGATTCGTTGCTAAAAATGGCGAATATGGCGGGAAAAAGCAAGCACATTGCCGGGGCTGGCGCCTACACTGTGTCCTGTCGCTGCGGGAAGGCCATAAGCCGGGCCGCAGTCGGTCACGGGCCTCCGCCTTACCGGGCGGGGGTCGGTACCGAACCCAACGCCACGGCTTGACCAGCCGCGCGGCCATTGCACCGGTGATCCCGGGACCCGGCCCAGGCATACCGAATTCAAGGAGTCCGTCATGAGTTTTGATCATCGCAAGTACGCGCCTTTTCCCGTTGTCGACAAGCCGGATCGCCGCTGGCCGTCCTGCCGCATTGAGAAAGCCCCCCTATGGGCGGCGGTGGATCTGCGCGACGGCAACCAGGCGTTGATCAAGCCCATGAACGTGGCTCAGAAGAAGCGCTTTTTCCAGTTGCTGGTGGAGCTCGGCTACAAGGAAATCGAGGTGGGTTTCCCGTCCGCCAGTCAGATCGACTACGATTTCTGCCGGGCGTTGATCGAGGACGACCTGGTGCCGGACGACGTCAGCATTCAGGTGCTGACCCAGGCACGCCAGGAGTTGATCGAGCGCACCTTCGAATCGCTCCAGGGTGCCAAGAAAGCCATCGTGCACATCTACAATGCCACCTCGCCGACGTTCCGCGAGCAGGTATTCAGTGTCGACAAGGACGGCTGTAAGAAGATCGCCGTCCAGGCCGCTCAGTGGGTGCGCGATTGCGCCGCCGCGCAGCCGGATACCGACTGGAGCTTCCAGTATTCACCGGAAACCTTCAGTGCCACCGAAACCGATTTCGCCATCGAAGTGATCGACGCGGTCAACGACGTGTGGCGCCCGGACCAGGGCCAGCGGGTGATCATCAACCTGCCCGCCACCGTGGAGGTGAGCGCGCCGAACGTGTTCGCCGACCAGGTGGAAACGGTTAACGACAACATCCGTTACCGCGAGCATGTGCTGATCAGCGTGCACACCCACGACGACCGCGGTTGCGGCGTGGCGGCGGCGGAGCTGGCGGTGATGGCCGGCGCCGACCGGGTGGAAGGCACCCTGCTGGGCAACGGTGAGCGCACCGGCAATATGGATTTGGTGACCGCGGGCATGAACCTCTATGCCCAGGGCATCGACCCGGAGATCGACTTCTCGCGCATGAAAGAGATTATCGCGTTGGTGGAGGAAATCACCGAGATCCAGACTCACCCACGCCATCCGTACGCCGGCGATCTGGTGTTCACCGCCTTCTCCGGCAGTCACCAGGATGCGATTCGTAAGTGCCTGGCGCAGTACCAGCCGGGCGACACCTGGCGCGTGGCGTATCTGCCCATCGACCCCCACGATCTGGGCCGCCGCTATGAGGAAGTGGTGCGCATCAACTCCCAGTCCGGCAAGGGCGGCGTGGCCCATGTGCTGGAGCGGGACTTCGGCCTGACGCTGCCGCGCTGGCTGCAGCAGGAATTGGCCCTGGTGGTGCAGCAGGACGCCGAGGAAGACGGCGGTGAGATCACCGGCGAGCGCATTCACCGCCGCTTTAACGGCGATTACCTGAATGTGCCGATGGGCTGGATGCTGCGTTCCTATGACCTGAACCGTACCGACGCGGGCGTCAAAGCGAGCATCAGTATTGGGGAGAAAGGCGACACCGTGGATCTTAACGGTCAGGGCGAAGGGGCGGTGGGCGCCCTGGTGGACGCGCTCAACCGGCGCCACGGTTGGCAGATTCGGGTGGAAGCGTTCGACGAATCGTCCCTGGGCGATAACACCGAAGCCAACGCCATGGCCTGTGTGCGTGTGCGTGTGGGTGAGCGGGTGCAAAGCGCGGTGGCGCTGGCCGCCGACACCACGGCCGCGGCCCTGCAGGCGATCCTGTGCGCCGCCGGACGAGTCGCCGAGACGTCCTCCGACGCGGAGGCCCCGGCTCAGGCGCAAGCCTGAACCGGGCTCGCTCGCCCCGGTTAGATTTCCAGAAACGTCTCCAAAACCCGGCCCAGGCGTCGCTGCGCGGCGCTGAAACGGGCCGGGTCGGCGAGCATCTCCACCTCGCTCTGAATCCAGGGTCCGTCTTTTAACTCATCGGCGCATTCGCGGCACAGCGCGCGGGCATCGTTCTCCCCCAGCTCAAGATGAAACTGCAGCGCCAGCACCCGCTCACCGAAGCGGAACGCCTGGTTTTCGCAGCCCCAGCTACGCGCCAGGTGCACGGCGCCGTCGGGGATCGCGAAGGTGTCACCGTGCCAATGCAGTACCGGTTGGCCGTCATCGAACAGGGCACCGATCGGGTCGCGCCGGCCGGCGTCGGTGCTTTGCACTGGAAACCAGCCTATTTCCGGCTCCGGGTTGGCGGTCACCGGGGCGCCCAGGACGCGGGCGATCAACTGCGCCCCAAGGCATACGCCCAGCACTTTTTTGTCCGCCTCGATGCAACGTTCGATAAAGCGCTTTTCCGCCGCCATCCACGGGTAGCGGGCCTCGTCGTCGGCGCCCATCGGGCCGCCCATGACGATCAGCGTATCCAGTTGCTCCGGCTCCGGCAGCGCGTCGCCTTGATAAAAGCGGGTGGCCGACAGCCGGGCGCCGCGTTGCGCCAGCCAGGTTTCCATGGTGCCCAGTTTTTCGAATGGCACATGGGAAAAATAGTGAACGCGCATCAGAACAGATACTCCGCTTGCAGAACGGCCAGTGCTTGTTCGCCCTCGCCGTAAAGCGTCAGGCGCTGTCCTTCTATTTCAAACCGCTGCGTGCGCTCCAGGGCGTCGATGAACGCCTGGGCCTGATCGGGACCGCTGCAGGCGCGTTTGGTGGTGGCAAGCTGTTCGAGCGTAAGGCGGTCGCCGTCATTTTTGTAGCCGCCGTTGAGGCTGTTGCAGCCATTGCTGCCTTTTACCCGCTGGTCTTCGCTGTGAAACACCAGGTGCGCCTGGGTGTTCTGGCCCTGAGGCGGCGGGGTGGGTTCGCCCCCCACCTGGATCAACTTCCAGTAGGTGTCGGCGAACGGCGGCTCTGCGGTGGCGGCGTGCAGGGCCAGGCTGAGGTTGTCCTCGTCGCCGTCCAATACCCGGTGCGGCGCGGTGGTGGTGAATTGCACGGCGCCATCAAGAATCACGTGGGCGTCCACCACGTAGCGCTGGGTGTCGTCGATCTTGCCGCGATTGAAGTAGAGCCGAAACGGCATTTTGCCGTCCTCGGCGACCAGACGGGTGAGCCTTTGAATCAGCGGGGTGGCGTCCGCGGCGCCCTGGTCGCGGAGGGTCAGTACCAGCACGCTGGTATCCGGCACCTGCGCGTTGTCGGGCAGAACAACCTGGCCTTCCAGGGTGCCCACTTCGGAGGCGTCGCGACGGTATTCGCCGGCGAAGGGGCCGTTCCCGGCCAGTGTCAACGCGGGGTTTTCCAGGGTGACAGTGAGCGGGTCCTGGCTTAATGGTTCACTGTCTTGGGTGTTCAGGTAACTAAGGATGATGGTGCCGTCATCCTGTTTTTCCCAGCGCACGCCCCTGTGCCCTTGGTCGCCAACCAGATAAAGCTGGCCGTCGTTTTCCAGTACCAGTGCATGTAACGGACTTTCGCCCTGAGGACGCCAGATCCCGGCCAGGCCGTCGCGGGCTTCGCTGGCGTCCTGTGGCGATGGGGTGGAGACGGACTCCACCGGCGATGGCGTGTCCGGGTTGTCACAGGCCGCGAGGGCGAATAAAAGCGGCAGGGCGAACCAAACAGGTCTCATAGGGCGGTCTCCGGAATGCGGGAAAGCGACGGATGGGGGTGAGAGTCCCCCGGTGGCGGATTAGTTCGCCGCTCCGGTCAGGGTGGTGGAATCCTGACCAACGGCAACTGATTTTGAATCCAAAGCGTGCGTTGTTCGACGTACTCGGTGGTGCCGCGCACGTCGTAATAGCTGGGGCGTGGCAAGAGCACCGCCAGCTGCGCCGCCTGTGCCGGGCTCAGGTCCCGGGCGTCGACATTGAAATAGTGCTGGGCGGCGGCCTGGGCCCCGAACAGGCGGTTGCCCCATTGCGCGGTGTTCAGGTACAGCTCGAGAATGCGCTTCTTGGAGAGGGTGGCTTCCAGCATCAGCGCGATCACGGCCTCCTGAATCTTGCGGGTATAGGACTTTTCGCTGCTGAGGAACAGATTCTTGGCCAGTTGCTGAGTCACCGTGGAACCGCCGGCCACCGGGCGGCCCGCTTCTTCGTTGCGCTCCATGGCGTGACGGATGCCGCGCCAATCGAAGCCGTGGTGCTCCATGAAGCGGGCGTCTTCGGATATCAGCACGGCGCGCTTGAGGTCGTCGGCGATCTGCTCGTAGTCCCGCCATACAAAGCGCACTTGCCCGTGTTCTCGGGACCGTTCCATGAACGCGGTGGTTTCCGGGTTAGTATCCCGCAATTCCAGTACTGGCTTCAGATAGCGCCATTGAGACAGCAGACCGGCGATGATCGCCAGCGTCAGCGCGATGAGAAAAAATCGTTTCATACGGGAATCGACATCCTGCTCCGCAAGGGACTCATTTTCGCCAAAACGGCGGGCATTGTCAGGTACTCAGTCCCCGCTTCGGTGATTTTCCTCAAGGTTTCGCGGTTGATCGGCGGTGCCGGTCAAGGTGGCGACCGCTTCCGGGTTGTTGACGAACAGATTGTGCTCGCCGAGTTCCATCAGCAGGCCGGTATGGTCAAGCACGTCGCGGACTTGCTTTTTTACCCCGGAGAGCGTCAGGCGCACGCCGCGCTGCTCCAGGTCGCGCCGCAGTCTGGACAGCGTGTCGGCGCCGGTGGCGTCCATGGCGTTCATCGCCGACGCGCAGATTAGTACCACTTGAATTTGTGGCTCAGCGCGTAGCCGTTCGCGGATGAACCGGTCCAGCAGCGGTGCGGTGATATAGGTCAGGGAGGCGTCCATGCGCAGCGCCAGCACGCCGGGCGCCACCGCCGGCAGGCCGTGCAGGTCGCGGTCGCGCAGGGTGCCGGCGGCGTGCAGCCCGAGCTCGATCAGGCGCGGGTGGGAACGGCGGTACAGGAAGAACAGAATCGACAGCAGGAAGCCGGTGAGTACCCCCCAATGCAGATAGGGCACCGACGCCAGGGTGACCAGGAAGGTGGCGATGCCTACCAGGCCGTCGTCCACCGAAGCGCGCCACAGCCGTACGAAGGCCATCGGGTCGAGCAGCCCGAACACCGGCAGGATAATGATCGCCGACAGGATCGCCCGGGGCAGGTGCTGCAGATAACCGGTGAAGAACAGCAGGCAGAGCAGGGTGCAGACCGCCGCGAACAACGCGGACCACCCGCTGGTGGCGCCCACGTAGCGATTCAGCGCGGTCCGCGAGAACGAGCCGCTGACCGGGAAGGCGCCGCTCAGACCGCTGGCCACTTTGGCCAGGCCCTGGCCCACCAGCTCTTGATTCTGGTCCCACAGCCGCCCATCCGGCGCGGGCAGCGAGCGTGCGCTGGACATCGCCTCAGTGAAGCTGATCAGGGCGATGATCATCGCCGCCGGCAATAAAGAACGGTGCTGCTCCATGGTCAGCGCATCGGGCCATTGGAAAACCGGCAGGCCCGAAGGTACGGCTCCCACCACATTGCCACCCAGCGCCTGAAAGCCCAGCCAGGCGCTGAGCGCAATGCCCAGCACGCAAACCAGTAGAACGCCGGGAAAGCGTGGCATAGCGCGCTTCTGCAACCACAGCAGCAGTAAGGCGCCGGGGCCGAACACCAGCGTCCATAACCAGACGGCCTCGGGATGCTGGCCGTGCTCGGCGAGTTGCCTGAGAGTAGGGATCAGCCCCTCGCCGGACAGACCGAGCAGGGCCGGCAGTTGCGATACTAGGATGATCAGGGCGGCGGCGTTGAGGAAGCCGGTAATCACCGCGTTGGAGACGAAGTTGGCGATCACCCCGAGGCGCAGCGCGCCGAGCAGGAATTGGAGGATACCGGCGTACAGCGCCAGCCAGATCGCCAGCGTTACCCAGTGGGGGCTTTCCGGTTCCGCCAGCGGCGCCAGCGCGGCGTAGGTGAGCAGGCTGGTGAGCGCCACCGGACCCACCGCCAGCAACGAAGACGAACCCCAGAGAATACCGATAATGCCGGGTAGCAGGGCGGCGTATAGGCCGGTGATAGGGGGCATTCCGGCGAGGGTGGCGTAGGCGATGGCTTGCGGAATCAGCACCAGGCCCACGGTGACGCCGGCGATGGCATCCTTGCGCAGGGCCGGGCCGGTGGGGCGGGGCCATTGCAAGAAGGGCAGCAAACCGTGGATCCAGGACTTCATTACAGCTCCGCAGGCTGCTCGCTGGGAGCGCCTTGGCATGACGGGCTTCGGCGCGGAAGAAAATTAATGGTACTGAATGATTTAAACAAAAAAACCCGGGCGGGACCCGGGTTTTCGGTGTTGGTGGAGGCGGGGGGGATCGAACCCCCGTCCGCCAGCAATCCGCCTGTAGATCTACATGCTTAGTCGTGTCTACTGATTTAAGTGGCTGCGGCCCGACAGACAGGGCGCAGTCACCGAGTCCCTAAAGGTTTTAACAGCGCCATCCGGGACGGACTTTGCTGCGAGCCTGTGTAGCGATGCTCGCCTCACTTCCCCACAGGCTGGGTCGTTTGGCGATAAGCAGGGTTTAAGCTGCTAGTGCGTAAGTATCGTCGTTTGCGATTACTTTAATATGCCACAAGGTATTTACGAGCATTGCGACGCTACTCGACATGCACCACAGGTTTCTTTACCGGCGTCGAATCCATGTCGCCCCCTGTTGGGTCAGCCGTCTACTGCTGAACGGCGTATTGTAGGAGATGGGGGCAAGGAAGTCGAAGACAAGAGCGGATTGTTTTTCGCTATAACAGGGCTTTACAAGTATTGTCCGACAATCGAACTGATTGATATGGGTTTGTCATATTCGGCGTGCATCATCGGTGCTGTGTCGCAGTGGATGCGACAAAGTCCGTCATTCCCTGAGGAGTGGAAACGATGAAGACAATCTTTCGGTCAGCCAATGAAGGCTTAGGCAAATTATGGGCACCGGTGGCGGGGCATCCGCTGCTGGCCCGATCCCTGCAGTTGATGTTGACGCTGGCGCTGTACGCCGGGGGCGCCTATGCGGTTGCCCTGGTGAGCGGCGAGGCGCGTATTCCGCTGGTGTTGTACGCGGTGTACTTCCTGCCCGCGGTGCTGCGAGCCTGGTTGCAGTTCTACTGGCGTTTGCGTGATGACGTGAAGTCGCTGGGCGGGCATCGCGGCAAGGCCAACAAGGCGCTCTAGGGCGCCTTGTGGTTGTTCTTCCGTCGGCTATCGCTGGCGGAGTATGCGCTGTTTCTGGCGTTTCCAGTCGCGCTCCCGTTCGGTGGCGCGCTTGTCGAACTTCTGTTTGCCCTTCGCCAGGGCGATATCCAGCTTCACCAGACCGCGCTTCCAGTGCAGGTTCACCGGCACGCAGGTGAAGCCTTCTTTCTGCACGCCACTGAACAGGCGCGCCAGTTCCTTGCGATGCAGTAGCAGCTTGCGGGTGCGCTGGGGATCCGGCACGGAGTGGGTGCTGGCGGTCGGCAGGGGTTCTATCCGGGCGCCGAACAGGAACGCCTCGCCCTCCTTTAGCATCACGTAGGATTCGGTCAGGTTGCCCTTGCCCTCACGCAGCGCCTTCACCTCCCAGCCTTGCAACGACAGGCCGGCCTCGAAGAATTGTTCCAGGTGATAGTCGAAGCGCGCTTTGCGGTTTTGCGCAATGGCGTTCGGAGACGATTGTTTTTTCGGTTTGCCCATGGGGCGGCGATTATAGAGAGTGGCCGCCGCCCTGGCGAGGGCCGTGGCACTTGTTTCTGCGCCGAGGCGGGTAAGCGGTGACGTACCCGCGCTTGAGCGGCCTGCCGAAAATCAAGACAATGGCCGGATTGCGTCGAGGGGTAAGTTACCGATGAAGAAGGAATACAAGCCGGTCCACGGTATGTGGACCAGCCAGTGGGTCTTTATTCTTGCCGCCACGGGGTCCGCCGTGGGTTTGGGTAACATCTGGCGGTTTCCCTACATCACCGGGGAGTATGGTGGTGGTGCCTTCGTGGTGCTGTACCTGGCCTGTATCGCCCTGATGGGGGTCCCGATCATGGTGGCGGAAGTGATGCTGGGCCGCCGTGGCGGTCTGAGCCCGATCCACACCATGTCGAAGCTGGCGGAGCAGAGCAAGGTGACCCGCCGCTGGGCGGGCATCGGATATTTGGGCGCGCTGTCGGGCTTTCTGATTCTGTCGTTCTACTCGGCGGTGGCCAGTTGGGCGCTTATTTATGTCTGGGAAGCGGCCCAGGGCGTGTTTCAGGACATCACGGCGGTGCAGTCCAAGGCCCACTACGAGGACATGCTGGCCAACCCTTGGTTGCTGTTGGGGTCGCACACGCTGTTCATGGTGCTCACCATGGGGGTGGTGGCGCTGGGCGTGAAGCAGGGGCTGGAGCGCGCCGTGCGCGTGCTGATGCCGATATTGTTCGCACTGTTGGTGGTGCTGATCGGTTATGCCTCCACCACGTCGGGGTTCGCCGAGGGCGTGGGTTTCCTGCTCGCGTTCGATTTCTCCAAGCTGTCCGGTGAGGCGGTGATCGTGGCGCTGGGGCAGGCGTTTTTCACCCTGAGCCTGGGCATGGGCGCGATCATGGCCTATGGCGCTTACATGCCCCGCGAAATCACGGACAAGAATGGCCGTTCGCGGCCGGTGTCGATCGTGTCCTCGGTGGTCACCATCGCGGTGTTGGACACGCTGGTGGCGCTGGGGGCCGGCCTGGCCATGTTCCCGCTGCTGTTCACCGGCGGTCTGGAAGTGGGCCAGGGACCGGGCATGATGTTCGTGACCCTGCCACTGGCGTTCGGGCAGATGCCCGGTGGTCTGCTGTTCGGCACCCTGTTCTTCGTGCTGGTGGTATGCGCGGCCTGGAGCTCCTCGATTTCCCTGGGCGAACCGATGGCGGCCTGGCTGGTGGAGCGCGGCTTGCGGCGCTGGCTGGCGGCGCTGGTGGTGGGTCTGGCGGCCTGGCTGTTGGGGATCGGTTCGGTGCTGTCCTTCAACGTCTGGAAGGACAATACGTTTCTGTTGGGCACCTTCTTCGACAATATCGAATTCCTGTCCACCAGCGTGATGCTGCCCCTGGGCGGGCTGCTGATCGCCATTTTCGCCGGCTGGGTGATGAAGGAAACCCATGCGCGCAAGGAACTGGCGATGAAGCGCTTCCCGCTCTACCTGATTTGGCGGGCGCTGGTGCGGGTGGTGTCCCCGGCGGCGGTGGTGGCTCTGTTCGTTTATTCCCTGTGGTCGGTGCTGGCGACGGATGAGGGTGCTGCTGATCGCCCCGATGAAAGCACCGCCGAGGGCGCCCAGGTGGAGGCCGCCCCCGCTGATCAGGAGGCGCGCTGATGGCCGCCGATCGTCTGCACGTGGAAGTGGTGTACGCCCTGCCCGAGAAGCAGCGTTTGATTGCTCTCGACGTGCCGCCCGGCACCACCATGCTGGAAGCGGCACTCGAGTCCGGCATCGCCGAACACTTCGAGGGGCTGGATCTGGAGCGGGCCGCCATGGGCGTGTTCGGTAAGGCGGAGCCGGCGCCGGCGCAGCGGGTGCTGGTGAACGGTGAGCGGGTGGAGATTTACCGGCCGTTGAAGATTGACCCCAAGGCGGCGCGTAAGGCCCGCGCGAAGCGGGCCGGAAAGGACGGGGCCGGGGCGGATTAGCTGCGCGGGATCGGTACCGAGGTGGCGTCCGGGGTGCTCTGGGCGCCGGGCTCCGGGGCCGGGTCGTTGAGCGGCTCGAGGTCGATCACATTCTCTTCCCTGCGGTCGCGGGCCCGTTGCTCCAGCTCCCGATCGCGCCGGCCGGAGGTGCGTTCGCGCACGTTTTCCACCGGCTCGCCCTTATAGTGGCTGTATTGGCCGCCATCGAAGAACACCACGATTTGCTGCTCCACCGTCTCCGCGTTGCCGATCTGATAGTGCAGCAGGTAGAACCAGGTGTCCGGGGTGAACGGGTCGGTCAGGGTGGGTGGCCCCAGCACAAAGCGCACTTGTTCCGGCGTCATCCCCGGTTGCAGGTCGTCAAGCATCTCCTCGGTAACCACGTTACCCTGAGGGATATCAATACGGTATACCCCCGGGAAACGCAGGGAGCTGCAACCGGCCAGCAGGACGGTCAATAACAACGATAGTGTAATGAACCTTGGCATGGTGTTTCGACTTGGCATAATGTTCGGGCGATAATACAGACTTGGCAACAGGGGACAAGGTTCCCGAGAGAACCGGACATCCTCCACGGCGGCATACGGAGCAAAGACATTGGATAATCAGGATCTTAGAAAAGCGGGTCTGAAGGTGACCCTGCCGCGAATGAAAATTCTGCAGCAGCTGGAATCCTCCGAGGAACGCCATCTCAGCGCCGAGGACATCTACAAGGCTTTAATGGATACCGGCGAAGACGTGGGCCTGGCGACCGTATACCGGGTGCTGACCCAGTTTGAGCAGGCCGGCATCGTGCTGCGCCACAATTTCGAGGGCGGCTCCGCCGTGTTCGAGCTGGCCGATGAAGAGCACCACGACCACATGGTGTGCATGGAGACCGGCGAAGTAGTGGAATTCATGGATGAAGAGATCGAGAACCGCCAGCACATGATCGCCGACAAGCACGGCTACGAGATCGTCGACCACTCCCTGGTCTTGTACGTGAAGCCGAAAAGCAAGAAGCGCTAGCTCACGCCACCCGCTGACCCTTGTCCAGCATCTCGCGGGCATGGGTGAGGGTGGACTCGGTGATTTCCACGCCCCCCAGCATGCGGGCCACTTCCTCCACCCGGGCCCCGGTGCCCAGACTCTGGATGCGGGTGTGGGTGGTGTCTTTCCCCTGAATCTTGTGAACCTGCCAGTGCTGGTGTCCCTGGGCGGCAACCTGTGGCTGGTGGGTGATGCACAGCACCTGAGCGTGCTCGCCCAGCTCGCGCAACAGCCGGCCGACGATTTCCGCCACGCCGCCGCCGACGCCCACGTCCACCTCGTCGAACACCAGGCTGGGCACGGTCAGATTGCGCGCGCAAATCACCTGAATCGCAAGGCTGACGCGGGACAGCTCGCCGCCGGACGCCACCTTGGCCAGCGCCCGTAGCGGCTGCCCCGGGTTGGCGGAAAAACGAAACTCCACTTCTTCCAGGCCGTCCGGCCCGGGTTTGCTGTCTTCCAGCACGGTTTCCAGGCGCGCCGCCTTCATGCCCAGGGCCTTGAGTTGTTTCTGGATTTGCTGGGTCAGGCGCGTGCCGGCTTCGCGGCGACGGCGGCCGAGGATCCGCGCACTGTCCATGTAGGTTTCGTGGGCTTCCTGCTCGGCGCTGGCGAGCGCTTCCAGGTGCTCGTCGAAATGCTCCAGGGTGTTGGCTTCCTCGGCCAGCTTGCGGTGATGTTCGATCAGTTCCTCGGGGCGCAGGCGGTGTTTTCGGGCCAGCGTATAGGTCTGGTCGAGCCGCGCTTCTACCTGACTGAGGCGCTGCGGGTCCAGGTCCAGCTTTTCCAGGTAGTGGCGCAGATCGTCGGCGGCGGCCTCCACCTGCAGGCGGGCGGATTCCACCGTGTCGAACACCGTGGCCAGGGCGTCGTCGCTGCGGCGCGCTTCCTCCACCCAGTGGCTGACTTGGCCGAGTTGGTCGTTGCAAGTGCCTTCGTCGCCGTCGTAAAGCGCGGTGACCGCTTGCTGGCAGAGCCGGATCAGTGCTTCCGCGTTGCCCAGGCGCTGCTGTTCCTGTTCCAGTTCCGGCAGTTCCCCTTCGGTCAGTGCCAGGGCGTCCAGCTCTTCCAGTTGGAAGCGCAGCAGTTCCTGCCGCTCGGTTTGCTCGCGCGCGCCGGCCAGAGCCTTGTCGTGGGCGCGCCGCGCTTTTTGCCAGGCGCGCCAGTGTTCGCGCACCTGTTCCGCCTGGGCGCCGGCCTCGGCGAAGTTATCCAGCAATTGCCGGTGGGTTTCCTTGCGCAGCAGGGCCTGGTGCTCGTGCTGGCTGTGAATGCTGATCAGCATCTCGCCGAGCTCGCGGACCTCGGTGAGCGGCGTGGGGGTGCCGTTGATGTAGGCGCGCGAGCGCCCGTCGGCGCGTACCGTGCGGCGTAGCAGGCACTCATTGCCGTTGTCCAGTTCCCGCTCCCCCAGCCAGGCCCGCGCCGCCGGGTTGTCGGCCACGTCGAAGGTGGTCAGCACTTCCGCGCGGTCGCAGCCGGGGCGCACCACTGCGCTGTCGGCCCGCTCGCCCAGGGTCAGCGACAGGGCGTCGATAATCACTGATTTGCCGGCGCCGGTCTCGCCGCTGATCACGGTAAGGCCGGGCTCGGGTTCCAGTTCGAGCTGGTCGACGGTGGCGAAGTGGCGAACGCTGAGGTGCGTGAACATGGACTGTCCTTTTGGCCAGTAGTAAGGCGATATTAGGCGATTCCGGTGGCCAGTGTAAGCCCCGTTCCTGGACGACGGCGCGCCGGTGTGCGGAGAATGGCCCTTCCGTGGTTATACTGAGGCTTCATCACGGGTAATAGAAGTATGGCCAAGTTGGAATTGAACGAACGCAAGCAGCAGTTGTTGATGGCGCTGGTGGAGCGGCACATCCGCCACGGTCAGCCGGTGGGCTCGAAAACCCTGGCCACCGGCAGCGGCCTGGCGGTGAGTCCGGCCACCATCCGCAACCTGATGGCGGAGCTGGAAGACATGGGGCTGCTGGCCAGCCCCCATACCTCCGCCGGCCGGGTGCCCACCGAGCTGGGGTACCGGCTTTACGTGGACACCCTGCTGGCCTCCAGCACCATGGAGCGCCCGGACAACGCCCGCCTCCGCGAAGAGCTGCGCCAGATGCTGGCGCCGGATCAGTCGCCGGAGGCGCTGGTGTCCCAGGCCTCGCGCAGCCTGGCGGAGCTGACCCGCATGGCGGGCCTGGTGGCGGTACCGCGCCGTGATGTCACAACCCTGCGCCAGGTGGAGTTTCTGCCCCTGTCCGGCCAACGGGTGCTGGTGGTGCTGGTGGTCAACCGCTCCGAGGTGCAGAACCGCATTATTCACACCAGCCGGGACTACACCGAGATAGAGCTGCGCCAGGCCGCCAACTACATCAACAAGACCTACGCCGGCTGCGACCTGGACAACATCTGCGAGGGGCTGTTGAGCACCATGGACGCGGACCGGGCGCAAATGGACGTGCTGATGCAGGCGACCATGGACATCGCCGGCAAGGCGCTGCGCCAGGACCGCAAGGACTCCGATTACGTGGTGTCCGGGGAGTCGAACCTGCTGGAAGGCGGCCAGATGGACAGCATCGAGAAGGTCCGCGATCTGTTCGACGCCTTCAGCCGCAAGCGCGACATCCTGCATTTGCTGGAGCGCAGCATGAAAGCGGACGGCGTGCAGATTTTCATCGGCCGGGAATCCGGCTACCAGCCGTTCGAGGAATATTCCCTGGTTTCCGCCCCCTACAAGGTCGATAACGGCCCCGTGGGCGTGCTGGCGGTGGTCGGGCCGACCCGCATGGACTACGAGAAAGTCATCCCCACGGTGGATATCACCGCCCGCATCCTCTCCGCCGCGCTCACCCAGCTTTAAGCGCGGCCCTTGAATCCCGCCTCACCGTTCCCATATCTTTGCCCGCTTTCCCAGAATTCGGGACGTGTGGAGTGGATATGAGCGAACAGGACAAGCAACAAGAGCACCAACAACAGGCTGACGCCCGCGACGAACAGGCCGTTCGCGAGGGTGAGCAGGGCGCGGCCGAGGCGGAATCGGTCACCGGGGACGTGGAACCGGCGGCGGAGCAGGCTTCGGCGCCGGAACAGCCGTCCGCGGAGGACGAGCTGGCGCAAACCAAGGAGCGACTCGCCAAGGTGGAAAAGGCCCTGGCCGAAGCCGATGTGCGCGCCCAGGCCGAGATGCAGAATGTGCGTCGTCGTGCCGAACGGGACGTGGAGAGCGCCCACAAGTTCGCGCTGGAGAAGTTCGCCGGCGACATTCTCACCGTGGCCGACAGCCTGGAACGGGGTCTGGCCACTCTGGACCCGGAGAGCGAAGCGCTGCAACCGGCCCGCGAAGGGCTGGAGCTCACCCTGAAGGTGCTGCTCGATGTGTTCGCCAAGTACAACCTGGAGCAGATCGACCCCCAGGGCGAGCCGTTCAATCCGGAGCACCACGAAGCCATGACCATGATTCCAGCCCCCGACGTGGAGCCCAACTCCGTGGTCGAAGTGCTGGAAAAAGGCTACCAACTCAACGGCCGTCTGATTCGTCCGGCCCGGGTGGTGGTCAGCAAGGCCTGAGTGGGCGTTCCGCGCACTCTTGAAAAGAACACGCCAGCCGCCATATAGCTGGCAAGTCAAACAGTTTCAGCCGTCCGGGTGGTCATTCGAGGCCCGGACCGTGTGAAGGAGAAGGAATCGTTATGGGTAAGATCATCGGTATTG
The DNA here is from genome assembly GCA_036276955.1 of Alcanivorax sp. Classification (GTDB taxonomy): domain Bacteria; phylum Pseudomonadota; class Gammaproteobacteria; order Pseudomonadales; family Alcanivoracaceae; genus Alloalcanivorax. The sequence continues at coordinate 986 of DASUNW010000056.1, read as the reverse complement.
ACCTGGGTACCACCAACAGCTGTGTCGCTGTGATGGAAGGGGACAAAACCAAGGTTATCGAGAACGCCGAGGGCGCGCGCACGACGCCGTCCATCATCGCCTACACCGAGGATAATGAGGTCCTCGTCGGTCAGGCGGCCAAGCGTCAGGCGGTGACCAATCCGACCAACACCCTGTACGCGGTGAAGCGTCTGATCGGTCGTCGTTTTGAAGACGAGGTGGTGCAAAAGGACATCAAGATGGTGCCCTACACGATCACCAAGGCCGACAACGGCGACGCCTGGGTGGAAGTGAAGGGCGAGAAGATGGCGCCGCCGCAGATTTCCGCGCAGGTCCTCAAGAAAATGAAGAAGACCGCGGAAGACTATCTCGGTGAGGAAGTCACCGAGGCGGTGATCACGGTGCCGGCCTACTTCAACGATTCCCAGCGCCAGGCCACCAAGGATGCCGGCCGCATCGCCGGTCTCGAGGTCAAGCGCATCATCAACGAGCCGACCGCCGCGGCCCTGGCCTATGGCCTGGACAAGAAAGGCGGTGACCGCACCATCGCGGTCTACGACCTGGGTGGCGGTACTTTCGATATCTCCATCATCGAAATCGCCGAAGTGGACGGCGAGCACCAGTTCGAAGTGTTGGCCACCAACGGCGACACCTTCCTGGGTGGCGAGGACTTCGACCTGGCGATCATTAATTTCCTGGCCGATCAGTTCAAGAAAGACTCCGGCATCGACCTGGGCGGCGACGCCCTGGCCATGCAGCGCCTCAAGGAAGCGGCCGAGAAAGCCAAGATCGAGCTGTCCTCCGCCGAGCAGACCGAGGTGAACCTGCCGTACATCACCGCCGATCAGAGCGGTCCCAAGCACCTGGTGGTCAAGCTGACCCGGGCCAAGCTGGAATCCCTGGTCGAACAGCTGGTGACCCGCTCCCTGGAGCCGTGCAAGACCGCGATTAAGGATGCCGGTGTGAAAACCTCCGACATCACCGAC
>DASUNW010000055.1:0-4036 GCA_036276955.1 Alcanivorax sp. | reverse complement strand
AGACGCAGCTCGCCGTAGTCCAGATCCGCCATGTGCGTGCACACACTGTTCAGGAAGTGGCGGTCGTGGGAGATGATGATCATGGTGCAGTCGCGCTGGTTGAGCACGCCTTCCAACCAGCGGATGGTGTTGATGTCCAGGTTGTTGGTGGGCTCGTCGAGCAGCATGATGTCCGGCTCGGCGAACAGCACCTGGGCGAGCAGCACACGCAGCTTCCAGCCCGGCGCGATCTCGCTCATGGGGCCGAAGTGCTGCTCCACCGGAATACCCACGCCGAGCAGCAGGTCGCCGGCGCGGGACTCGGCGGTGTAGCCGTCCAGCTCGGCGAACTCGGCTTCCAGCTCACCGGCGCGCAGGCCGTCTTCCTCGGTCATCTCTTCTTTTGAGTAGATGGCGTCGCGCTCTTCCTTGATCTTCCACAGCTCGTCGTGGCCCATGATCACCGTGTCCACCACGGAATACTGTTCGTAGGCGAACTGGTCCTGGCGCAGCTTGCCGATGCGCTCGTTGGCATCCTTGGACACGTTGCCGGAGGACGGGTCCAGATCACCGCCGAGAATCTTCATGAAGGTGGACTTACCGGAGCCGTTGGCGCCGATCAGGCCGTAGCGGTGGCCGTCGCCGAATTTCACGGAAACGTTTTCGAACAGCGGCTTGGCGCCGAACTGCATGGTGATGTTGGCGGTGGTGAGCAAGGTCGGGTTCCGATTTGGTGTGGCGTGGAGGGGCGAAAAGGGGGCGGATTATGCCACACCACCCGGTTCGGGTCACACCGGGGCTTTGCTATGATGTTCCTTTCATTCCGTTCACAAGGACAGGCCATTGCTCACCCGCCTACCCCGCTGGGTGGAGGTCGGCGCTTTTTTGCTGGCCTTCCTCGCCGGCAGCGTCAACGCCGTGGGCCTGCTGGGCTTCAGCCATCAGTCGGTGTCACATCTGACCGGCACCGCGTCGCTGTTGGGGCTGGCGCTGGCCGATCTGGCGGTGACCCAGGCCGGCCACCTGCTGGTCACGCTGCTCAGCTTTCTGGCCGGCGCCGCGCTCAGCGGCGTGCTGATTCCCGGTTCGGCGCTCAAGCTGGGCCGCCATTACGGCTTTTCGCTGCTGATCGAAGCCTTTCTGCTGATGATGGCGATGTTCTCCCTGCAGCAGGGCAGCGATCTGGGCGTCTACCTGGCGTCCATGGCCTGCGGCCTGCAGAACGCCATGGTGACCACCTACAGTGGCTCGATTATCCGCACCACCCATCTGTCCGGCATCTTCACCGACCTGGGGATCATGCTCGGCAACCGGGTGCGCGGCGTGCCGATTAACGGACGGCGGCTGTTGCTGTTCCTGTTGTTGATCGGCGGGTTTGTTTGCGGTGGCCTGGTGGGAACCCTGCTGTTCCGGGCGCTTCATTTCAACGCGCTGATCGTGCCAGCGGGGTTGGCGGTGTTTCTTGCGGTGGTTTATTGGGGGTATGCGCGGCGGTATCGGTGAGGGGCATCCTCCTTAAAGGTGGATGCCGCACTCGGTTTTCGAGGAACCCTGCCAGCGGCCTTCGCGGCCTTCGCCTTTCCAGGTGCAGTGGCTGCAGCCGATGGAGTGGTAGCCCTCTTCCACCAGCGGGTGGAACGGCAGGTCATGGTCGGCGATGTAGGCGTCGCGCTGCTCGCGGGTGACGTCGATCATCGGGTTGAACTTGATCATGCCACGACGCTCCTCGAACACTTCCAGGCCGGCGCGGTGCTCGGTCTGCCAGCCCATCAGGCTGGAGATCCACAGGTCGTAGTGCTCCTTGGCGTCTTCCAGGGGCTGGACCTTGTTCACCTGGCAGCACAGATCCGGATCGGTGCGCCACATCTGCTCGTCTTGGGTGATCTGGTGCTGGCGCGAGTCGGCGCGCAGGTCGATCACGTCCAGTTTGAAGCGCTCGATCAGGTATTCCTTGTACTTCAGGGTTTCCTCGAAGTGGTAGCCGGTGTCGATGAAGTGAATCTTCTGTTCCGGGCGGATCGAGGAGATGATGTGCAGAAAATAGGCGGACGTGGCCGCGAACGAGGACGTCACCATGATCTTTTCCGGGGCGAAATCCTGATAAACACGGCGGATACGCGCCTCGAAGTCCAGCTCCCGGTATTCCCGGTTGAGATCATCGATGGCGTCGCGGGACAGACCGGCGCTGTTGTTGCCGACCCGTGTGATCAACTGCGCGTTACCCATGGTGTGCCTTTCCTTCTGTCCTGACTTCGTCTGAGTAGGCAATGATAAGGGCGCTGATCCCATTTAAAAGAAATATATGGTGCTACTTTTATTCTCTAAAGAAATATAATGGATAACAGCCTCCGAACTCTTCCGTATTGATGGGAGCAGCCCCCAACGGGGCCAGCAAGACCATCCGAACCCGGCACTGGGCAAGGCTATTCCCCAGGACCCGGAAAAGCCATGAACGTGCAGCGTGAACGCATCCAGGAAAAGAGGTAAACCACAAAACCCGCCGGTGCCTGCCTCGGCGGGTTTCCTTATCGGCCATGTTTGGGAGGCCAAAGCCGTCGCATAGCAACACCCTGAGATACTGTCCAAGATCACTTGCCCACTTCACCCTTGGTGGAGGACCCACCACCGCACAGCCATAAAAAGCGTGCAAAAACGCGCCGCATCCCGTATAGTCCGCACCCCTTCATACAGGGCAGCGCCCGGCACAGCTCCTAAATAGTTAGCAGCTCCAGGGCCACAAGCCCGCTTACTAATAGGTCTGTACATGTCGCATACCCCCTCAGGGTTTTCCACCCTGGGCCTGCCCGAGTCCATGCTCGGTGCCATCGCCCACCTTGGTTTCGATACCCCGTCACCGATTCAGGAACAAAGCATCCCCTCGCTGCTGGAAGGCCGTGACCTGCTGGGTCAGGCGCAAACCGGCACCGGCAAAACCGCCGCCTTCGGCCTGCCCCTGCTGGCACGCCTGGATCCGGCGCTGAAAGCACCGCAGATGCTGGTGCTGGCCCCGACCCGCGAGCTCGCCATTCAGGTGGCCGCCGCCCTGGAAACCTTCGCCACCGGCCTGAAAGGCCTGGAAGTCGTGCCGATTTACGGCGGCGGCGGTTACCGTGATCAACTGCGCGCGCTGAAAAACGGTGCCCAGGTGATCGTCGGCACCCCCGGCCGGGTGATGGACCATATGGAGCGCGGCAGCCTGCGCATGGACGAACTGCGCTGTCTGGTGCTCGACGAAGCCGACGAAATGCTGCGCATGGGCTTCATCGACGACGTGCGCTGGGTGCTGGAACGTACCCCGGACGCCTGCCAGCTGGCGCTGTTCTCCGCCACCATGCCGCCGGCGATCAAAACCATCGCCCAGAAGCATCTGAAAAACCCGGAGTGGATCCGCGTGGAAGGCTCGTCCTCCAGCACCGGCGCCAACATCCGCCAGCGTTACTGGCCGGTGGCCGGCATCAATAAGCTGGATGCGCTGTGCCGTATTCTGGAAGCGGAAGAGCACGACGGCGTGATCGTCTTCACGCGCACCAAGCACGCCACCCTGAGCCTGGCCGACCAGCTGCAGGCGCGCGGCTTCCGTGTGGAAGCGCTGAACGGTGATATTCCCCAGGCGCAACGGGAAACCACCGTGGCCCGGCTGCGCGACAAGCGCATCGACCTGCTGGTGGCCACCGACGTGGTCGCCCGGGGCCTGGACGTGCCGCGTATTACCCACGTGTTCAACTACGACATGCCCACCGACACCGAGGCGTATGTGCACCGCATCGGCCGTACCGGCCGAGCGGGACGCCCCGGCGAAGCGATTCTGTTCGTGGCACGCCGCGAGCAGGGCATGCTGCGCGGCATCGAGCGCGCCACCGGTAAGCGCCTGGACGCCATGCCCCTGCCGTCCGTGGACGACCTCAACAAGCAGCGCCTGAACAGCTTCCGTGAGCGCCTCGCCAAGGGCCTGGAGCATCCTGAAATGGATGCCAACCGCGCCCTGGTGGCGGATCTCACCGCCGACCTGTCAATGAACGAAGCGGATCTGGCGGCGGTGCTGGCCAGCCTGCTGTTC